>DOEC01000006.1 GCA_003524085.1 Bacillota bacterium | reverse complement strand
CTTACTTGTAGTAGTACTAAGTGTATCACTAGCATGGTTTTCAACACAAATAATAGGAAAGGGGAAAACTGTAGATGTAACAAGTGCTACCTTACAAATAGTATTTACAGATAGTGATGGAGCTTTAACAGAAACTGATATAGAACCAGGTTGGCAAAAAACTAAAACTTTTACTATTAAAAATGATACTAAGACAGAATACAAATATAATATAGTAATAAAAGACTTATTAAATACTTTTGTAACTAATGGATATTTACAATATAAGATAACTAGTACAAATAATGGATACAATATGACTGAGTTTAAAGATATTCCAAAGTCAAGTGCACCTAAAGATAAAGTACTAGCTTATAGTGTTAGCATTCCAGTAGGAGTAACACAAAGCTACACTATTGAATTTAAGTATGCAAACGATGAAAGTGTAGACCAAAGTGATGATATGGGAAGAAAACTAAGTGGAACACTATTTATAACTGAGGGGACAGAAGAGCCAGTTACATTATTAAGTCAAATATTAAAGGATAATCCAACGAGAAGTACAAGAAGTAATAACAATAATGGCACAAATGACTTTGCAACACCTTTAACTGCAACTACAACAGGAACATTATTTACTTCAACAGAAAGTATAACAGGTATAACAGACTCACCAAAAGAAGTATATTACTATGCAGGAAATGCAACAAACAACTGGGTAAAGTTTGCTAACCTATACTGGAGAATAATAAGAACTAATCATGACGGAAGTATAAGACTACTTTATGTAGGAACAAGCCATGATACAACAACTGGTAATATAGGAACAAGTGCATTCAATACTGAAATTGATAGTCCAAAATATTTAGGATATAAATATGGAGAAGACACATCACTTGATACAATAAGGAATAATACTACAGATAGTACTATAAAAACATTTATAGACTCGTGGTATCAAAATAACTTAACAGATTATACAAAATACTTAAGTACAAGTGCAGTATATTGTAATGATAGAAGTTTAGGAACAGGACAAACATATAGTGCAAGTTCAAAGTTCAACTTTGCATCATACTATAGAATGGACTATGATACAGATGGAGCATCATCAAATCCATCATATAACTGTACAGATATAAGAGATGCATTCAGCGTAGATAATACAAGTGCAAAATTAGATTATCCTATTTCTTTAATGACAGCAGACGAAATAGCTTTTGCTGGGGGAGTAGCATACCAAACAATGAGTACTCCATATGCATGGTTTATTAGTAATAGTACTGGTTCTCAAGTATCAACATATTGGTGGTCCTTGTCGCCTATTCAATGGTATGGGTCTAGCGCGTACGTGTGGTACTGGGCTTCCGGCAATGTGTACTTGGACTACCGCCGCGTCCGCCCCGCAAGCGCCGTGCGTCCCGCCATTTCTCTCAAATCTTGTATCAAATATAGTACAGGAGATGGGACATATGAGACACCATATGAAATAGTGGAAACTTCAAGTGGATGCTAAACTGAGACTCTTGTAATCCGGACGGCTCCACCGACGTAAGTTGGTGGTAAGCAAAAAAATGAATACTGACTAACCTGTGCTAGAAAGACTAATACTTTCTGGCGCGTGAGTGCCAGTTGTGAAAATTTAATTTTGGTATCAAGTGTGAAAACACTTTTGATATAGGAATAAGCTATAAAGTACGCGTGGCTTCAGCTTGCCTTACTCGTGTGGTCCTTGTCTCCTAACAATTGGAACAATGGGAACGCGAACGTGTGGAACTGGAATTCCGACAATGCGAATTTGAACAACAACAACGTGGACAACACTAACGCCGTGCGTCCCGCCAACTTCTCTAGAGTTAAGCTTGAAATATATTGTAAAAATTATTTCGTTAATGAGTTTAAATTTAAAAGAAAAGTCATAACAAATGTTATAGTAGACTAAGATGTAGAGAAACAAGTTTATTTCCTAAGTTAGAAATAACTTGAATACAGTAAATGTCAGTCCTTACTCTTTAGTAGGAAACCCGAAACAGAGTAAATAACGGATCTAGGTATTTACCAATATAAAGCAGTAGAACTAAAACTCTACTGTTTTATATTTGTTATTTAAATATGAGAAGTGAAAGATGTTTGTAGTAGAATTTTTTTATTACAAAATTAGCGAACAAAAGGTTGACAATGTAATTGGCTTATGTTAAAATTGAATTATGAGGAGTGATAGTATGGAGTATGTAATATTAGGTTTAGTTGTATTAGTAGTAATATTGTTAATTATAGTGTTATTAAATATTAAAAAGAATAAGGAAAATGATATTTCTTTAAGTAAGGTAGAAGGAGATATTATAAGGGAAATTGGAGATTTTAAGTTAAATTTTTCTAGAGATTTAACTAGTGACTTTGATAAACTAAATGATAGAATAGAGCACAAACTTAATATGATTAATGATAAAGTTAATGAAAGACTTGATGTGAATTTTGAAAAGACTAACAAGACTTTTGCGTCAGTTTTAGAGCGTCTTGCTAAAATAGACGAGGCACAAAAGAAAATAGATGGGCTATCTAATGATATAGTGAGTTTACAGTCAGTGTTAACGGATAAGAAAAGTCGTGGTATTTTTGGAGAAGTTAATTTGCATCAAATATTATCTAGTGTTTTCGGAGATAAGAATGATAAAGTTTATAGTTTACAATATTCTTTAAGTACGGGCGTTATTGCTGACGCGATAGTTTTTGCACCATCTCCATTAGGTAGAATTTGTATTGACTCAAAGTTTCCATTGGAGAACTATAGATATATGCTAGAAAAAGGAATAACAGATGAAGAAAGAATAAGAAGAGAAAAGATGTTTGAAAGTGATGTGAAAAAACATATTGATGCAATTGGAAGTAAGTACATAATAAGTGGAGAAACATCAGATGAAGCAATAATGTTTTTACCAGCTGAAGCTATATTTGCTGAAATAAATGCATACCATCCAAACCTTATCAACTACGCCTATTCAAGGCACGTTTATATTGCAAGTCCTACTACATTAATGAGTTTACTTACACTTGTTCAAGCAATTTTAATGGGTATGGAAAGAGATAAATATACAAGTATTATTCACACTGAATTAAATAAACTAGGAGAAGAATTTATGCGTTATAAAGAAAGGTGGGATAAACTTAGTCAACACATGGAGACAGTTAACAAAGATGTTAGAGATATCCATATTACTACTGATAAAATAAGCAAAAGATTTGACGAGATTAGTAGTGTTAATATAGAGAAAAATAAAGAAATAGGGGAGTGAATAAATGAGTGATGATGAGCTAAAAGAAAAAGTAAAAGAACTAGTTGATAAAATAGACGACGAAGAATTATTAAATGATTTAGGCGCATTTATACAAATAGCCAAAAAGTATATTAAATTAGGACCATATTTAATAGATTTTAAATATAAAGATATTAATATGAGACAAATAAGTGACATGGATATTAGTAGTTCAATTAAGTTAACTAAAGAATTGTTTTCTAAATATTGTGTGCAGCTTGAAAATATTGATATAGATAAGCTAATTAATAATGGTGTAATTGTATTTAATGACCCATCAAATAGTAGAAGTGACTATGATAAAATTATTGGTTCTACTAGTGTGGTTTGGAATGAAACTCCCAAAGTAACTATAACAAACAATGGCAAAGTTACAGATGCAGTAATGCTTTCACATGAGCTAGCACATTACATTTATGGTTGTCCAGAATCTTATAACGACACATTTAAGTCAGAAATATATGCAATTTTTGTAGAAAGTTTAATGCTTGAAAATCTTGATAAAATGGGCTATCAAAAAGATACACGTTTATTTACAAAAATAAGAGTTGCTAATGCATATAGCTGCACTAAAGAAATCTATAACACATTATACGTTTTAGAAACATATATGGCTTTTAAAGATATTTCAAAAGAAAGAATGTCTAGATTGTTTCCTGGGTTATCTTTTGAAGAATATGATTATATAATAAATGATGTAAAGTATTTTCTAGAAAAGAGAGAAAATGAAACAGAAGATGCATATGATAGAAGAACTAACATTACAATTAAAATGAGATACTTAATTGGATGTCTAGTAGGTAGAAATATTGCAAAAAGATTTATAAGTGATAAGTCGTATATTAATGTAATTAAAAAGTCTTATAAGTATAGTGAATACGATCTAATTGAGTTTTTAAAAGCAATAGAAGTAACGTTGTTTGATTTAAAAAAAGAGGTTGCTGACACAATAGATGAATTAAATAGACATGAAAAAATAAGGTAAAAAATAGTACCGTTAAAATAAAGGAGGAGAAGAATATGGAATTGTTAATACCTGTAGCAGTTATAGTACTAATTGTAATATTTAGTTCTATAAGACAAATTAACGAATATGAAAGGGGAATAAAATTTAGATTTGGTAAGTTTAAAAAGATAATGAACCCAGGTTGGAATTTAATCTTACCGGTTATTGACTCATTTAAAAAAGTTGACATAAGAACAAAAGCAGTGGACGTACCAGAACAAGAAGCAATTACAAAAGATAACGTATCAATTAAAATTAATGCAGTATTATACTATAAGATATTTGATGCATCTAAAGCAATACTTGCAGTTGAAAACTTTAATTATGCAGTAAGTCAACTAGCGCAGACAACAATGAGAAATGCAGTTGGTAGTGTAAGCCTAGACGAATTATTAAGTGAAAGAGATAAAATAAGTACTGAAATATGTAAAATAGTAGACGAGGCAACTGACCCATGGGGAATAAAAGTTGAAAACGTAGAATTAAAAGATATCAGTTTACCTGAAGAAATGAAAAGAGTAATTGCTCGTGTTGCAGAAGCTGAAAGAGAAAAACTAGCAGTTATCACAAAAGCCCACGGTGAAGTAGAAGCAAGTGAGAACCTTAAAAAGGCAGCAGAAAACTTAAGCATGGCGCCTGGTGCTTTACATTTAAGAACTCTTGAAACTCTAAACGATTTAAGTAGTGATCAAAGTAACACAGTAATATTTGCACTTCCTATTGAAGTATTAAAAGCAATAGAAGGATTGACTAAAAAGAATGACTAACGAAGAATTAAAGATAAAGTTAGATGAATTTTTATCTAAAAATAAACTAAGTGGTATTACATTAGCTAACTTGAATTTAATTATTAAAATAAGTGAATTATATTTAGACCTAAAAGAAGAATTAGCTGATGTAAAGTTTAGCAAAGTTGACTTAGAAAATTATAAAAGACTTGATTTACTTACAAAAATAGATTTAGTTAAAAAAATTTTTAAAAAGTATAACTATCCAATAAGTAATGAAACAATTGATAAAATATTATCTGATGGTACAATTGATTTTAGAGAATATGAGTATGATAAAGACTATTTACCAAGTATACATGAAGGTATAGTTGCTGGATGTGCAGGAATAAAAGACGATTTTAGATTTATCTCTATACCAAACTCAGGATACATAACTGACGCAGTAATATTTGCCCATGAACTAGCTCATTACACTGTTGGAATACCTGAAAATACAACTGACCATATGGTGAGTGAAAGCCTAGCAATATTTACTGAATTCTTGATGGAAGACGAGTTATCCAGTATGGGATACAATGAAGAAATGAAGTATGTTAGAAAACTAAGGTTTAAGAACACTTTAAATAAAAGTTATTTAATACGTATTATGGCATTCATTAATGTTTACTTTACTTTTGGAGACTTCGAGTATGATAGTTATAAAAAACTATACGGGAAAATGACTGAAGAAAGCTATAACAGAGAGTTATCAAAAATAAAAGATTATTTTGCTAGTGAAATAGAAGACTTACACCCACAAAGAAGTTTATATTATATTTTCGGATGTGTGTATGGTTATTATATGTATGATAAATTAAAGAGTGATAAAGCATATATAAACAACATTTACCAAGCATTCTCCATACCTTACAGGACTGACTTACAAAGTTTTTCTAAAGCATTAGGAATATATAAAATAGAAAGTGATTTAAAAGAAGCTATCACTTCATACAAAACTGAACTTAATAATGAAACGAAAACATTATAGTATAATTTACAAAAATAAGACATTTTAACTAGACACTTTGTCTAGCTTTTTTTGTAAACTCATTGTCTAAAAAATGAAAATTGTAATTGACAAATAATTATGATATCATATTAATAGGAAAATAAGGTGGTTAGTGATGAACAATAATTTTGAAGCAATAAAAAGTTTAGTAAGTTTACTTGTAAAGAAAGCTGGATTTGACATTAACAGTAACTATAGTGAAGAAGAACTTGCTAAGACAAAAGAAAGTATAAAGAAATTACAAAGTGAAAAAGAAGGTAGCAATAATCAAAAAACTCTTAGTAAAATAATAGATGCATTAAAACTAAGACAAGCAAATTGGGAAAACAACGCTGAAATAGTTGGTAAAAGCTTACTTAATGCATATAAAGAAGGGAAAGAGTATACAAGTGTTAAAGCTAGAATAGAACTTCTTGGTAATCTTGCAAGTAAAGGAACAGAAAACTTAAGTGCTGGTAATCTTTACACAAGACTTAATGAACTTGAAAGTAAGTATAATGAACTAAATGATAAAATTAATACTTACGAATACAAGAATACTGAAGAAAGAGAAATGGACGAGAAATACAAAGCTTATCTTGACAACAAAATAGACTCACTTAATGCTGAATTAAAAACAGTTAATAAGGAATTAGACGAATTAAGAGAAGTAGAGTTAAAAGATGTAAACATTGTTAATAAGATAAAAGATTACATTGATAAGTTAGATAAAGACCTTACAAGAATAGACAGAGTTCTTAATGAAGGAGTAAATACAGACATCTCATTTGAAGTATACGAAAGACTAGAAAATGCAAAAAATGATTTAGAAAGCAAACAAGAAAGAAATAAAGATACATTAGAAAAAGCAGAAAAGATGTTAGAAAATGTTAGAAATAACAGAACTAACAATAATAATAAAAAAGAAATTTTACTAGACGAGCTTGATAAATGTACTACAAAAATGAATAATGTATCTAACAAACTAAAAGAAGATAATTACGTTAACACGACGGAAAGAATAATAGACATCAATGAGAAAGAAAAGATTAGACTTGAAATAGATTATTTAAAAAATAAAAAAGATGTAATCTATGTTGACGCTAGTAAAGTTAAAGAAGAACTTATAAAAGAATGGTCAAACACAAAAATAAATGTGGATAAACAAGAAGTTGTTAACAATGATTTTAAAGAAAGTGATACTTTTACAGAAAAAAATGTTGATAAAGAAGTAGTTATTAGCAGTGAAGAAGAAATACCTAGTGAAGTAATAGAAGAGACTAAACAAATAGTCCCAGAAGTTATTAAAGCTGAACCTGTTAAAAGTTTAGAAGAAATTTTAGGAAAAGAAGAACTAGCTTTAGAAGAAAAACCTGTAAAAGAAGAAACTAAAGAAGTTATTAAAGAAGAAGTAAAAGCAGAAGAAAAGAAAAATAAAAGAATAGAATTGGATTGGTGATAATATGAACTATCGTGCATTAGAAGACTTAATTGGTATACTTGTCAAAAAGAGTGGTTACAAAATAACTGACTTAAGAGTACTAGAAGATACTGACTATCTAGAGTCAAGAAAGAACTACTTAACTGAAGAAATAGATAGTATTAAAAGTAAGCTAGACACTCACGACTATATTGACAAAGATAAGAAGATTAAAGACGAAGAAGAAAAAAAATACTTAACAGAAACATTAAACAATTTAAAAAATCAGAAGAGTGAATTAGAACTTAAGCTAAATGATAAAACTTTAAAATGCAAAGTTAAAGCAAAAACTACTGGCGACATTGAAGTTATTACTAAAGAACTTAATAGTGTTGAAGAACTAATAGAAGTAGTAAACTACAAACTTGATAATTTAAGTTATACTGATGATTCAGACAAAAGTAAGGATGAAGTTTATCTTAACACTTTAGAAAGAGAATTATCTTTAGTAAATGAAGCACTTGATAACAAAGAAAAGAATTCTATATTAATTGGAACTGAACTACTTAGTGCTTTTAAAAACAATAGATCTTTAGTGGAAGTAAAAGACTTACTTGATACTTTAACAGAACGTGCTAAAAATAATTACGAACGTACTTTAGATGAAATAAAAGGTAGCAATATCTTTGAATTAATTGATCTATACAACAACAAGAAAAATGATATAACTAACGTTTTAGAAAAAAATAATTACTCAAGTGACGAAATCAAAGAAAGTTTATTTGAGAAAACTAAATATCATAACAAAAGAATTGAAACATTTAAAAGTACTATTACTGGAATAGAAAAAAGAAAAGAAGAGTTAAATACTCTTATTGACGAGTCAAAAAATCTTTTCCTTAGTACTAGAATTGAAAGACTTAAAAAAGAAGAAAAGCTTAAAACTCTTGAAGAATTATTATTTAATGAGTCAAATTTAAACAACTTAGAAAGCGAATATGCTAGTATCATAAATTTATTAAACGACGAAATAAATAGTGATAAATTCTTAGAAAATAAGTATGAACTAGATATAGAAAACTTTAATGAAGAGTTAAGAAACTTGGATATAAACTACAATAACTTACATAACGAAATAATTAAAGAAGAAAGAAGTCTAGAGATACTTAACGATAGAATTCAAAATGATGGAGTAGATACTTTAAGTAAATTTGAAGACAAGATTAAACAACTTGAATACACTAACAGAATAAATAGTTTATATAATGAACAACAATACTTATATGTTAACGTTGATGTTATAAAAGAAGAAATAGAAAGTATTTGGTCTAGAGGAGACGACACACAAACAAATAAAGCTCCTAAAATAAAAGAAGAATTAGTTAAAACTTCAATGTATGATGAAGACGAAGAAGAAACTAAAGAAAGTAGTTCTGTAGAGACTCAAGAAACATCTAGTGAAGAGCCTGTAGAAATTGAAAATACAACTGAGAAAAAAGTAAATAGTAGTGAAGAACAAGAAACCAAAGAAGAAAATACTGACGACGACTTTCTAGAAGATATTGATTATTTTGAATAAGAGCCTAAATAAGGCTTTTTTTATTAAAAAACTCTAGATATTATTCTAGAGTTTTCTTTTGCTTACATAAATATTAGAATTAAAATTCCAAGTATTAAAGTGTATAAACTGAAATATTTTAAATTACCTTTTTTAACCACGCCTATAAACCATCTTAAAGTAAAGTATGACACTACCATTGAAGCAATAAATCCAAGTCCATAAGGAAGTACGATGTCGTGTAAGTTAGATGTTTCTAATAAGTCTTTGAAACCAAGTAGTGTAGTACCAACACTGACTGGAATATAAAGCATAAATGAGTATTTTAATGCTGTTTCTCTATCAAGTTTTCTAAATAAGCCACCAATTAGTGTAGAACCGCTTCTACTAATTCCAGGAATTAAAGCTACAACTTGAGTAAGTCCAATAACAACTGAGTCCATTATGTTCATATCACTTTCTTTTCTTTTACCTCTGATGTTACTAACTAAAAGTAAAAATAAACTTGTAACTAAAAATGCAATTCCTACAATTGTCATATTATTAAGTTTTTCTTCTATCATGTCTTTAAATAATAATCCCATTATACCAACTGGAATACTACCAAGTACAATTAACCAGCAATACTTAAAATCTCTTTTAGTTTCTTCATTCTTTACCTTAAAATACATAAAGAAATTCTTAATAAGTCTAATCAAATCGTCTTTATAAATAAGCAAAATTGCAAGTAAACTACCAAAATTAACAACAATTTCAAAGTTTAAGTCACTTGCGGTAATTCCAAGAAGTTTCTTCAAAACAAAAACGTGTCCACTTGAACTAATTGGTAATGGCTCGGTTAAACCTTGCACAATTCCCAAAAATACATAAATTAATATTTCTTTCATAATATCACCAATATAATTATATACTAAAACTTGTGATAAATAAATACTATTTAAGTAGGGAGTGTAAATATGTTATTCAAATTTTTAACTTTAATTATAGGAATACTTCTAACTGGATTTAGTTTAACATTCATTATAATATACATAAATTTATTAAGCATCGGGTATACTTTTATAAATTATGTAAACTATATATCTAGAAGGTGGGAATGCTTACTTATAATTCCTGGAGTACTTTTAATAATTTATGCTTTAAGGAAAGGAAAATAACAATGGTATATGTGTACGATATATTAGTAAATTTTAATGATATGCTTTATGATTTTTATGACTGGAAAACAACAGACGATTTTTATCACGTAAGAAGGTGCCCATTATTTAAGGTGAAAACTAATATTTTAGGAGATTTGACATACAAAAAAGTAAGAATAGATAAAGAGTTTCTAAGTGTAGTAAAAGATAAAACCCAGGTCTTTACATCCAAAAATGTAGAAACACTAGAGTATTCATTTATAGTAACTGATGGAATAAATAGCCTTATGGTGCTAGTTGATAAAAAGGGTTTAGTTATTAAGAAAAGTAAGTTTTTAATTAATGAAGAAGTAGAAATATCTAATATGTCTAAAACAATGAGAATGACTGCTTTAGCATATAATGTAATTAATAATAATATCACTAAAAACAAAATGCTAAGAGACGAAAACAGTTTAGTCGACAAAATACTAGAAGAATTAGAAATTATAAAATTAGATGAAGAAAAAATTAATTATTTATATTATGAATGGTTTAATAAAGAAGCAGCAATAAATGCCTACACTTTGCTAGTAAAATCTATAAAAAAAGATTATACAGATAAACATCGTGAATTCTATTCTCTATTAAATATGTTAACTGTAAAAAAATAGTATATATTAGAAATTTTTGGTTAATCTATAACTAGAGGTGGAATAATGAAGAAAATTTTAGTTATATGTTTAAGTGTGTTCTTATTAGTAGGGTGTAGTCTAAATAAAAATACTCCAACAAAGAAAGTAGAAGAGTTATTTAAAAAATATCAAAATCTAGATAATGCAGTTTTAGACGATTTAGAATTAGTTGTAGAAGGAACAACATTAACAACTGATTATCAAAAAACTACATACACTAATATTATGAAAATGCAGTACTCAGACTTAAAGTATACTATAGAAGACGAAACAGTAAATGGTGACGATGCAACGGTTAAAGCTAAAATTACTGTGTACGATTTCTATAAAGCACAAAAAGATGCTGAAAGTTATAAGAGTACTCATGAAAGTGAATTTTTAACAAATGACTCATACGATAACGACAAATTTATGGATTACAAACTTAAATCTATGCAAAACACTACTGACCGAGTAGAATACACAATAGAAATAAATTTAACTAAAGAAGATGGTAGTTGGAAAGTGTCGCCACTTGACAAAACCACATTAGAAAAAATACATGGAACTTATAATTATGAACAAGAATAAGTTCTTTTTTCTTTATTTAAAACATAAAATTTGCTATGAAAAAGATTATATTATTTGTTATTTTATTAATTCCAATTTTAAAAATTGATGCACTAGAAAGTTACGTTGTAATGGACACTAAAAGTTCTAGAATTTTGTCTTCAAAAAACATGGACGAAAAGATGTTAATTGCAAGTACTACAAAAATAATGACGTCTTTGGTGGCTTTAGAAAACGCAAGCACTACTGACGTACTTTGTGCTGGAAAAGAAGTACTAAGTGTCTACGGTTCAATGATTTATTTAGATATTGGAGAATGCATGACTTTATATGATTTACTGGTTGGACTCAACTTACGAAGTGGTAATGACGCGGCAATGGTAATAGCTACAGAGACTATTGGGTATGATAACTTTATAAAAGAAATGAATATCCTTGCAAATAAGCTAGGAATGACATCTACCAATTTTAAAAATCCGCATGGACTAGATAATGAAACAGAAAATATAAGCACTGCCCATGATTTAGCTCTTCTAATGAGATATGCAACTACAAATAAGACATTTATGGAAATTACAAAATTAAAAAAGTATATGCTTACTTCGAACATAGAAGCTCACATTTGGTATAACAAAAACGAACTATTAAGAAGTTATAAATTTTTAACAGGTGGAAAAATTGGCTATACAGAAAAAGCAGGGTATATGTTTGTTTCAAGTGCAACTAAAGCAGGAGAAAACTTAATTGTAGTAACAATGAAAGAAAAAGATAGATTTAATACTCACAAAAAGTTATATGAAGAATATTTTAAAGAGTATGATAGTTATAAAATATTGAATAAAAAAACATTTAATGTAAAAAGTGAATATTATAAGAGTTACCATTTATATATCAATGAAGACGTGGAAGTAATGCTAAAAAAAGATGAAAGAGACAAGATCAAAATAGATATAGATATTATAAAAAAGAAGAAAGTAAAAGATAAAGAAGTAATAGGAAAAGCCATAGTTTATGTTGACAATAAATATGTAACAGAAGCTAATATATTTATAATTTCTAAACATCAAAAAGAACATTCACTAAAAAGTAAGTTGTTTTTTTGGAAAAAATAATTTATAATGTAAGTGGTGTTATTTATGGAAAGATTACAAAAATATATAAGTGAATGCGGCTATACTAGCAGAAGAAAAGCTGAAGAATTAATTTTAAAAGGAAAAGTAAAAGTAAATGGAAGTGTTGTAAAAGAGCTTGGTACTAAAGTAACTGACGCAGATTTAATAGAAATAGATAATCAAATTTTAAGAAAACAGGATCACTCATATTTTCTTCTTTATAAACCACGCAGCGTAATAAGTTCAGTAACAGATGATAAGGGAAGAAAAACAGTTTGCGATTTAGTAAAAAGTGAAAAAAGAGTGTTTTCAGTTGGCAGACTTGACTATGATACAACAGGCATAATCTTACTTACAAATGATGGAGAACTATCTAATATTTTAACTCATCCAAAACATGATGTTACAAAAGAGTACTACGCAAAAGTTAAAGGTTTCTTTAAAAAAGAAGACGCTCTTACTTTAAGTAGTGGAATACTTTTAAATGGTAAAAAAACAAAGAAAGCTATCTTTAAATTAGATAGGTACGACAAAAAAACAGACGTAAGTTATGTTAAAGTTGTAATAACTGAAGGTAGAAACCATCAAGTAAAAGATATGTTTAACGCTTTAAATTATGACGTAGAAAAATTAAAAAGAGAAAAGTACGCATTTTTAGATTTAAGTGGATTAAAAAGTGGAGAATATAGAGAGTTATCTTTAAAAGAAGTAAAAAAATTATACAGTCTAAAATAAAAGAGCCTTACATTATGTAAGACTTTATTTCTATTCTTGAACTATTGAAATAGCTTCTGTAGGGCAGCTTTCAATTGTATCTAAAAAGCTTTTCTTGTCCTCTGGTTTAACTTCCTTTCCAACAGGCTCAGCTTGCCCGTTTTCATCAAAAATTAGATAATTTGGGTGGTCATGCACACACATTCCACATCCGATACACGCATCCTTATTAATTTCTATCTTTTCCATTTTCATTTCCTCCTAAAAATATTATATAATTAAATTTAAAGAAAATCAATTAATATACTTCTATTTTCGCAAAAAATATGATAAAATTAGTATGGTGAAAAATATGAGTTCTAGAATGGAAAAATATAATTATTTAAATAATGAGCAAGTAGAAAACACTCAAAGTAGAGTAAGCAAAAATATTGCTTTATATGACGAAGTAAAAGAGTGTGAGCTTTCACGTGTAAACAATAATTCAAATGTTAAAATAATTGAGCAAACTGGTAAAACAATTGACCTAGAAAAAATTAAAAAATACATTAATGAAAATAACGAAAAAAATAAAGTTAGAAGAAAAATGATTTCCTTACCTGAAGAAGAACCAACTTCGCTACCAAAAACTGAAGTTAAAAAAGTTTATGACATTAATTCCGTTTTAGAAAAAGCAAGAGAAAATAGAAGTATTGAATATAGTGAAGAAAGATATAAACAAGTAAGAAGTAGTGAATATGATATTCTTGACAAAATAAAGATGTATAAAGAGATAGACAACGATGACGTTGATGAGCCAACAGCAACTTTGAATACAGACGAAAGAACAATAGTGGATTTAATAAACACTGTAACAATACATAAAGGAGACGTAAACTTACTAGAAGAATTAATGGCAGGCGGAGATACAACTGGACCAATTGAAGAAGAACAAAGTAAAAAAGACTTAACAAATGAAATAAGCGAGTACATTGACGCTAAAAAGCTTGAGACTAAAGAAACTGAAAGTTTACAAGAACAAAAAACTGAAGAATTAGTTAACCTAAAAGAAAAAATGAGTGACTTAGACAAGAGCTTTTACACAAACTCAATGACATTTAGTAAAGATGATTTTGAAGGTTTTGATGAATTAGAAAAAAGTGTGAAAAAGTCTTCATTTATAAAAACATTCTTGATAATAATACTTATTTTATCAATAGTGGCTTCACTAATAATAATAGGTAACTACGTGTTTGATTTGGAACTATTTTAGTAATAGTTCTTTTATTTTTATTATATAATTTAATATGAAAAAGAAAATGAGATTAAAACGAAATTTGTTAATAAAACTAACAAAAAAAGATACCATTTTAATTGTGACATTTCTAGTTTTACTAATAGTCAGTTTAACCTTTAAATACATAAATACGAAAATTGTGCCACCATTAGAAGTGTATGCCGAAAACGAAGTAAAAAAGATAAGTTCATTAATAATAAGTGACGCTGTAGAAAGTATTTCATTTTCTGAAGAAGAAACAATGTCTTTTTTTAATACACTTACAAATAAGAATGATGAAGTAATAAGCGTAGACTTTAACACAGCTAAAATAAATAAAAGCCTAGTGAAATTAAATAAAGCAGTATACAAAGATTTAAAATCATTTGAAAACGGAAGATATAAACTTGAAGATACCGAGATTGAAACAGAGGACTTAATATACAAAATACCATTGGGATATATTACAGGAAACTATACACTTTCAAATATTGGCCCAAAAGTTCCACTAAAAGCTAAAGTAATAGGTAGTATAGTAAGCAATATTAAAACAGAAGTGTCATCATATGGAATAAACAACTCTTTACTAAAAGTTTACATTGACGTGACAGTAAATATGAGATTTATGTTACCACTTATTTCAAAAGACGTATTAGTAAATAATAGTATTCCGTTAGTGGTAAAAATAATACAGGGTAAAATTCCAAACGTGTACGGTGGGTCTTATGCAGTAACTAGTCCAATTACTAGTAGCAATTAGTATAAATTTGTTGTATAATTTTATTAGGAGGAAAATGATGACCTTATTAGAGCAAGAATATAAATTAATAAAAGATAAAGGTGAATGTTTTGATATTGAAGAAGTAACACAATTGGTAACTGATTACTTTAAAGATTACGATTATATTGTGGGAGATTATGCTTATTCAAAATTAAGACTAAAAGGATTTACAAAAAAAGAAAACAAGATTAATAATAGCATAAATGACTATCAAAAAATAGATAAATATATAGAAGAAAATTGTGCTTATGGTTGTAAATACTTCATTTTAGAAAAAAAATAGCTAAAAAATTCAAAAAACATTTGTAAAAAATGTTTTTTTATGGTATGATGTTAATAGTAGGAGAGTGAGATAATGAAAACAATCACTGTTAAAAATTTAGATGGAACAAATGAAAATGTAGAAATAGTATATTATTTTGATATAAAAGATTTAAATAAGACATTTGCTATAATATCAAAAAATGAGAGATTAAAAGAAGGAATGAGTAAAGTTTATATTTCTGAAGTAACTGAAGAAACTCCAGGGTTATTTAAATTTGTTGCTATAACTGATGAAAGCGTATGGGATAATGTAAAAGCAGCTATGAAATCAATTATTCAAGGAAATAAAATGGATAGTTCAAAGAATATAAGTGGTGTTGTAGAATTATTAGGTTCAAGAGTAATTGGAATAAAAGATACTGATAAAGAAAAATTTGCAAGTATTTCTTTGGAAAGCTCATTTACAATTGAAACTCCTTCTGAAACACCAGAAGTGAGTGTAACACCAGAACCTGCTGTTACCCCTGAAACAATAGTACAAACACCTGCTGAACCAGCACCAGTACAAGAACCAACTCCAGTAGTGTCAGAAGCAAAAGAAGAAGTAAAACCAGCAGAAGCTGAACCTGCATTAGAAAGTACTAATATATTTGACCAAATCGCAGCTGCTAGTCCAGCAGAACCAGTTGTACCTGTAACCCCAGAAGTTTCAGCAATGCCAGCTATTTCTGAACCAGTTGTAGATGTACCTTCTACAGAAACATCAACACCTATACCTGAATCTGCTAATGAACCAGTAGTTGATGTCACATCAGGACCAGTGTCTGAGCCTGCATTTGATATGCCTGAAGTAAGCAGTGAAAAACTTGTTACACCACAAGAATTATACAAACAAGAAGAAAAGACAGAAAAACAAAAAGACGCCGTAGAAATATGCTTTGAGAGAATAAGAGCAGAGCTAATGAAAAAAGACGAAATAATAGCTGAACTTCAAGCTAAAATAAAAAAGTTGGAAAGTGCACAGAACATGAATTACCAAAAATCAATGCCTGACCAAACATTATCATATAAACAAGCTGCATAATTGCAGTTTTTTTGTATATAATTTACTAGTGATACTATGAAAGAAACAATAAACTATTATTACAATATTTATCCTAGTAAAATAGTAGAAATTAACAATGGTTGCTACTTTTATTTTAATGACTTTAAATATTACTTTGTAGAAACGTCAAAATCTATAGAAGAAATAGAATTTTTAGTAAAAGTAACAAATTCGTTATATAAAAGAAATATATTCGTGGACACATTTATAATTAATAAAAACAAGACTTTCTATGTAGCACTAAATGATAAGATATATGTATTATTAAGGGTAAATTCACTAGAAAATGATAAATATTCGTTAAAAGATTTAATATACTTTAATAATTTATTAATACTAAAAAACAATAATGTCGTACCTTATGATGTTCTATGGGGCAAGAAAATAGATGTGTTTGAAAGTGAAATGGCAGACCTTAACATAGACTATCCACTTATTCAAGAATCATTTGATTATTATGTAGGCCTAGCTGAAAACGCAATTAGTTACTATGTTGATATAAAAGAAACTGAAAATATGAACGACGCTAAGGTTTCATTAGGCCATAAGAGACTAAACAAATATGTTTTAAGTGGTTTAATTAACAACGCGATTAACTTTACATTTGACTATGAAATAAGAGATACAGCGCTTTATATTGAAACAAAATTTTTTGATGGGACATTGGATTTAGAGGAAGTTGTTGAAACGTTAAAAAAATTTAATCGTGTAAATTTAAGATTATTGTTTTCTAGATTACTGTATCCGGTATATTATTTCGACCAGGTTAAATTAATTTTAGAAGAAGAAGTTGATGAGAAAACGCTTATGAAGTTTATAAGTAAGTCTAGGGATTATGAAATACTATTATTTGATGTGTTTAATATGATTAACAAAAAATATAACATACCCAAAGTAGAATGGTTAGAAAATATGTAGACTAAATAACAAAAATTTGGTATAATGTACATGTGATGTCGTATGAATAGTATTAAACTTAACAATATTGTGAAAGGTCAGGTAACAGGTATAACCCCTTATGGTGTTTTTGTGAGCTTGGAAGATGATTATAGTGGGTTAGTTCATATTTCTGAGGTTTCAAACCAATTTGTTAAAAATCTTAACGATTTGTTTAGCATTGGAGATATAATAAATGTTAAGGTTTTAGATATTAATGAGGATAAAAGAGAAGTCAAACTTTCTATAAAGAAAATAGACTACAAAGTTGAGCAACAATTGTCAATGATACCGGAATCTGGCAGTGGTTTTGGACTGTTGCATGCTAATTTGAAGAACTGGACAAACCAAAAAATAAAAGAAATAAAAAAAAACAAAGAAAATTAACGAAAAAATGTTGACATATTAAAAATAAAATGGTACACTTAATCATGTCAGCAGTGACATGGGCGACTAGCTCAGTTGGTTAGAGCATCTGCCTTACAAGCAGGAGGTCGGGAGTTCGAGTCTCTCGTCGCCCACCATAATTTGCCGAAATAGCTCAATTGGTAGAGCAACTGACTTGTAATCAGTAGGTTACGGGTTCGATTCCTGTTTTCGGCACCATTTTTTTGGAGAGATAGCGAAGAGGCTAAACGCGGCAGACTGTAAATCTGTTCCTTCGGGTTCCATGGTTCGAATCCATGTCTCTCCACCACTTAGATTGCCTCGTAGCCAAGTGGTAAGGCACACGACTTTGACTCGTGCATTTCGCTGGTTCGAATCCCGCCGAGGCAACCAATTTATAATATTGACCCGCTAGCTCAGCCGGTAGAGCACTTGACTTTTAATCAAGGGGTCTGGAGTTCGAATCTCCAGCGGGTCACCATTTTTTAATAAAAAATTGTGACACGCCTCGGTGGCGAAATTGGTAGACGCAAGGGACTTAAAATCCCTCGGTAGTTAAATACCGTGCCGGTTCAAGTCCGGCCCGAGGCACCATCTTGTTGGAGGAATACCCAAGTCTGGCTGAAGGGACTGGTCTTGAAAACCAGGAGGTCGTGAAAGCGGCGCAGGGGTTCAAATCCCTTTTCCTCCGCCAAAATTAAAAAACTAACATCGCAGGATAGAGCAGCCTGGTAGCTCGTTGGGCTCATAACCCAAAGGTCGGAGGTTCAAATCCTTCTCCTGCAACCAAAAATAAGGTTCCGTGGTGTAGCGGTTATCACACTCGCCTGTCACGCGAGGGATCGCGGGTTCAATTCCCGTCGGAACCGCCATTGTGGCTTCATAGCTCAGTTGGCAGAGCACAAGACTGAAAATCTTGGTGTCGTTGGTTCGATTCCAACTGAAGCCACCATTTTTAAAAGCCAGCCGGAGCTTATATATATTTTGGACAGGCTGTCCTCATAGCTCAACTGGATAGAGCGTTTGACTACGGATCAAAAGGTTAGGGGTTCGACTCCTCTTGGGGACGCCATTTATCGGGAAGTGGCTCAACTTGGTAGAGCACTCGGTTTGGGACCGAGTGGTTGCAGGTTCAAATCCTGTCTTCCCGACCATTTAGTAATTTAACTCCATGTTTACGGGGTTTTATTTTTTTAGGTTCTATTTAGGTATTGATTTTCAATTTATAAAGGAGGTGTTGAATGCGCAATAATGGTTTTAAAAACGAAAGAGATTTTGTAAATTTTTTTAATAAAAAATATTTATATGAATTTGATTCTAACACTCAAGAATTCTTAACCAATATATTTGATGGCACCATTGATAATAGTGAACCAATAATTTGCTATAAAAACAAAAAACTTCAGAAAGCTGATATATTTATTCAATTTAAAAAATATACTAAAGGTATTAGCATAAAATCAGGACATTATAATTCAGTTAGTCAAGAACCAGTTAAAGAGTTTGAAAGGTTTTTGATTAATTTAAATATCCCATACAAAGTGATAGATTATTATTTAAGTTTTCATTATGGCTATAGAAGAAATAGTGATGGAACTCGTGATTACAGTAAAAAATTAAGTTCTGAAGATTATCGCCTATTATATCAAGACGAAGTAGATATATTTAACAAATATATTAATAAGACGAAAATAATAATAGAAATGGTTGATAGATTTGTTATAAGAGGAAGAAATTCAAAATACGATATTGATGCTTTAATTTGTGGAACACCTGACAAATATGTTTGGATTAACAAATATGATTTATATGATTTATTTTTAGATAAAAAATGTTTGAATTATAAAACTCCTCATATTTCTTGTTTAACAATTGGCCCTAAAAAGAGATGTTTAACAACTGAAAATAAGACAAAAGACAGATATGAAGTATGTGTCAAATGGGTATCTCCAGAAAATGATATTAAAGGCTTTAAAGAAAAGCAGAAAACCAAAAAAACTCATTAGTGAATGTTTATAAATAAGACTTTTATTTAAATAACCAATAGTTAAAATGTTTTTACTTATTAATAATTTAATTTAAAATTTGACTTTTTTGTACCAAATATGGTATAATTATTTTGATTGAGGGGGAGTTAAAATGAATGAATATAATATTTTGTTTGAAAATTTCTTTTGCTTTAGCAAAGACAACATAAATAGTGGACTTGATTTGAACAATATAATACGCGTTATTTTAAACAGTAAAGAGTTTACAGACACTGAATTAAAAATTAGTAGTAAACCTGTCAAAAGTGTGCTAATGGGTTTACAAGTTACACCTGAAGGAAAAGAATATGGGTATATAAGTGGCATATATTATGTAACAGATGGAGAAATCATAGAAAATAGAGATATCACTGGAACTATAAAATTTAAAAATGGTGAAGTGATATTATTGTTTAATATAACGAGGTACAACAACATTACAACCACAACAGAATTAGGCGAAATTATAAGTTTTTCATATGAGGATGGTAACTATACAAGGTTTAGTTCATATTCTAATAAAAAGCCAACAATAGAAATAATAAACAAATTAGACTATGACAAATTTCCTGAATTTCAAAAAAATGCAGTCAGAAAATAAAAATGGGGTCTTGGTATGAATAAATTATATAGATTTAGTAACGAAAACTTAACGAGTTATCAAGATTTATACGATTTCAAAAACAAGAAAGTCTTGAGTGTAATAGGCAGTGGAGATCAGTATTTTTCAAGCATTTTATATGGAGCAGAAGAAGTTACCTGTTTTGATATGTTCGCTCCTTCAAAGTACTATTTAATTTTTAAATACATTGCAATTAAAGTTTTGACATATGAAGAATTTGTAGAATTTTTTATTAAATCAAATATGAAAAACAAAGCTATATATCAAAAACTAAGAAAACATTTACCAAAAGATGTAAAAACTTTCTTTGATTTTGCTTACAAGCGTGGACTTAACAAACTAACATATATTGTAATCGGATTTAACAATAAAGTAAACACTATGTCTGGAAGAGTAATACCTTATTTAGATAAAAATAACTACAATGAGTTAAAAGAACTATTGCACATCAAGCCACTTCCAAACTTCATTATAGGAGTATTTCCAAATATATTAAATGAAATAACTAATGACTATGATTTAATCTTATTGTCAAATATTTATTCATTTTTAGGAATAGATGTGACGAAGTACAACGAAATTATGAAGAATGTTTTTACACATTTAAACGAAACTGGCGAAGTTCAGGCAAACTATGTGTGGCATGAATACAGTGACTTTTTCACTGGTTTTAAAGAAAACGGCTATATTATTGATAAAGTTGACGCTGTTCAGGACACAAACTCATACAATTATGTTGCAACTTTAAGAAAAAAATGATAAAATAACAATGTAAAACTTGTGATGAAAGAATGAATTTATCTTTTTATTTATAGAGAGTTAGTGTTTGGTGAAAACTAATAATAAGAATAAATTTTCCTACTTTCTAAAGTGGAATATAAAAGTATTCCCGGCTAAAAACCGTTATAAATAATAAAGAAAAACAAGGGATGGCACCGTGCACTTTTGCACTCCTTATGCTGTCCTTTTTATTTTAGGAGGAAAGATTTTATGAAAAATAACAAAATAACAAGTAGAGATGTTGACTTTGCAGCTTGGTACACAGATGTAGTTAACGCAGCTCATTTAGCAAGATATTCAAATGTGAAAGGTTGCACAATTTTTGAACCAAATGGATGTGCTTTATGGGAAAGTATTAAAGAAAACATGGATAAAATGTTTAAAGAAACTGGACATAAAAATGTCATGATGCCAATGTTTATACCAGAAAACTTACTAAAAAAGGAAGGCGAGTTAGTAGAAGGTTTTGCACCAGAAGTAGCCTGGGTAACAATAGGTGGTTCGAAACCACTTGAAGAAAAATTAGCTGTTCGCCCAACAAGTGAGACGTTATTTAGCGATTACTACCACGATGTAGTAAAATCATATAGAGATTTACCACTTAAATACAATCAATGGTGCAGTGTAGTAAGATGGGAAAAGGAAACAAGGCCATTTTTAAGAAGTAGAGAATTTTTTTGGCAAGAAGGTCACACAGTACATGCAACACAAATAGAAGCTGAAAAAGAAACACACGATATGCTAAATATCTATAAAAAGTTCTTTACTGACTATCTAGCAGTACCAGTTATGTCAGGAAGAAAAACAGAAAAAGAAAAATTTGCAGGTGCAGAATACACTTTAACAATTGAAGCGTTAATGTATAATGGAATATGCCTTCAAAGTGGAACGTCACATTATTTTGGACAAAAATTTAGCAAAGCTTACGACATAAAATTCTTAAATAAAGACAACAACTATGAATATGCATATCAAACTTCTTGGGGTTCATCAAATAGAATGATAGGTGCAGTTATTATGGTACACGGAGATGATTATGGACTTGTTCTTCCACCAAAAGTAGCTCCAATAAAAGTTGATATAATTCCGATTGGCAGTGACATTTCTGTAAGTAGTGCTCTAGAAATAATAAAAACTAAATTAAAAGAAAATAACATAACATTTAGAGTGGATGACTCAGAAAAATCACCAGGTTTCAAATTTGCCGAAAGTGAAGTTAATGGCACACCTATTAGAATAGAAATGGGTACAAGAGATCTAGAAAATAACGAAGTCACATTAGTAAGAAGAGATAGTAGAGAAAAAATAACAGTAAAAATAGAAGAACTTTTAAACAAAATAGAATTTTTATTAGAAGACATTCAAAATAACTTATACAAAAAAGCTCTAGAAAGAATGAATACACTAACATACACTGCTACAAATATGGATGAAATGTCATCAATTATTAAACAACATCCGGGGTTTATAAAAGCAGACTGGTGTGGAAATACTGAATGTGAAATTAAACTAAAGGACAAAACAGGCATAAAATCTAGATGCATACTTGAAAATGAAGAAAAAATAACAGGAAAATGTGCAATATGTGGTAGACCAGCTAAAGAAGTAGTGGTATGGGGAATACAATATTAATGTGTAATGAATGGAAGGAACAAACCTTTCTTGAGTTAACCAATTATTTACAAACATTGAGTGATGAAAAATACAAAAACTTTAACGATAAAATAATTAATACCAGTTACAAAACTCTAGGTTTGCGTATTCCAGTTTTGAAAAAAATTTCAAAGGAAATAATGAAAACTAATTACTTGGATTTCATAACTTTTGCAAATAGTTCTAATATATATGAAGTACAAATTTTGTCAGGATTAGTGATTTCAAACATGTCAGATTTAAAAGAGTATACCAAATACATAAAGAATTATACAAAGAAAATGGACTCGTGGAGCTTTACTGACATGATTAGCAATTCTTCAAAAATATTAGATAACACAACTATTGAATATTCATTCAATTTTCTAAAAAGTTCTCATGAATTTACAAAAAGATTTGGCTACGTTATAATATTAGACCATTATTTAAAAAAAGAAAATTTAAGCGTCATATTTGATTTAATAAAAAAAGAGACAACACATGCTTATTACGTAGACATGGCAATATCGTGGCTACTTTGTGAACTATACGTAAAGTTTACAAGTGACACTTACGAATTTATAAAAAACACTAAATTACCGGATTTTATTGTAAGAAAAGCAACAAGCAAAGTGAATGACTCATTTAGAGTATCAAAAGAAGACAAAGATAAACTAAAAAAATTAAAAGACCTAATTTTAACAACTTAGTTTAAAAAGTCTTCTTTTAATATTGAGAAATTTGAAGTTTTTTTGTATAATATACTTAAGGTGATAAGATTTGACAAAGAAAAAATTAAATGTTAAAAAATTAGGAGTATTTGTAGGTATTGTTGTAGTAATTTTGGTAGTAGTTATAATAGGTATTAAATCTTTAATAGATGAAAGCAATTTGAGAAAAACCATAGAATACAAACTGGGCGAAGTAGGCTATTCTGATAATGAAATAGAATACATTAAGACTTTAAAAGAAGACGAGATTAACACATTACTAAATCATAAATACAATGTAAACATAACAAAACTAATGAAAGAAAAAAAGTTTATATTTGCAAACTTAGATAAATACTTGGATTATATAAATGAAAATAATGGTAATTTAACTGATATAGTAGCTAAAGTAAACACAAAAGCATCTTTAGGCTGGTACAAAAGTATAGCAGATACAGACACTTCAAAAGGAGAATTGATGTTAGTAAATAAATTTTACAAGCTATCAGAAACCTACGTGCCAAGTGATTTAGTAGACGTTAGTTTAAGCTATGCATATGAAGGAAAACAAGTAAGTAAAATGATGTATGATAGTCTTACAAATATGCTAGACGCTGCTAAAGAAAGTGGATATAATTTAGTAGTAAGTCAAGGATATAGAAGTTATGCTGATCAAGAAGAAGCATATAATGATATTGAAGCAAGTAGTGGTGTAGACTATGCCGATAAAGTTGCAGCACGTCCTGGTCACTCAGAATATCAAACTGGTCTAAGTGTTGTAGTAAAGCCACTTTATACAGAAGGCTCAGACATGGAAAACAGTCCAGAACACACATGGATTTTGGAAAATGCTTACAAATATGGCTTTATTTTAAGATATCCAAAGGATAAAGAAAACATAACAGGATTCTCATATGATGCATGGAGACTAAGATATGTTGGCTCAAATGCTGCAAGAATTATACATAATGAGAATATAACATTTGATGAATATTATGAATATTATATTAATTATGGGGGATAAATGAATAAAAAAGTAGTAGTACTAGGTGGAGGAACAGGCCTTTCTGTACTTTTACAGGGCCTTAAAAAATTTCCGTTAGACATAACTGCAATAGTAAGTGTATGCGATAATGGTTCTTCAACTGGTAAATTAAGAGAAGAATTTAAAACGCCAGCAGTAGGCGACATTAGAAGAGTATTAATTTCACTAAGTGAAACTGAGCCACTCGTAGAAAAACTATTTAATTACAGGTTCAGCACATATAGCGATTTAAATGGTCACGCAGTAGGGAATTTAATATTAACAGCTGCAAAAGAAATAACTGGCAATTTAAGTGATGGAATAGAAGCTTTATCAAAAGTATTTAACTTGAAAGGAAAAGTTGTTCCATTAACAGAAGATAACGTTACATTAATGGCAGAGATGAAAGATAAAACAATTGTTGAAGGCGAAAAAGAAATATCTCTAAGTCCAAAGAAAATAAAAAAAGTTTTCTATAAGGAAGCACCAGTAATAACACCTGAAGCAATAAAAGTAATTAAAAATGCAGACGCCATCATACTAAGCATGGGTAGCATATTTACAAGTATCATACCAAATTTAATAAACAAAGAAATCATAGACGCAATAGACGAGTCAAATGCCAAAATAATATACGTATCAAACATGGTTACTCAACCAGGCGAAACAGATAACTTTAAAGTAAGCGACCACGTAAATTTATTAAACTCATACTTAGGCAAAAGAAAAGTAGACGTAGTACTTGCAAACAATAAAAAGATAGATAAAAATATATTAGAAAAATATCAAACTAGTGAACAAAAAGACCAAGTCTTACTAGATAAAGAAAACTTAAAAGACATCACTGTAATAGAAGACAACTATTTTATAATAGATAATGGCATGGTAAGACATGACGCTCTTAAAGTAGCTTTTAACATATTTGTAGAAGTCTTTAAATACTAAGAAGAACCAAATAGTTCTTTTTTTTCTTTAAAAAAAGACATCAAAGTCTCATAGTTTTTACTTTAACGTCTTTTGTATCTTTAACTAAATTAATTAACACTTCACTAGTAGTATAACAAAAAAAGTCCTTAGAAAAAAGGACTTCTATAGATATATTTGGTGGAGAATGTGGGACTTGAACCCGCGACCCCCTGCGTGCAAGGCAGGTGCTCTAGCCAACTGAGCTAATTCCCCACGGTAGGCACTTGATTAAATCAAGCATTAAAAGTGTACCATAAAATTAGTGCCTATGTCAATACTTTTTATAATATTTTTTAAATTTTTTTATTAATTTTGCTTTTTATAAACTTTTTAGGATTTTCAAAATCTCTGTAAGTCACATCTTCATTAGTAAAAATCATAGGTTCAGTTTCTAAATATTCAATATCTCCATTATCGTCATACCAAATAGTAATGAAATAATTTCCCATCAAATTAGGTATCTCATTTTTCATCATAAATGAAGATGTATCAACATTACATGGACACAAGAAAGTGTGAACATTTCTATAAAACATATAATAAGACTTGTGGTAATGTCCTCTTAAACTGATTTTAGGTTTAGTATGACTTGGTATCTGATCAATTCCGTTCTGTGGCTTTGTAGAAAGTATTCTGCTTGTCCCACCACCTGGATGAAATAGCTCCATCTTGCAGTTGTCAAAATAATAAAAGCCTCTGTCTTGCCCAAGAAACTCAATATCGTCTCTTCTTTTTTCTAATTCTTTTCCAATATCGACTCCATAATTAAATAGGTGAGTTTGATCATGACTTCCAGTAATAATGTGCCACTTCATTCCAGGAAACTTAGGCAAAGTATTTAAGGTGTACTCAAGCTGTCCAGTCGCACCATATAAAAACACTTCATAATTATGTATTGGCCTAATTCTACTATAATCTCCATCAGTAATATCTCCAACATGAAATATATCAGTAATTCCACGGTTATAAGCTTCATAAACAGATGTATTTACCATAGAAGGCTGACTATAAATACTTCCGTAATGCGTATCACTTACAACTAGAAACACCTTTTTATGTAATTCTTCTTTAGGTAGCTTTATCTCAGTCTTTCTAATTTTTTTAACATTTTTTCTAACGACAAGAACCCCATCAATTTCACTAATACCAATATCTCTTCCTCTTTCTTGAAGTAGGTCAATCACGCCATAAAGTTCATTTTCATTAATTGAAAGTCTATTCATCAAATCACTAAAACTCTCTTCCTTCTTAATATTTCTATATATTCTATCTAACATACTAGTCATATTATCTTTAACAGGCTTAACTTTAACATTATCTTTACTATCACTTATTATAAGAGGCTTTATTGTAATATAGTTTTCTTTACTAGGAACGTAGTAGGGAATAAGTGTAGACTTCATACTCTTTAATTTTCCATTTTTAGTATAACTAATATCAAAAACATACGCACCTATAGTATTTTGTTGACTTAAATTTCTCATCTTTGGAGTTCTAGCAACTACAGAAGGTATTGCAAACATCTTAGTATCTCTAATTGTGGGAAACTCCTGTGCAGTCAATGTGCCACCTAAAAATATCGCGTCATAATCTTCATAACTAGGCATACTTCTAGAATACTTCTGTGGTGGATATGCGATAGTATAGCTTTCTCCTTGCTTTTTCAAATTCTCAACCCTAAACATAACTTTATTAAAATTAATAGTTGCACTTTTAGGCCCTAAATAAATTAAATCATCTCTGTTACTACTAATATATTCTCCAACATTTAACTCTTTACTCCAAGTATGGTCAGTTTTTCCTGTAATAAAAAGAGTAGTAATACCAGTTACCTTAGGATAAAACTCTAATAAATGATTAGCTTGCCCAATACTAGTATTACTAATTAAACTTTTACCATATTCATAAACATCGTTGTTTTTATATTCGCCTTCAAGTAAATTTCCTGCTACAATTACATATGTAACACCACACTCTAAAAACTTTTTATATAAGTCATTTAAAATAGCAATTTGCTCGTTTGTTGAACCAAATCTAGTATCACTTATAACAGCAAACTTAGTATTCAAGTTTACGTCCACATTAATATTATATACATTTTCTTTTGTATAATCAGGATGGTGATTAATTATTAGTCTAACTTCATTATTCTTTTCAGTCCTAATAACATTAATACCAGTTTCCTTTAACTTTCTTACATAACCAAAAAGCTCAAACTCACTGATTTTAAATTCACTGACTAAATTACTTACACTTTCTCCTTTTTCTAGTTTTTTCACTAGTTCACTTAAAACGTTGTCCATATAATCCCTACCTTTACCTATTATAATTATATCAATTAACCCTAAAAAATAAAAGCACAAATTTTTGACAAAACAGTACCAAATATGGTATAATTATAGTAATTAAGGGGGCTACATTATGTTTGAAATAAAAAATAATTTTTTGATAATACCAGAAAACTTAAATTTCACATCCATTACTTTGATAGACGAAAACACTCTTATCCTTTCAAACTTAAAACAAAACATAAATTTAAGTATGACTAGTCAAAATAGAAAAGTTTATAGAATAATACTAGCAAATACTTATAGTGTTGAAAAAGTAGGTAACAAAATAAAAATTCCAAAACAAATTTTAGATAAGATAAACTTTAAGGAATATGACATGTCATTTACACAAAATAACAACATTATCATTAAAGGTAAAGAAAAGACTTTAAAACTATAGAATTTATTGATACAATATTTCTAGGAGAAAACAAATGAAAAATGTATTTAGAGAAGAGTTATTAAGAAACAATAAAGAATTTAAAAAAGTATTTAATGAACTTTATAGTAAAAACAAACTAACTGAGTTTGACGAGCTTTTATGGGATATAATTTCAAAAGACAAAACACCAATTAGAATAACTGGGTATGGCCCTCTTGCATTTATTGACCTTTTTAGACTAGGCTTAACTGGTGGAAGATGCAAAACCTGTTCATATGAACTTGTTCTTTTACTAGATAAACTTGGAATATATAGTGAAGCCGTGTACGTAGTAAACCCACACTTCAAAGGTACGGAGGGTAGCTCTTTCGGCGGCCACTGGGTAGTAGAAACAGTACTTAATAACAAGAAAGTAGTAATAGATACTTCACTAGCAGTAATGGGAAATCCCACTCACTTTAACACTCTAGGACACAGAGTAGTAGAGAAGAAAGATTTAGACACTCTATTTAAAATATATCCAGACTTAGTAGAATATCAAGACAACATGGTCGTACATTCATTAACTAAATAACTTCAATTTTAATAAGTTCCCTAAAATATATTCTAAATCTATCTATTAGAATATATTTTTCTATTGTATCAATTTTACTAACATATCCTTCTTTATATAATAGCATTCCTTTATTAAAATATTTTACTCTAACTAAAGTAGAAGAATTCACACTCTTTAACACATCATTAATTTCATATATCCTGTCTTCCATAATAACAGGCTTATCAACTAACTGTCTATTTTTATCAATTTCTAAAATATCTTTATACTTAAGTAAGGTATTAAATGGTTTCCATTTAATCATTTTTCTATACATAATATCACCATTACTTATTATGTCCACCCATCTTCTTATTACGCATTTTAATTGTACTATAATCAAGTAAACTAGACGCTTTTAAAATAGCATTATCCCCAAATCTCTTAGTTATCTCGTCAATTGTTTTCATAGTCTCATCATAACTTTCTTCGTTTGTATCAAATAAATTTAACTGTACATAATTATTATCACTTAATTTACCAAGAGAAATACTTACCTTTCTAATAGGAAGTTCTTCAATATACGCATCAAGTATACTTTTGCACACTTCATAAATAACGCTATCTTTATCAGTAGGAGAAGATAACTTCTTAGAATGATAAAACCCACCACCAACACTTCTAGAGTATCCAATACCAAAACCAACTACTTCGCATGCTTTTTTATTACTTCTAAGTCTTTTAGTAGCGGTCTCACACATCTCTTTAACAATTAAAATAACTTCACTAGGAGTATAATCTTTATATAATATCTGACTAAGTCCATAACTTTTATTTTTAACTTCATATCTATCATTTTTAATATTACTATAATCTATCCCATTCGCGTGCAAATACAACTCTTCGCCTAACACACCAAATCTTTTCTTATAAAACTCTTTACCATACTTATTAATATCTCCAACCTTATATATTCCTAGATCATTTAGTTTTTTCATAGTTTTAGATCCAATTCCCCACATCTCGTCTAATGGTGTTATATTCCATAACTTAGTCTTCACATCTTCATAAGTCCACTTAGCGATAAAGTCAGGACTATGTTTACTCTCAATATCAAGTGCAACCTTAGCAAGAAGTAAGTTGGGCCCAATTCCACACGTACTAGTAAGTCCTGTCTTCTCTTTAATTCTAGCCATTATGTTTTTAGCTAAAGTAACATCATCCATCTTATATAACTTTAAATAATCAGTAACATCTAAAAACGCTTCGTCTATAGAGTACACATGCATATCTTCTTTACTTACAAAATCTAAAAAACAATTAATAACTTCTTTACTTTTCTTAACATACAAACTCATTCTAGGAGTAGCTGTAATATATTTAATTCCTTTAGGTATCTCAAAAACTCTTCCACGAGAAGGTACACCAAGAGTTTTCATATATGGAGTAACTGCAAGAGTAATCGCCCCACCTTTTCTAGATGGATCAGCAACAATTAAGGGAGTAGTAAACGGGTCTAAATTTCTTTCAATACATTCAACTGAAGCAAAAAAACTCTTTAAATCAATACATAAAATATTTCTTTCTTCCATGACAAACACCATCCTTTGTTCGCATTAAGTATAACACGTCTTTGTTTGTATAGTCAACTGCTAAATTATGGAATTAAATAAAAAAATAATCATACACTTTACTAGGGGGAAACTATGAATAAAAAACTACCTAATATATTTGTAAATAAAAATACTGGAATAATAAAAAACAATGAAGAATTTTACTATGGAAAAGATAATTTAAATGAAACAAAAATAATAGATGATAACATGAAAGAAATACTAATAAGAAAAAAGATTAACGATATATTTTCAAGTAACAACTTTATATATAAAGTAAATGTGTGTGTAACCACAAAAAATGGAGACAAATCTTGCACTTTAATAGCTAGGGATAAAACTAAATTATTAACAATAAACAACGAAGTAATAGACATTAAAGATATAATTGATATAAAGTTAGTCAAATAATTATTAAAAGTAAATAAAAATTAACTAAAGTTTTTTCTTTTTATTTAGAAAAAAATAATACTAGTTATATTTAAATATGTTAAGACCATCTAGACAAACAGTAAGATATTTGGTACAATATATACGTGATTAAAATGAAAAAAGATGTGAAAGAAAAAAAGAAAAATATAAAAGAAAAAGATAACATATTTAAAAAGATAATCGCCTTTTTTATAAGAAATAAAAGTATAATATTAATAAGTATTCCATTTATATTGATGGACTTGTTTACAAGAATTTTAGGATATAAAATAAACTTTTATGGCATATATAGATTAGCCCCAAATTTATTTACTTTATTATGGGTAACTCTAATAATTGGACTTAGTACTTCATTTAAGGGAAAAATAGGTAAATCTATATACGTAGTATTTTTTATCCTTAGTTTTGCCTTGTTTACAGTAAACAATGTCTACTATAGTATGACAGATACATTCTTTGATTTTTCTCTAGTATTACTTGCAGGAGAAGGCTCAGGCTACTTCATGGATGCGATTATTAACTGTAACATATGGGTTTACATACTTATGCTTTTAATATTATCTTTAACTATATACTTATTTAAATTTTATCCAAAAGTAGAAAAAAATAGATATAAAAAACTAGCAGTAATTTTAGTAATCTTCTTAGTAGGACACACTCTTACACCACTAGTGTACGGAAAATCTGACAAAGAACTTACTTGGTCAACCTGGCGTAATCCTAGAAACATTTACATAAGCTTTAATGATAACAATAAAAGTATGAGAATAAGTGGATTTTATGAATACAATGTAAGAAATTTTTATGTAACATTCTTAAAACCTAAAAAAACAACTAGCGAAGAAGAAATGTCATTTTTAGATGGTATTTATAACATGGAAGATGAAAAAACTACAGATAGGTACACTGGTTTATTAAAAGACAAAAACTTAATAATACTTCAATTAGAAGGTGTAGACTCGTGGATGTTAACTAAAGAAAACACTCCAACTTTATATAAACTAATGAATAAAGGAATAAACTTTAAAAATCATTACTCATATTATAATGGTGGAGGAAGTACTTTTAATAGTGAATTTGCTGTTAATACTGGTTTTATAACACCACTAAGTTATACACAAAACGCTTATTCATTTAGTAAAAACACATTTCCTTATACTTTGTCAAAACTATTTAAGAACTTAGGCTATTCGGTTAATGCATTTCACATGAATACAAGCGAATTCTATAGTAGGGGAGTTAACTATAAAAACTGGGGATATGATAACTATTATGGTCTAGTTGATATGTATGAGTATAAAAATAAAGAATATGAGTTAGATAGAGAACTAATTTTAAATGAGGACTTTAGTAATAGAATGTTTAGTGAAAAAAAATTTGTAGACTATATCATTACTTATAGTAGTCACTTACCATTTAGTACTGAAAAAGGTGTATGTAAAAGATTAGTAGAATTAGATGCTTTAGAAAACTTGAATGTTGACAAACTTCCAAAAGACTATAAATTACCTACATTAACAGAAGAAGAATGTGCTTTAAGACAAGCAAAAGAAACAGACTATATGGTAGAACTTCTTCTAAATAAACTTGAAGAAAAAAATCTTATGTCTAACACAGCAATAGTCGTATTTACTGATCATTACTTATATACATTAAGTGACCAAACTATACTAGATAAATACAAGGAAACATCAAATAACTTGATAAATCATACACCATTCTTTATATATGATGGTAAGAGTAAAAAGACAGTTACTGATGTAACAAGTCAGTTAAATATACTTCCAACAATACTTAATTTATATGGGATAGACTATAATTCTAATAATTATATAGGTACTAATGCTCTATCTAAAAATTATAATGGATACGTATTCTTTAGTGATTACTCTTGGTATAACGGAAAAGTTTATGTTGAGGGTGGAGAAGTAACTAATGGTAAATGGATAAATATAACTGACTTAGAAAACATGAACCACTATATAAGTGAATTAATAAAGAAGAATGATTTAACATTAAAAACAGACTACTTTAAAAAAGTAGCGCAAAAAGAAAGTACTCTTGAGGAAAAAAATGATAACTAATGGAATAGATATAGTCAGGGTTGAAAGTATAAACAAAATAAAAAAATTAAGTAGTGTGTTTACAAGTAGTGAATTAGAGTATTTTGCTAGTCATAAAAGCATAGAAACAAAGGCGGGAGTATTCGCTGCCAAAGAAGCTCTTTTAAAAAGCTTAGGAGTAAATTTAAGCGTATATAGTATCCTTGATATAGAAGTGTTACATAATAATGGCATGCCTTACTTTAATTTCTATGGAAAACTAAGTGAATACATAAAAAAAGAAAGACTAAAATTTAGCCTTTCAATTACGCATGATGAAGTTTATGCAGTAGCTAGTGTAGTATGTTATACTATCTAGCTTTTTTATTGTACACCATTTCTAGTTTATCCCAACTTTCTAGTGTACCTCTTTTATCTACCAGATTATACCTATCTTTTAAAATATTACCAAAAAACTTGCTTTCTTTTAAAGCTCCCAAATAATTCAAATGATCTCCTTTATCAGTAGTATCTTTTTCCCAGTCAATTTTAACATCTTCTAAGTTTAAATCAATATAGTCTATTTTATTCTTGGTTGCATATTTTTCAATACTTTCATGTTTACTAAAGTTATAATTCCTTTCACTTGATGCGCTTACCAAAATTAGCTTGATATTATTTTCACTGCATAACTTTTTTATTTTCTCTAAATAAACATAATTTCTATTAACTATATGAGTAACTTTACTATCTTTTTTCATATAATTATAAGTCTTTCCACTTTTAACACTTTTCTTTAACATATATCCTTTAGTCGGGTCAGTGTAAGTATAATTAATTTCACTAGTAAAATCTTTAAAACTTAGATTTTTCCATCTATTATGATAATCAAAGAAAGGTAGTATTGTTTCAAGCTTACTAAGCATATCTCTATTAAAACTATATTTTCTAAATAAAAGATTAGTTTCAAGTACTACAACTTTAGGTTTTTGATAATTAAGAGCATTCTTAAGTAACTTATAAGTATCATGACTTCTTTGTGCATGAGTACCCATTACATATGAAGTAAACCCGTATTCTTTATACATCTCAATTGGTATAAATGAACTGTATGTTAAAGAGTCTCCAATTATAATAACATCAATATCATCTTTTTCTCCAAGTATTCCATTAGCTCTTACTTCATTCATCCCACTTTCTAAAGTGTTATCTTTAGGAGTAAAGATTTTTCCCATATATATAATGATAACTAAAAGTATACTTAAAAATAATGTGGATTTTAATATATTTTTCATAACATTACCTCCTAAAAATTAGCATACATTGGGTCAACCGGAATATATGGACCCAAATAAGCACCAAAGATTAAAACATATAATATAAGAGCATAATAGATTATCCATCTAATATAGATAGGCTTTTTACTAATAATTTCTCTAACGTTAATATTCTTTTCTTTTAAAATACTAATAACCACTATAACAATAAGAGTAACTAAAATAATAATCATATCGTATATGTCTAGTCCTATCTTATTTAAAGGTTTAACTATATCAAAACTAAAGTTAGTAAATATTCTTTTAATCATAGATAATGCATCTTTTACAGAGTTTGATCTAAATATTATTTCTCCAAATATTACTAATATAGTAGTTCTTAAAATGCTAAAACACTTAACAAAAACACTTTCTTTATTTATTTTTGTCTTATCATAAAATCTATTAATTAATGGCATACATATATTACCAAGTAAGATTAGTACAAAGTGATACATTCCAAATAAGATGTATTGGTATCCTGCTCCATGCCATAAACCATTACTTAGCCAAACTGCTAATAAAGCAATTGAACCACTTACTAAAGGTCCAAAATGACTACCAAGTTTTTTTCTTAGGATTTTAGTAATATTTCTAGAAATTCTAGATAATGAAATAGGGTAGAAGATATAGTCTTTAAAAAACGTTCCAAGAGTGATATGCCACCTAGACCAAAAATCACTTATATTTTTAGAAAAAAATGGTTGTTTAAAGTTTTCAGGTAATTTAATATTAAATATCTGCCCACTACCAATTACAATGTCCATAATTCCAGAAAAGTCCATATATAACTGAATGGTATAAAGTATTCCACCTAATAAAACAACTCCACCATTATAGTTACTATAATTATTAAATATCATTTTTACTATAGGATTTAATCTGTCTGCAATAATAAGCTTTTTACCAAGACCATATACTATTCTTTGAAGAGCAAAACACATATTAGTATAATTAATTGTTTCTCCACTAAATAAACTATCTTTAATTTGTTCATACCTTGCAATTGGTCCTTCCATTAAAGTTGGGAAGAACACTATATACAAGGCACATTTCAAAATATTTTTATTAGCTTTATATTTTTTATGATATATATCTATTAAATAAGACAATACTTCAAAAGTATAAAAACTAATTCCAATAGGCGCTAGAATACGTGTTAAAGATAAACCACTTTTAAATACATCATTTATTACTGTAATAAAGAAGTTCAAATATTTAGTTAGTAGTAGTGTAGACAAAAGCAAGAGTATACTAATTACTAAAGTTATTTTTTTATATTTGTTATATTTTAATTTTAAAGCTTTCTTTTCTTCTTTAGGCATTTCTTCGTTTATATTATCTTCTAACTCATTAAAGTGGTCAATTAATAAAGAAGCAAAGTACATTATAAGAGTACTATATACGACATAAATTAATAATTTTCCACTTAATGTATAAAAGAAGAATAAACTTGCTACTAGTAAAGTAATGTATCTAAATTTCTTAGGAGTAAAAGTGTAAAGTAACATTACTAAAGGTAAAAAAAGAAAGTAAGATAACTCACTATATTGCATAATTAATCTTCCTCTTTTAATTTGTTAATTAGAGCCATCATACTTTTAACTGAATTAAAGTTATCTGGTATTATTTCAACTGTTGGTATAACAATATCAAATTCATCTTCTAGTTCACTTATTAAAGAAAGTATAGAAAGTGAATCTAAGTAGTGGTCATTAATTAAAGTATCAATATTTTCATAGTCTACACCAGGCTTGATTTCCTCTAATATTTCTAATAATTTTTCCATTTTATTTACCTCCATAATTAGGACTATTTAGCTTATATGTGTTAATGTTGTCCCTTACTAATAACACATTCTTATTTTTTAGCAGTAACACTTTAGGCATATCTCTACTTAAAAATAGGTTAATTCCTTCAGTTACTGAATAAGCTCCAGTATTCTTAAACACAAATGTATCATTTATTTCTAACTCAGGCAAGCTTACATTCTTAACAATTATATCGTTAATAGTGCAAAGAGACCCAAATATGTTGTATATATTTTCTTTGGTATTACTTTTGTTTAGTATTTCAAACTTTGGTCTCATCATTCCCATCGTGCCACCATAATATACTAAATGATTAATTCCACCATCAATAATAGCGTATTTTCCAGTCTTATTTTCTTTTAAATCAACAACTTTAGTAATATATTCACCACAATTTGCTACTAAACTTCTTCCAATTTCAAGAATAACTTTTCTACCTTTAAAGAATGTATGAATATTGTTTTTAACTTCATTTAAAAATTCTTCTTCATTAAAACTCTCTTCTTCAAAATAGTAAACAGGTAACCCAGGACCATACTCTAACTCTAAATCAGTTAGTTTATAAGTGTTTTCTATATAATCAAATATCTCATTAACTAGAGTAAACTCATTAACAATTCTCTTAATACTGTGTTTTTGTGTTCCACTAAAGAATTCTATACCTGTTAAAGTCATAAATTCTGTTAAGTTCTCTATTATATAATATAGTTCTTCTTTTGTAATTCCAAACTGGTTACCACTTGTAATTCTAGGTAGTATATTAATATTCTTCTTATATTTACTAGATAACTCTTTTAACATATTAAACTGAGTAATACTTTCAATGGTGTATCTTAATATATTATTTTCTTCTTTTATAATTTTTTCAAACTCATCATAGTTTTTATTAACCCCACTTAATACCATCTTATCATTTTTAACACCATTATCTTTACATATCATGTATTCTCCATAAGAACATATTTCAATTCTTGATACTAATGGTTCAATTTCTTTTATAACAAATGAGTTAGCTTTAATTGCATAACATAAATCAGTATCTAACATATTTTTTAAGTAATTAACTCTTTGTTCTAACTTATCACAGTCATAGATAAAAAGTGGAGTAGAGTACTTACTTAAAATATTTTCATAGTTCATTTAATCATCTCCTTTAATACATTTCTATCTATTTTACCATTTTTAGTAAGAGTAAACTCTTCTAACTTAACATACTTAGTAGGCACCATGTATTCTGGAACATTTACTTTTAAGAAAGATATAATATCCTCTTTAGTAACTTCTCCTACATAGAAACACCAAAGTTTACTTTTCTTTTCATCAAATAATGTGAGACATCTTTTAACACCATCTAACTTAAGTACTTCTGTGTCTATTTCTTCAAGCTCTATTCTGTGGCCCATATATTTAATTTGAAAGTCTTTTCTTCCTTTAAAAAACAAGTCCATATTTTCATCATACATTGCTAGGTCTCCAGTTTTATAAATAGGTTCAATGTATTTATTGTTTAGTGGGTTTTGCATAAATACTTTATCTGTAACTTCTTTATTATTATAGTATCCTAAACTAAGACAAGTTCCACTTACACATATTTCTCCAGAAATATTAGGAGTATTAACTAGTTTGTTTTCTTCATCAAGTAAGAAAACTTTTTCATTAGGAAAACTTTTACCAATAGGAATATTTTCTACATAAGTTCTACTTCTGTCAACTTCATGATATGTACAATTACAAGTTATTTCAGTTGGACCATATACGTTAATTACTCTTACATTAGGTAATTTATCCATCCATATTTTCAAGTGTTTAAGAGGCATTACTTCACCACTATAGATTATTTTGTTAACACTTGTTGGAACTTTGTAGTCTAGGCCGTGGAATGTAGTAATTAAACATAATGCACTGACTGCCCAGATAAGTGTAGTAGCGTTGTTTATAACTAAGTAATCAAGCAAATTAGCAGGACTACTAAATAATTTCTTTGGTACTATTAACAAAGTAGAACCTTTACAAAGTGCGCTATAGATGTCTTTTACTGAAACATCAAAATCAAATGGTGCTTGGTTTGCAATTATGTCACTTTCTTTAATATCAAATAGGTTAGTAAATACATCAATAAAATCAATTATACTTCTATTACTTACTACAACACCTTTTGGTACCCCAGTACTACCACTTGTAAAATTAATATATACTGGGTCTATGTCTAGTTTAGATCTTCTAATGTTTTCTAATTCACTTTCTAAAATACTACCACTAACTAAATCTTCACACTTAATTATATTTATTCCATTAAAAACTTCTTTAGCTTTTTCATAGTTTTCTATATTTGTAATAACGCATTTTGCTTCAAGAGTATTTAAAATAGATTTAATTCTATTTTGAGGAAACTCTGGATTTACTAAACTATAACACCCACCACTATATAAAATACCAAAAAATACTTCTAGTGTAGTTATACCTTTATCCATAAAAACTATTACTGGTTCATTAATTTTAACTTTATTTATAAGGTTAGACCCAACTAGTTTGGATTTACTAATTAACTCTTCATATGTAATAGATTCATTTTCACATATAACTGCTGTTTTATTTTTGTCATTTTTTTCTAAATATTCTAATACTTGTTTCATACTTCTTACTTCCTTTTTTAAACATCAATATTATAGCAAAAATCAATTTACTTATCAACTAAATTTATGTCATTTTATCACATATAAAGTGACAACTAAGTGACAATGATAAAAACACTAGTAAATTTTACATTTTTGTGTAAAATTTCACGTTAAATTTCGCGTAAAGTTAAAATAAAAAAAGGCTTTTCACGTTTTTTGTCGAATAAATATATTAGGAGGGTTAAAAAGCCTTTCCTAGAAAGGAGAGTAAATTATGAGATTATTTTTTAAGATAACTAGTAGATTTCTTATTAAGAATTTATCTAAGTTTATATTTCATATTTAAAATATGAGAAAACTAATTTTGAAAACATACGTGAATATTAAAACAAAATATTTTTGTCACTAGATTTAAAACAGACGCAATTGTAATGGTGAAAGGATGTAATCATGGAAGAAAATTATTTAGAGAATATAAGGAGTGAAATAATAAATGGTAATGCTAAATTAATAGTTAAGAATTATCAGATAAACAATGTAAAACTAACAATGAATTATAATATTGGAAAGGAATTAGCAGAAGCTGGTAAACACTACGGCGAAGGTATAGTTAAAAAGTATGCAAAAGAATTAACAAAAGAATTTGGTACAAATTACGGGATTACAAATCTTAAATACATGAGATTATTCCATAATTTTATTGAAAAAGGTCATCCATTGGATGACCAATTGACTTGGTCACATTATAAATTACTTTTACCTTTAAAAAACTTAGGAGAAATCAAGTATTACATTAATATAACTTAAACGAGGTAATTTAAGTGAGCGTGCACTTAGAGAAAAAAATAAAAATTAATGAATACGATAAATTATCTTTGAAAACAAGAAATCAAATTAAAAGAAAAAAACAGAAACTCAAGCAAAAGAAATGGTACCTAGTACTATAATAATACCATCTAACAAATTTCAAAAAAATTCCAACCAGTGGTTGGAAATTTAAATGGCTCATATAAGATGTTTTCAAAAAAGTGCGAAACTGTCACACCTTTTTGACAGAAATCAAAGATTTAGCTGCCTTTAGTTTTGTTAAAGGTTTTCCAATGAATTCACTTAATTTTGTAACTTATAAAACACCTAAAATAATTGACAATAACCACATTTAGTGATATATTTGTAACTACTTGAAAGGAAGTGAATTTATGCAAGTACCTAATATGTTAGAAGCAAAAAAAAGAAACAATAGTAAACCAATAAATTATGAATATAAAGATGTAAGTTTAGATGAAAGTTTAATAGGGAAAAAATACTATGTAAGAACTTATGGATGTCAAATGAACGTCCACGATGGAGAAAGAGTAAAAGGAGTATTATCACAAAATGGAATGGTTGAAACTGACAATATTGAAGAAGCAAGCATAGTTATTTTAAACACCTGTGCTATTAGAGAAAATGCCCATGACAAAGTCTTTGGTTTTCTAGGTCTAGTTAAAAAATTAAAAGAAAATCATGATATACTACTTGGAATATGTGGATGTATGGCTCAAGAAGAAAGTGTAGTAAATGAAATTATGTCTAAATATAAATATGTAGACTTTGTATTTGGAACACACAACTTAGATAATATGGTTAATGTAATAAATAACTCTATAAAAACTGGTAAACAAAACGTAGAAGTATATAGTATAGAAGGTAATATATGTGAGGGAATACCTGAAAAAAGAGAAAGCAAGTATTCTGCATGGGTAGATATACAATTAGGTTGTGATAAATTCTGTACATACTGTATAGTCCCTTACACTAGAGGTACTCAAAGAAGTAGAAAAAAGGAAAGCATCATTAAAGAAATAAAAAAACTTAAAAGTGAAGGCTACAAAGAAGTAACTCTTCTTGGACAAAACGTAAACGCTTATGGAAAAGACTTGTATGAAGACTATACTTTAGCAAACTTGCTTATAGATGTAGCAAAAACTAATATTGAGAGAATTAGGTTTGTTACGTCACATCCTTGGGACTTTACTGATGAAATGATAGATGTGATAAGTAAATATGATAACGTTATGCCATACGTGCACTTACCAATTCAAAGTGGAAGCGATAGAATATTAAAACTTATGGGAAGAAAGTATACAAAAGAAGAGTATCTTACTTTATATAACAAAATAAGAACTAAAGTAAAAGGTGTAAGTATAACAACTGATATAATAGTTGGATTTCCAGGCGAAACAGAAAGTGATTTTAATGAGACACTTGACGTAGTAAACACTTGCAAATTTGATGGAGCTTTCACATTTATATTTAGTCCAAGAGTGGGTACACCAGCTATGAAACTACCTGATGATACTCCAAAAGAAGAAAAAGAAAGTAGACTATACAAATTAAATGAACTAGTAAATAAATATAGCCTAGAGAGTAACTTAAAAATGGTAGATAAAGTTGTTAAATGCCTAGTTGTTTCTCCAAGCGAAAAAGATCCTAAAAAATACATGGGATATACTGAAAATATGAAGCTAGTTAATATTGAAAGTGATAAAGATTTAATCGGACAAATAGTAGATGTTATAATTACTGAAGCTCATAGTTTTAGCTTAAATGGAAAATATATAGAAAGTTAGTGTTAAGTCTAACTTTTTTTATTGTAAAAGAAACTAATTTGTGGTATATTTATTATTAAGAAAGTAGGTATATTATGAAAAAAATTTTTGTGTTAATTGTTATAACTTTTATTCTATGTGGATGTACTAAAAATAGTGATGAATTAGTAATGGTTACAGAAGCAGGTTTTGCTCCTTATGAATATTATGAAAACGGGGAAATTGTAGGAGTAGATGTTGACATAGCTAAATATATTGCTGAAAAATTAAACAAGAAATTAGTAATTAAGGATGTGGCTTTTGACTCACTTATAAATGAAGTGAAAACTAAAAAGGCAGACTTTGCTGCAGCAGGAATTAGTTATACTCCTGAAAGAGACGAAGAAGTAGACTTTAGCATAAATTATGTTACATCTAAACAGGTTGTATTAGTGAAAACTGATAGCAATATAGAAAGTATAAACAATATTTCAAAAGAAAAAATTGCAGTACAACTAGGTACAATTGCTGACTCTTATGTAACAAAAAACTTTAAAGATACTGAAATAGTAAGACAAAAGAAATATTTAAGTGCAGTAGAGGACTTAAAAAGAGGAAAAGTTACTGTACTAGTTATGGATGAGTTACCAGCTAAAGAAATTGTAAAAGAAAATACAGAACTTAAAATATTACCAGGTTACTTAGTAACTGACTCTTATGGAATGATAGTTAGAAAAGGAAATACTGAATTACTTAATAGTATTAATGAGTGTTTAGAAGAGTTAAAAAGTAGTGGGAAAATAGAAGAATATATAATTAATCATACAAAATAAAAAGGAGTAAAGAGTGAAAGATAGTTTATATAAAACATTAATTGTAGATGATAGATATAAATATATTTTGAGTGGATTAACAACTACAGTTATAATTGCTTTTTTTGCTGTTATAATAGGTATAATAATTGGAACGTTAGTCTCATTAATAAGAAATAATTATGAAGTAAATAAAAAAGGAAAAATATTAAATAAAATATGTGAAATTTATGTTAATGTAATAAGGGGAACTCCAGTAATACTTCAGTTAATGATAATCTATTATGTAATATTTAAAAGTGTAAACATTAATATAACATTAGTTGGGATAATAGCTTTTGGAATAAATTCGGGTGCTTATGTAAGTGAAATAATCCGTTCTGGAATTAATAGCATAGACAACGGACAATTAGAAGCAGGTTTAAGTTTAGGATTAAACTATCATAAGACTATGAAGTTAATAATCTTGCCACAAGCTATAAAAAATATACTTCCAGCATTAGGTAATGAGTTTATAACACTTTTAAAAGAAACATCAGTAGGAGCATATATTGGAATTTTAGAACTAACAAAAGCTTCGGACATAATTTCTTCTAGAACATATGACTACTTTTTCCCACTTATAATTGTAGCAATAATATATTTAATAATGACTTTAGGTCTTTCTAAATTAGTAAACCTAATGGAAAGGAGACTAAACAATGCTAAAAATTAAGAATTTGAAGAAAAGCTTTGGTTCTTTAGAAGTACTAAAAGGTGTCTCTTTTGATGTTAAAAAGGGAGATGTTATAAGTATAATTGGTCCAAGTGGATGTGGTAAATCAACACTTTTAAGATGTTTAAATTTATTAGAAAAGCCTGATGATGGAACAATACTTTTTCATAAAGTGGATATAACTAAAAACAATATTAATGTAAGTCATGTAAGAGAAAAAATGGGTATGGTATTTCAAAGTTTTAACTTGTTTCCACATTTAACAGTATTAGAAAACATTACTTTAGCACCTATAAATTTAAAAATTATGAGTAAAGGAAAATCTACTAGTGAAGCATTAAAACTTTTAGAAAGTGTTGGTTTACTTGATAAGAAAGATGCGTATCCATCTGAACTTTCAGGTGGTCAAAAACAAAGAGTAGCAATAGTAAGAGCATTAATTATGAAACCTGAAGTAATCTTGTTTGATGAACCCACTAGTGCGCTTGATCCGGAAATGGTAAAAGAGGTACTTGATTTAATAAAAGAACTTGCAAATAAAAAAATGACTCTTATTATAGTAAGTCATGAAATGAGATTTGTAACTGAAGTATCAACGAGAGTATTGTTTTTAGAAAATGGTAATATTATATTTAATGGAACAAGTGAAGAATTAAAAACAACTAAAAATAAAAGAATAAAAGATTTTATGAAAAGTCATAAAAGGTAAATAAAATACGTGTAATAATAAATATTGTATATTAAATTGGTTATAAAGGTCTACTAAGAATTTAAATAATAGATTTCAAATATATTACTAATATTTGAACAAGAACACTATGATGGGGTGGTATTTCTAGAAAAATTTATAAGGAAATGGTGGTGTAATATATGAAAAATATTTATATAATAACAGGCGCTAATGGCTTTCTTGGAAATAATATTGTAAGGTTACTAGAAAAAAATAATGAAAATGAAATAAGAGCATTAGTTTTGCCTAACGATAAAATAGATGCTCTTAAAGGGCTTAAATGCGAAAAATTCCTTGGTGATGTAACAAAGATAGAAACATTAAAGGATATATTTAATATTGATGAAAGTGTTAAAGAAAAAACAAATATTTATGTTATTCATTGTGCTTCAATAGTATACCTTGATAGTAAATATAACGAAAGAGTATATCAAGTTAATGTTGAAGGTACTAAAAACATTATAAAAAAAGCCAAAGAAATAAATGCTAAACTAATCTATGTTAGTAGTGTACATGCAATAGAAGAAAAATTAAATCATGAAGTAATGGATGAAAATGCAAGTTTTGATCCAAATAAAATTGTTGGTTTATATGCAAAGACTAAAGCTGAAACAACTAGGTATGTATTTAATGAAGTTAAAAACAATAATTTAAATGCTTGTGTTGTTTTCCCCTCAGGTTTATTAGGGGTAAATGATTTTACCAATACTAATATGACAGTTTTAATAAAAAAAATCTTAAATGAAAAAGTTCCTTTATTAACTGAGGGTGGGTATGACTTTGTTGATGTAAGAGATGTTGCTAGAGGTGTTATTAATGCTTGTACTAAAGGTAAAAAAGGAGAAGGATATATTTTATCAGGTGAATATGTAACTATTAAAAAAATAGCTGATTTGGTTTGTGAGTATGGAAAAGCTAAACCAATAAAAAAAGTTATTTCAATAAACATGGTTAAAAATATTGCGTTTTTATTTGAATTATATTATAGACTTAGAAAAACAACACCATTATTTACTAGGTATTCATTGTATACATTAAATGCTAATTCTAACTTTACAAATGCTAAAGCAAAAAAAGATTTAGATTATCAAACAAGAAGTATTAAATATACAATTAAAGACTTAGTTAATGAAATAAAAAGTAATAAATAATTAGTATAACAAAATGTGAAACAAAATCAGTGAAAAAACACTTAAAATGTTTCACATTTTTTTAAAGGTGTGTTATAATGTATATAAAGGAGATATAGTATGAAAAATGTTGAATTAATTGGTATGTTAGATGATAAAAAAAGATTAGAAACTCAAGTTTCTTCTATTATACATGGCTCAATTGAAGTTAGAGATAAGGAATGTAATAAATATATTTATGTTCACTATAGAGATAATGGAAAACTAATAAGTAGATATGTAGGAGAATATAGTGATGAATTATATAACCTAATACTAAATAATAATATAAAAGTTAAAGAATTAAAAAAAGAGATAAAAAGATTAAATAATATTTTAAAAGAAGAAAATGTAGATAATTTTGTTCTTAGCGATAAAGTTAAATTAAATGTTGACTTTGCAAAAAGAAATTTAGTTGATACAATTTACAAACAAGCAGTCTTAGAAGGAATATCAACAACTTTTGCTCTTACTGAAACAATAATTGAAGGTGGGGAAGTAAGTGGAATATCTTCTACTGACGTTTTAAAAGTTCTTGATTTAAAACATGCATGGGAATTTGTTCTAAGTGAAGGAGTATTACTTTCACCAACAGACTATAATTTACTTTGTGAAATTAATAAACTATGTATAGAAGGATTTTATAGCACAGCTGGCAAAATAAGAAGCGTTCCAGTTAAAATAGGTGGAACTTCTTGGATGCCTGGTATACCCATTGAAAGTGATGTTAAAGACGAACTTAACAAAATTATAAATAAAAAAAATAATAAAGTTGACAAAGCAATAGAACTACTTTTATATACGATGAAAAAACAAATATATGTAGATGGTAACAAAAGAACTGCAGTTATATTTGCTAATCATTATCTTATTAAAAATGGTTTAGGAATAATTAGTATACCTTCAGAATTAACTGATGAATTTAAACTTCTTTTAATTAATTATTATGAAAGTAAAAATATAAAAGAAATTAAAAGTTTTTTGAAAACCAAATGCTATACTAAAATATAAGGAGGTTCATATGAATGTACATGAACCTATAAAAAAGACTTAAATAAAAAAGAAAAAAACAATTATTGAAAAAGGTTTTTTATTAATGTGTTAAAAAGCTTACCATAATGTAACATGTGTTGATATTGCGAAATATGCACGTTTTTCTACTGGAATAATATATCAGTATTTTAAAGATAAAAGAGAAATATTTATTCATGGAGTAAAAGATTATACTGATAAAATAATGTTTCCAATGATAGATATAATAGACAATGTAATAATTGATAAAACTAGTATTAATTTACTACTAAGTAAAATAATAGAAAAGTTTATTAGTGTACACAATATAAAAAAAGAAGCTCACGAAGAATTAATGGCAATGAGTCACTTAGACCCAGAAATAAGTGATATATTTAAAAGTAGAGAACAATTGATAACTGAAAAAATAAGTACAATACTTTTAAATAATGGATTTAATGAATATCATATTAATGAACAAGTGCATATAATTATTGGACTAGTAGATAATTATTGTTATGTAGTAGTATAACATAAACATCATGATTTAAATTACAATGCAATGAAAGATGAAATAATTAACATAATAGTAAAAATACTTGCATAAAACAAAAAATAGTATACAATATAAACGTAAGGAACGTTTAGTGATTAGACGCCAATCTTTGGTTATTTGTTAACATTTATCTTAATACTAACAGATAGACGTCTTTCTTTCTTGCGTTTTGTAAGAAAAAAGAAAACTTCTTGTCAACTTACAGAGTGCATTAATATAATAAATAATTTAAAATTAAAATATATAAATTAATAATAGTTTATATGTTTTTTTAGTTGAAAAACTTAAGTTTTACTGGTATACTTATTATAGTAGGAACACTACAAAAGAAAGGAAATGATTTATGCAAGGAATTAATGTTAAAAGTGAAATAGGTCCACTTAAGAAAGTACTTCTTCATAGACCTGGAAATGAACTGCTTAATCTAACTCCAGATACATTAGGAAGACTTTTATTTGATGATATACCTTTCTTACCAGTCGCGCAAGCTGAACACGACGAATTCGCAAGAATTCTAAAAGAAAATGGTATAGAAGTAGTATATCTAGAAGACCTAGTTAGTGAAGTATTAAGTATTAGTGAAGAAATACTAGACGAATTTCTAAAAGAATTTATCTATGAAGCTGGAATAACTACTCCTAAATATAGAACTCTAGTATATGACTACTTACATAGCTTTACTGATAAAAAAGAATTAGTATTAAAAACAATGAGTGGTATAAAAATAGAAGAAATACCATTAAGAAAAAGAGAAGTAGAAAAAAGCTTAGTTGACTTTGTAAGTGATGAGAGTGACTTCTTAGCTGACCCAATACCAAACCTCTACTTTACAAGAGACCCATTCGCAAGCTGTGGTAACGGGGCAATACTAAATAGAATGTATTCAGTTACTAGAAATAGAGAAACTATATATGCTGACTTTATATTCAAGTATCATCCTGACTTCAAGGGTAAAGTAAAAAGGTACTATAGTAGAAACCTACCTTACCACATTGAAGGTGGAGACGTATTAAACATAAGTAATAAAGTTATTGCTGTAGGTATCTCACAAAGAACAGAGCCTGCCGCAATTGATGAACTTGCTAAAAACTTATTTAAAGAACCTACTTGTGAAGTAGAAACAGTACTATCTTTCAAAATACCAGAAAGTCGTGCATTTATGCATTTAGACACTGTATTTACACAAATAGATTATGATAAGTTTACATACCATCCAGGAATAATGAACACTCTAGAAGTTTACGAAATTACTGAAGGAGATGATCCAACTACATTTGAAGACTTAAATGTTAAAAAAGTAGAAGGTAGTTTAGAAGAAATATTAGAAAAATATCTTGGAAAGAAAATTACACTTATTCCATGTGCTGGAGGAGAAAAAATATCTAGTGAAAGAGAACAATGGAATGACGGAACAAACACTCTTTGTATAGCGCCTGGTGTAGTAGTAGTATACGATAGAAACAACATGACTAACAATATACTAAGAGAACACGGAATAAAAGTTCTTGAAATGCCAAGTGCTGAATTATCACGTGGAAGAGGTGGCCCAAGATGTATGAGTATGCCACTAGTTAGGGAGGATATATAATGGATTTAACAGGAAGACATTTCTTAAAATTATTAGATTATACACCTGAAGAAATAAGGTTTTTACTAGACATATCTAAAGATTTTAAAGAAAAAAAGAAATTACATATTGAACATAAATATTTACCAAATAAAAACATTGTACTTTTATTTGAAAAAACTTCAACTAGAACAAGATGTGCTTTTGAAGTTGCTGCACTTGACCTTGGTATGGGAGTGACGTATTTAGATCCTAATGCTAGTCAAATGGGTAAAAAAGAAAGTATTGCTGATACTGCTAAAGTATTAGGTAGAATGTATGATGGAATAGAATATCGTGGATACAGTCAAACAATAGTAGAAGAGTTAGCCAAAAATGCTGGAGTACCTGTATGGAACGGACTTACAACAGAATTTCATCCAACACAAATGCTTGCAGATATTATGACTATTGAAGAAAACTTTGGATATTTAAAGGGCTTAAAGTTAGTATTTATGGGAGATGCTAGAAACAACGTTGCAAATTCACTTATGGTAGTATGTGCTAAAATGGGAATAAACTTTGTAGCATGTGCTCCACGTGAATTATGGCCACAAGAAGAGTTAGTTAATACTTGTAAGGAAATTGCTAGTACTAATGGGTGTACTATAACTTTAGAAGAAGACGTAAATGTTGCTACTAAGAGTGCTGACGTAATATATACTGACGTATGGGTTTCAATGGGAGAAGCAGATGAAGTATGGGCTAGTCGTATTAAATTACTTAGTCCATATCAAGTAAACATGAGTGTTATGTCAAATGCAAGCGAAAACGCAATATTTTTACACTGCTTACCATCATTTCATGATTTAAATACAACAATTGGAAAAGAGATATATGAAAAATTTGGTCTAAAAGAAATGGAAGTAACTGACGAAGTATTTAATAGTCCAAAATCAAAAGTATTTGATGAAGCTGAAAATAGATTACATACAATTAAAGCTGTAATATATCTAACAATGAGGGAAGAGTAATGAGTAAAATAGTTATAGCTCTAGGAGGAAATGCTCTAGGGAAGACTCCTAGTGAACAATTATCTATTCTAGAGGGTGTTTCTAAAGTAATAGTGGACCTTATAGAAAAAGGTAACAAAGTAATACTTACACATGGAAATGGACCGCAAGTTGGGCAAATCTCTCTTGCAATGGAGTATGCTAGTAATGGAAGTGCTGCTACTCCATCAATGCCATTTGCAGAGTGTGGTAGTATGAGTGAAGGTTATATTGGTTACCATATAGAACAGTCAATAATGAATGAACTAAACAAAAGAGACATTGACAAATCTATAGTAGCCTTAATAACAGAGGTCTTAGTTGATAAAAATGATGGATGTTTTAAAAATCCTACTAAACCTATTGGAATGTTTTACACTAAAGAAGAAGCCAGTGTAATAGAAAGTGAAAAAGGTTACATTTTTAAAGAAGACGCAGGCCGTGGATATAGAAGAGTAGTACCATCTCCTATACCTAAAAAAATACTAAATGACAAAGTTATAAAAAAACTTGTTGAAGATGATGTAATTGTTATATGTGCTGGAGGTGGAGGAGTTCCAGTTATAATGGAAAATAATCTTCTAAAAGGAGTAGATGCAGTAATTGATAAAGATAAGTCAGCTAGTTTACTTGCTAAAGAAGTAGATGCTGATGTGTTACTTATATTAACTGCTGTTGATAAAGTATACTTAAACTACAATAAAGAAAATATGACTGGGTTAGATACTATCACAGTAGAAGAAGCAAGAAAGTATATAAGTGATAACCAGTTTGCTCCTGGAAGTATGCTGCCTAAAATAGAAGCATGTATAAATTTTGTAGAAAACAGAAATAAAACTGCAATAATTACATCGCTAGAATGCGCTAGTGACGCATTAGAATATAAAAATGGTACAGTCATAAAAGGAGGAAAATAATATGACAAAGAAAAAGAATAGAAGCATGTTATCAGCATATACTATTATAATGATAGTTATAGTAGTACTTGGAATTCTTTCACATTTACTACCAGATGCTAAATTCGTTGGTGAAGAAATAGTAAATGGAAGTGGTACAGTAGGGGCTAAATTAAGCCAAATCTTACTAGCACCAATATTGGGATTTGAAAATGCTGTAGATGTTGCAATATTCGTACTTATTTTAGGAGGATTCCTTAAAATAATAGACAAAACTAAGGCTTTAGAAACAGGTATCAAAGTTTTAGTACAAAAATTAAAAGGTAAAGAATTATGGTTAATACCAATATTAATGTTTATCTTCTCAATTTGTGGTACAACATATGGAATGCTTGAAGAAACAGTTGGCTTCTACGTACTTCTAGCAGCTACGATGTTTGCCGCAGGAATGGACCCACTTGTAGGTGCAGCAGTAGTTTTATTAGGTGCTGGTACTGGTGTTCTTGGTTCAACAGTTAACCCATTTGCAACAGGAGCTGTATTATCTGCTTTAAGAGCAGCTGGTGTAGAATATAATCAAGGAACTGTATTATTTATAGGCATAATCTTATGGTTATTAGCTTACCTAATATCAACATTGTTTGTGTTAGCTTATGCAAGTAAAGTTAAAAAAGATAAAGGTTCAACTATACTTTCTTTAAGAGAGCAAGAAGAAGCTGAAAAAGAATTTGGTAAATTTGAGGAAAAATCAAAGCAAAAAGAAGTTTTAACTACAAAACAAAAAATAACTTTATGTGTTTTTGCTTTAACATTCTTAATAATGATTATAGGATTTATTCCATGGGGAGAATTTGACATAACTTTCTTTGATGGATTTACTGGATGGCTTACAGGCTCTAGTTTAGGTAACTGGTACTTCTACGAGTCTGCACTTTGGTTCTTCTTAATGAGTATAGTAATATCTTTAATCAATGGTTACAAAGAAAAAGAGTTTGTAGATACATTTATTGATGGAACAAAAGATATGATAGGTGTTATCTTAGTAATAGCAGTAGCAAGAGGAGCTTCTGTATTAATGAAACAAACTTACTTAGACAATTACATTATTTATAATGCAACTGAACATTTAAGTAAACTACCAGAATTAGTATTCGTTCCACTAAACTACTTACTACATATAGTGTTATCATTCTTAGTACCATCAAGTAGTGGACTTGCAACACTTTCAACTCCAATAACTGGACCACTTGCTGCAAGCTTAGGTTATTCAACTGAAGTAGCGGCTATGACTATTGTAAGTGCAAATGGATTAGTAAACTTAATAACTCCAACTTGTGGAGCAATAATGGGAGGACTTGCTCTTGCTAAAGTAGACTATTCAACTTGGTTCAAATGGGCATTAAAAGTAGTTATAACAATTGCAATAGTAAACATTTTAGTATTGATGTTATTCTCAATTGTTTAAAAAATCAAATAATCAAAAAAAAATAAAAAATAATTGATGCTTACTTTTGCTAAAGCATCAATTTTTATGGGGAAGGAGCAAATAGCTTTTATAAGTTGTTTATCCTTTCTTTTTTTATAACTTAGTTTACACAAAACATGTAAAAAAACACGTCGAATTTCGCGTAAAGTCAAAATAAAAAAAAGACTTTTCGCGTTTTTTGTCGAATAAATATATTAGGAGGAAAAATTTATGATAGACAATTATTTAGAAAATATAAAGAATGAAATAATAAATGGTAATGCTAAAGTAATAGCTAAAAATTATCAGATAAACAATGTAAAACTTACAATGAACTATAATATTGGTAAGGAACTAGCAGAAGCTGGTAAACATTATGGAGAAGGAATAGTAAAAAAATATGCAAAGGAATTAACGGTAGAATTTGGTAAGGGATATACTTTTACAGAATTAACAAGAATGAAGCAATTTTATGATTTAAGTCAAAAAGTTGCTCCAGTGGGGCAACTTTTGACTTGGTCTCATTATAAATTACTTTTACCATTAAAAAATGTAGAAGAAATCAAGTATTATATTAGTATTACTAAACGAGATAATTTAAGCAAAAGAGCATTGGCTGAAAGAATAAGAAGTAATGAGTATGGCAGACTTTCAACTGAAACGAAAGAGGGTATTTTAAACAAAGAAGAGCTTTCAATAATTCAAAGCATACCCAGTCCGATAGTATTGACACCAAATAAAAGCTATGAATTTTATAATGAGAAGATATTACAAGAAATAATATTTGAAAATATAGAAGATTTTATGCATCAACTTGGTGGAGAATACTCTTTTATTGGTAGAGAATATAAACTCAATATTGGAGATAAAAAGAATTATATAGACTATCTTTTATACAATTACAAAATGAACTGTTTTTGTGTAGTTGAAATAAAAGTAAGAGAGTATAAGAAAAGCGATTATGGCCAAATAAAAACGTATATGAACTACATTGACGAACACTTGAAAACTATAACTCAAAATAGTACTATTGGAATAATTATAACAAAATCAGTAAATAAGTTTGAAGCTCATTATGTAAAAGATAATCAAGTAACTATAGTAGGATTTAAAATAAACAAAACTGTGCAAATTAGTTAGGAGGGAAAATTTATGATAGACGAATATTTAAGTAATATAAAGACTGAAATAATAAATGGAAATGCTAAAGTAGCAGCTAAGAATTATCAGATAAATAATGTAAAACTTACAATGAATTATAATATAGGAAGGAAACTAGTAGAAGCAGGTAAACACTATGGAGAAGGAATAGTAAAAAAATATGCAAGTATTTTAACTAAGGAATTTGGAAGTGGATATTCTGTATCTAATTTAAAGAGAATGCGTCAATTTTATGTTCTTTTTGAAAAAGGTGCGGCATTGCCGCACCAATTGACTTGGGAACACATAAGATTACTTTTACCTTTAAAAGATATCAATAAAATCAATTATTATACTAATATTTCTATAAGAGATAATTTAAGTTATAGAAAATTAGCTGAAATAATAAGAAGTGATGAGTATGATAGACTTTCAGATGGAACAAAAGAAAGTCTTTTAAATAAAGAAGAACTTTCTTTAATTCAAAGTGTCCCAAGTCCAATAGTGTTGACATCTAATAAAAGTTATAAAGTTTATACTGAAAAAATATTACAAGAAATAATCTTTGAAAATATAGAAGATTTTATGCATCAACTTGGTGGAGGCTACGCTTTTATTGGTAGGGAATATAAACTTAACATTGGAGACAAAAAGAATTATATAGATTATCTATTTTATAATGTAGTTGACAGTAGATATTGTGTAGTTGAAATAAAAGCAAGAGAATATAGAAAAAGCGATTATGGTCAAATAAAAACGTATATGAACTACATTGACGAACACTTAAAAAATATAACTCAAAATAATACTATTGGAATAATTATAACAAAATCAGTAAACAAGTTTGAAGCACATTATGTAAAAGATAATCAAGTAACTATAGTAGAATTTAAAATAAACAAAACTGTGCAAATTAGTTAGGAGGGAAAATTTATGATAGACGAATATTTAAGTAATATAAAGACTGAAATAATAAATGGAAATGCTAAAGTAGTAGCTAAGAATTATCAGATAAATAATGTAAAACTTACAATGAATTATAATATAGGAAGGGAACTAGTAGAAGCAGGTAAACACTATGGAGAAGGAATAGTAAAAAAATATGCAAGTATTTTAACTAAGGAATTTGGAAGTGGATATAAGGAAAAAGATTTATATAAGATACAACAATTTTATTTATTAATTCAAAAAGTCGCTCCACTGGAGCGACAATTGACGTGGAGTCATTACAAGATTTTATTATCACTAAGAGATATCAAAGAAATTAAGTATTATATTCATATTACTAAACGAGATAATTTAAGTAAAAGAGCATTAGCTGAAAGAATAAAGAGTAATGAGTATGGTAGACTCTCAACTGAAGCAAAAGAAAGTCTTTTAAATAAAGAAGAACTTTCTTTAATTCAAAGTGTCCCCAGTCCAATAGTGTTAACACCTAATAAAAGTTATGAAGTTTATACTGAAAAAATATTACAAGAAATTATTTATGAAAACTTAGATAGTTTTATGAAACAATTAGGCGGTGGATATTTTTACGTCGGAAGAGAATATAAACTTAACATTGGAGACAAAAAGAATTATATAGACTATCTATTTTATAATGTGGTTGAAAGTAGATATTGTGTAGTAGAGATAAAATCAAGAGAATATAAGAAAAGTGACTATGGTCAAATAAAAACGTATATGAACTATATTGACGAACACTTAAAAAATATAACTCAAAATAGTACTATTGGAATAATTATAACAAAGTCAGTAAATAAGTTTGAAGCTCATTACGTAAAAGATAATCAAGTAACTATAGTAGAATTTAAAATAAATAAAACTGTGCAAATTAGTTAGGAGGAAAAGCTTATGGAAGAAAAATATTTAAGTAATATAAAGACTGAAATAATAAATGAAAATGCTAAAGTAGCAGCTAAGAATTATCATAAATTAATCATATTCAAATAAAGTACCTTTATGTGTAAAGTTGACATATTGTACAAAATATGGTATAATTTTAACTAGATAAGGGGTGTCTTATGGGTAAAGTTAATAGATATAGTATTGGAATTAAGGCTGGGGTTGAAACTAGAAGTTTTAAAAAGTATAGTACTTCTGAAATTAAAAGGTTAATTGCTAAATATAATGATGATGCTAAAAACAAGTATTTTCTTGGAAATTTAGTCTTTCATTATAGTGAAGGCTATGCAGAATTTACTAAATATTTAAAAGTAACCATGCCTTCAACACTAGAAGAAATTGATAATTTTACTACTAGATTTAATAATGACTTTGAACTAAAGTCTAACTATGACGTTGACTTAAGAAATAATCATAAATTAGTAATTATGTATCGTGCTAAAAAAGATGTTAGAACACTTCCAATATTTTATAAGAAAGACAAGGATTTGTTAAACCGAGGAATGTTAGAAAAAACTCTTAGAGAAAACTCAAGAGACATAAAATATATTGAAAGCTTAATTAAAAGCAAAGAAATAATGTCATCTTCAAGAGACAGTATAGATGAGTTTGATTTACTTAGATGTTTAAGAGACTCACTAAAATATAATGATCCTACATTAGTATCTATTAGTCCATTAATTGATTTCTATCATAAGTTTATCAATGAAAAAGGTAAGTTTAATTACTTTAACTTTAGATTAATAGCTAGTACTTTAAAGAGTCACTTAAATATTTTAGAGCCTGTTAATGAAGAAATATATGGACAGACTATGTTTAAAGATATTGCTTTAGAAGAATTAAAGTCTATTTATGAAGACATGCAAATAGCTTTAATGGATGGGTCATATAACGAATTATATTCTAAAGGATTAAAAAGAAAATAAAAAACTATAAAACGACAAAATATGCTTGTCGTTTTTATTATACTTGTATTGGTGGTTACATGAAAGTGTATGTTGACTTAATAATATTTTTAAACTTCTTTTTTGATTTTATACTTTTACTTACTACAAGTATTGTCCTTAAAAGAAGAACTTCTATTAAAAAAATAGTATTGGGTTCTTTACTAGGAAGTATAACTATCATTGTTTTATTCGTGCCCTTAACTACTTTAACACTCTTTTTACTTAAGGTATTTTTATCAGTTTTGATAATACTCATAACATTTGGTTATTCTGACTTTAAGTATTTTATAACTAACTTGGTATATTTTTATTTAATAAGCATAATCTTAGGAGGGTTTATATATTATTTAAACGTAAGCTTTAGTTATAAGAATATTGGTATGGTATTTTTTCATAAAGGCATAAGTATTAATTACATCTTTATATTAATATGTACTCCAATTATAATGTATATCTATTATAAACAAATGAAAGTTATTCGTGAAATTAATAGTTTATATTATAAAGTGGATATCTATATTAATGAAAGTAAACTAGAACTCATAGGCTACATGGACACAGGAAACACTTTAATAGATCCATATACAAATAGACCAGTTATCATAACTAATTCTAAAAAGTTTGAAAGTATAATTAAAAACACTCCATTTTTCTATATACCATACCAAAGTATTAATGAGGGTGGATTGTTGAGGTGTTACAAAGTTAAGAAAATATTTATAGAAGGTATTGGAGTAAAAAAGAATATAGTAGTAGGTGTAGTAAAAGATAAGTTAAAGTCTAACAAAGTAGAAGTTTTATTAAATTATTTATTAATGGAGGGATAACATGAAAATATTTGATTTTATAAGTAGTTTGTTTAAGGATAAAGAAAAAGTTTTTTACTTAGGAAGTACCGATATACTTCCACCACCTTTAGAAAAAAGCATGGAAGAAGAGCTAGTCATTAAGAGTAATAATGGAGATATGCATGCAAGAAACAAACTAATCGAGCACAACTTAAGACTTGTAGTTTTTCTTGCTAAAAAGTATGATAATACAATGTATGACTTAGAAGATTTAGTTAGCATTGGTACAATCGGGCTTATCAAAGGAGTTAAGACATATAAACTAGACAAGAACATAAAACTAGCAACATACGCTAGTAGATGTATTGATAATGAAATACTTATGTTTTTAAGAAAGAATAAAAGAAGGAAAGTTGAAATTTCATTTGAAGACTCTATTAATTTAGATCAAGATGGTAACGAACTACATTTAGAAGATGTTTTAGGAACACCTGATGATATAGTAGAAAAGGAATATGAAAGTATTGTTGATAAAGAACTTCTAATTAAAGAAATAGAAAACTTAAATAAACGAGATAAAGAAATACTAACACTTAGGTATGGCTTATATAATCAAAAAGAATATACTCAAAAAGAAGTAGCTGATATGTTAGGTATAAGTCAAAGCTATATCTCAAGAATTGAAAAAAAAGCTATAAAAAGGCTAAAAAGTTTAATGAAAGTTTAAAAAACACTTGTATTTTTCTTTAATTTGTAGTATATTTAAATTACTGAAACACGTAAGTGTTTTTTTTATGGAGGGACTTATGAAAAAAATCAAGGCATTTTTTAAAGGTGTTAGTAAAGAAAAAAAGATGGTAAGGTGGCCTAGTGGTAAAGATTTATTTAAGTATTCAGTAATGGTTCTTACTTTAATGGTGTTCTTTGGTGGATATTTTTACTTACTAGATGTATTATTTACTTTCTTGAAAGGAATCGTGGGATAAATTATGGAAAATCAAAAGTTATGGTATGTTGTTAATACTTATTCAGGCCATGAAAGTAAAGTAAAAGAAAACTTACTTATGAGAAAAGACTCAATGGGTATGGGAAATAATATTTTTAGAGTTATTGTTCCAGAAACTAAAGAAGTTGAAATTAAAGATGGCATTAAGAAAGAAAAAACAAAGAAGATGTTTCCAGGTTATGTACTTGTTGAAATGATTATGAGTGACGAAGCTTGGTATGCAGTTAGAAATACTCCAGGAGTTACTGGATTTATCGGTAGTAGTGGTAAGGGTGCTAAACCAATTCCATTATCTCCACAAGAAATAGATAAAATTCTAGCTAGTGAAGGACTTAGTAGACTTGACATTGAAACAGACTTACAAGAAGGCGATTCAGTTAAAATTGTTGATGGACCATTTAATGGAATGTTTGGTAAAGTTCAAAGTATTGATTTAGAAAACGAAAAGTTAAATGTTTTAATAGATTTATTTGGACAAGAAACACCAGTAGAAGTAGATTTAGTTCAAATTAGCAAATGCTAGACATAAAAAAATATAGAAGTTATCAGTTAGCTTCTATATTTTTTTACTAAAACTTTCTATATAGACCTATTGCAATTCCAAGTATCTCAACTTTATCAAGTATAATAGGGTCCATAGTTTCGTTTTCTGGTTGTAGTCTAAAATATCCATTTTCTTTATAAAATGTCTTTAATGTAGTAAATCCATTTTCATCAAGTGCTACAACATAATCTCCATTTTTTGCATTCTTTTGTCTTTTTACTATAACTATATCTCCATCATATATTCCAACGTTCTTCATGCTCATTCCTTCAGTTTTTAATGTAAATATTTCTTCTTTCTTAGGTATCATGAATGCTGGTAAAGCTATGTATTCATCAGGAAACTCAATAGCTTCAATAGGGTTACCACATGTAACTTTTCCAAGTAGTGGAACGTTTACAACGTCTTCATTTTTTTCTAAGTATTCGTTTGGTACTAAAACTTCTAGTGTTCTAAATTTATTATCTGTTTGTTTTAAATATCCTTTCTTCATAAGATGTCTCATATGTACGAATACAGTTGCAGTTGAACTTAAATTCATAAGTTCACAAACTTCTCTTACACTTGGAGCATAGCCGTGTTCAGCTATGTATTTTTTAATAACTGTCAAGACTTCTTCTTGTTTTTTAGTTAATTTTTCCATAGTTTCACATCCTTTCTGATAATAGTTTAACACACAAATGTAAATTTGTCAAACATTTTTGCGATTTAATATTGACACAAACTAATATATGTTATAAAATAGGTGCATAAGGAGAGTGAATGAAATGGAAAAAGTTGAAAAATTATTTAATAGTATGAAAGGTATATTGTTATTCTATTTTATTATAGCGATACTTGCATTTATGCTTACTAAAAAGATAGAAGATGTAAATGCTAGTAATGTGAAAACTCCAATAGAGGTAGAAGTTTACTACGCATAAAAATAGTTGCTTAGTATTTTCTCATGTGTTATAATTAAATTATAATAAGAAGGTGAAAATATGGATACTAAGTTAATTAATTCTTTAAGAAGTTTGAGTGTAGACATGATTTATAATAGGGGACTAGGTGACGCTGGACTAACGCTTTCTCTAGCACCGACAATATATACGGTATTTACAAAACACATGCATTTTGTAAGTACTGATCCAACTTGGATAAATAGAGACAGATTTATATTGTCCACACCAGGTGCTGCACCTTTATTATATAGTATACTTTTATATTCAGGCTACAACATAACACTAGAAGATGTTAAAAATTATGGAAGTGGTAAACTAAGTGTGTATCCTGAACTTAACCCTAGTATTGGTATTGAAAGTACAACTGGAAAAAATGGTGAAGGGTTGTCTTTGGCTGTAGGAGTTACACTTGGTAGTAAATACATGCAAAAGTTGCTTGGTAAAGAACTAATTAATTTCTACACTTATACATTAGTAACAGATGAGTGCATCTCTAGTCCTGTAGCAATGGAATCTTTAGAAGTAGCTGCTAAAGAAAACTTAAATAATCTAATTATTTTATATAATTCATTTGAAACTACAGTGGATGGTAAAAAAGATACATCTAGCTACACAAACAAACTTAAATATTTAGAAAGCCTAGGCTATTTTGTTGAAACAGTAACTAATGCAGAAGATTATACTTTAATAGATAAAGCTATTACAAGAGCTAAAGAAAGTGGTAAACCTAGCATAATTGAAATTAAAACAATGATAGCAATAGGTACAAGTATGCAAGCAAGTCCAAAGGGTCATGAGTATGTAATAAGTGAAAACGATTTAGCTTTAGTTAAAGAAAAAATGAGTATTACACAAGTGCCATATCACATATCAGCAAGTTCATATAATGAATTTAAAAATATCTTAGAAAAAAATAACACTTACTATAATGAATGGGTAAGTACATATAATAAGATTATTGAAGTGAATGAAGAAAAGAAAAAAATAATAAGTTTATTAGAAGAAGATAACTTTAAAATGAATATTAAAAATATCAAAGTTGGATTTGATGAAAATATGCAAGAAGACTTAAGAGAAACAAATAATAATTTACTTAATGCTATTTCTAGTATGTGCCCGTTAATGATTAATATTGATTTATATAATAAAAATGAAACTAAAATAGAATTTGATAAAGATAAAACTATATATTTAGGTACTAAATATTTATCAGGTGGTATGATAGCAAATGGAATGTCTTTACTAAACTTAAAACCAGTAATAGAAACAACTTTAAGTAATTCTAGCTACATGAAGTCTTCACTTAAAATGTCTAGTATAATTAAAAAATCAGTAAGTTATATCTTTGTTAACGATACTTTTATAGATACAAGTAATAATAAATATACTGAAGTAGTTAATGAATTAAGCGATTTAAGAAGTATTCCTAATTTAAATGTAATGAGATCTGCTGATGTGAATGAATTAGTTGGTTCTTGGGACTATATTATAAATAAAAAAATACCAAGTGCATTAATTATAACTAAAAAATATAAAGGAATGTTAGATAATTCTTCTATCAATGAAGTAAGTAAAGGAGCATACATCATTAAGAAAGAAAAAGGTAGACTTGGTGGTGTAATAGTTTCAACAGGTAATGAAGTAGAATTATCTTTAAGAATAAGTGATGAATTAGAAAACAGAGGCTTATTTACAAGAGTAGTATCAATGCCAAGCGTTAACTTATATTTAAAGAATGAAAAAGAGTATAAGCAAGAGTTATTTCCAGTAGGCGCTAAAGTGGTAGCTATTGAAATGAGTAGTGATAATATTTGGAATAAATTTGTTTATAGTGATAAATATTTAATAACTTTAAATGATTATGTATATTCTAATAGAGAAAGAGAAGTATTAGAAACTAGTGGATTTGATTTTGACTTACTATTAGAAAAAATAGAAAAATTGTTAAAATAGTCTATAAAAATATAAAAAAATATGATAAAATTATTAATATAAAGGAGAGTATGAAGAAATGAAAAAGATTATTATTGTTATTTTATCACTTGTGTTATTAACTGGATGCGGAACAACTGATGAAGAAAAAACTACAATGTTTTATGACTCATTAGAAAAAGCTTATGCGTCAATTTATATTACTGAAGGAGTAGGGTTACCTGTTTATGAAGACTCAAAAGTCACATTAAAAGATGTTAATTGGTATAAAACAGCTAATAGTACATATAACAGTTATGAAAAAATAGAGGATACTATAAATTCAGTATTTACTGGAAAATTAAATGAAGAGTTAAACAAAGTTTTAGCTAGAAAATATAGAGAAATAGATGCAGAACTTTATACTACAGGAACAGGTGGATGTATATTAGATTATCAAATAGATGATACATTAATGGATAATCTAAAAAAAGACGTTACAATTAGTAAGATTAAAGGAAAGAAAATAACTTTTAAGTATAAAGATAAAGAATACACTGCTAAAAAAAGTGATAATGTATATGTGTTTGGTGATAAAGTGTTTGAATGTAACTAATTCAAATGCTTTTTTTATGACATAAAAAAATGCGATTTTGTTTAATCACATTTTAAGGTCTTAATGAAGTTATAGGTAATATATAAATTCCACTAACAGGGTCCTTAACTACATTTCCCCATAAACCACATATGATACACATAAACTTGGGTTTCTTATCAACTTTTTCATAAAATTTTAAAAGGTTTTCCTTAGCTTCCTCAATTTGGTTAGCACCTAACTTAATTTCAACAGCACCATATTCTCCATCTTCGTTAATTACAATAGCGTCAACTTCTAAACCACTAACATTATTTCTAAAGTGTCTTAATTCCCCGTCATTATACTCTGAATAAATCCTTAAGTCTCTTTCAACTAGAGCTTCAAACAAGAAACCAAAAGTATTTAAATCGTTAATTAATTTATTATAGTTTAAGCCAAGTAAAGCACAAGCTAAAGAAGGGTCAGTCAAGTGTCTCTTTGCAGTTTTTCCTACATTATCTCTTGAACGGACGTTTGGATTAAAAGCTTGTTGGTTTTCAATTAAAAATAATTTATCTAAAACATTTAAATATTCTCCAACAGTTTCTTTATTTATTGAGTCATATTCATTCTCTATAATATCTTTTATTAAAGTTTCGTTAGAAGCTAATGTTGACTCATTTCTAGCAAGAGACTTTAACAACATTTCCATCTTATTTCTATCTCTTTGAACGCCATCTATTTCGTTAATATCTTTATCTAAAATATCTTCAATATAACTTTTAGCTATCAATTGTGAGTCCTTCGCTGATTTATCAGTATTTTCAGGCCAACCACCTTTTAATATTAAATCTGATATTTCTAGAAGTGTTAATTCCCTAGTAGGTTGATTTTTAATTTCAGCATTTTTAAACAAATCATTTAAAGAAACAGAACCATCTGAGTCACCAGATTCATAAAGAGACATTGTTTTCATATTTAACTTGCATATTCTTCCAGCACCTGAGTGGTCTACTGTATTTTCTTTTTCTACAGCTGAGCCAGTTAAAATGAATTTTCCTTTAATTTTATCTTCATCACATTTTCTTCTAACACTATCCCATATCTGTGGAATTAATTGCCATTCATCTATTAGTATTGGATAATCACCTACAAGTATTTGATTAACATCCATTTGAGCTAGATTAAATAATTTTTTATCGTTTGTATTAATATACTTAACTGTTTTAGCGTGATTTAAACTAGTCCAAGTTTTCCCACACCATTTAGGTCCATTTATAGAAACAGCCCCAAAAACTTTCAAACACTCATTAATTTTTTTATCAATTAATCTATCTTTATATCCTTCTTTTGTTAAAGTCATATATCTCATCTCCTGTATTAATTTTACCATAAAATAAGCATATTTTCAATAATAACCGTACACTTTTAAGAATTCTAACCGTAAGATTTTAAGATTTTCAACCGTAAGATTTTAAGACTTTTAACCGTAAGATTTTAAGGAATCAAAAAGAGACTATCCTATCTAAAGTTATAAATTTATAAAAGCAACATATACTTAAGCGGTGAATTATATGTTTCAAAATACGCAAAATAGTAGAATTAAATTGGTTTTTCTAATAGTAATAGCGATATTTTTAATAGTCATTATTAAAGTTTTTTACATACAAGTTATAGAATACAGAAAATTAAATACACTCGCTAATAGTTTATGGAGTAGAAACTTACCCGTTGGAGCTGACCGTGGTAGAATACTTGATAGAAACGGGAAAGTAATAGCAGGAAACGTAACAACTTCTAGCCTTATATTAATTCCAGCACAGATTAAAGATAAAGAAACTGTTGCAAAAAATATTAGTGAAATTCTTGGAGTAAGCTATGAAGATATGTATAAACACGTTTCTAAAAAAACATCAATAGAAAGAGTACACCCAGAAGGAAGAGATTTAAGTTACGAAATCGCATCAAAAATTAATGAACTAAACTATGACGGAGTATATTTACTTAAAGAAACTAAAAGAAATTATCCATACGGTAAAACACTTAGCCATGTAATCGGTTATGTTGGAATAGATAATCAAGGTTTAAGTGGGCTAGAGTTAATGTATGACAAATACTTGACAGGTACAGATGGAAGTATTAAATATTATAGTGATGGCAAAGGTAAAAAACTTTCAGTGCCTGAAGTATACGCAAGTCCAGTATCAGGTTTAGATATAAATTTAACAATTGATTTAGATTTACAACTAATGTTAGAAAGTGAACTTGATAATGCCGAGGTTAAGTACAACATGGAAGGCGCAATTGGAATAGTTATGAAACCTAAAACTGGAGAAATACTTGCAATGGCTAGTCGTCCTAGTTTTGAACCAGAGAAATACCAGAGTTATAGTGTAGAAGTAATAAATAGAAACTTAGCTATTTGGAGTAGCTTTGAGCCCGGTTCAACATTCAAAATTTTAACACTAGCCGCATCCATAAATGAGGGAAAGGTTAATTTATTTGAAGATAAGTACTATGACACAGGAAAAATAAAAGTAGCAGGTAGTACTTTACATTGTTGGAAAGCAGGAGGTCACGGTGAAGAAACGTTTTTAGAAGTAGTAGAAAACTCTTGTAACCCCGGTTTTGTAGTTCTTGGTAATAAACTTGGGAAAGATGTGCTTTTTAACTACATAGATAAATTTGGTTTTGGTAAGAAAACTGGAATAGATCTAAATGGAGAAAGCAAAGGAATTATATTTCCCTTAGATAAAGTAGGACCACTAGAACTTGCGACAACTAGTTTTGGTCAAGGTGTCTCAGTAACGGCAATGCAGCAAGTCTTAGCCGTAAGTAGTATAATAAATGACGGAAATATGTATACACCATATGTAATGAAAAGCATTAGTGAAAGAGAAACTGGACTAATCATAAAAGAAATATATCCTACATTAAAAAAAGAAAATTTAATTACAAAAGAAACAAGCAACTTAGTCAAATACGCACTAGAAAGCGTTGTTGCAAATGGAAGTGGACATAATGCATACATTGAAGGATATAGAATAGGCGGAAAAACTGGAACAGCACAAAAAGTTGGAAGTGATGGAAGATACATGATTGGAAATTACATTTTGTCATTTATAGGCTTTATGCCAGCTAACGATCCAGAATATATTGTTTATATCGGAGTAGATGGAGCAAAAGGCGCAACACAATATGGTGGCTCTACTTCAGCTCCGATTGCAAGAAACGTATTTAACGGAATAATTAACCTACACAACTTAGAATCAACAACTGAAGGTATGCCAAGAGAATACTTTTGGTATGAGACAAAGTATACCACAGTACCAGATGTAAGGGGAAAAACTATAAAAGAAGCAAAACAACTATTAAATGGTTTTAAACTAGAATATTCTGGAAGTGGTGAAACTGTAATAATGACTAATCCTGAAAGTGGGAAACGTGTAAAAGAAGGGTCGGTTGTAAAATTAATGTTAAATTAATGATTAGTTATACTAAAACATTTGAAATAATAGTGATTAGTAGTGTATAATTAGAAGTAAGGAGGAAGACACAATGTTAATACTAGCAAAATCAATTTTGGGGTTAATGCTTGGTTTCTTTTTATCAGTATTCGCAGGCTTAATTCTTTTACCATTATTGAAAAAATTAAATTTTAGACAAACTATCTGTACAATGATTACAGAAAGACACTTACAAAAGGAAGGAACTCCAACTATAGGGGGACTTATATTTATAATTCCTACTATAATTGCAATGTTACTTCTTTATATAAGAGGATCACTTGAAATATCGTCTTCACTTATAATTATACTATTTGTATTTATTAGTTATAGTCTACTTGGACTAGCAGATGATTTAAAGAAGATTAAAAGGCATCATAATGATGGATTAACTGTTGTACAAAAGTTAATTGTACAAATATTAATAGCAATAGTTTTCTTTTATATTTATATGAAAGATGGTGGAAGTACTCATTTAATAGTAACAAGTTTAAACTTAGATATTGACCTTAAATGGGCATATGGCTTCTTTATATTATTCCTTTTAGTAGGCTCATCAAATGCGGTTAATATAACTGATGGAGAAGACGGACTTGCTGGAGGACTAGCTGCAATTGCATTTTTAAGTTTTGGTATAATTTCATGGGGTAGTCACTGGATACAAGGTTATCAAGAAATTGCAATATTCTGTTTTATATTAGTAGGAAGTTTATTAGGATTCTTAGTATATAACACACATCCAGCTAAGGTATTTATGGGAGACACTGGTTCCTTAGGTTTAGGTGCAACTCTAGCTGCAGTAGCAATTTTAACAAAACATGAACTATCTCTAGCAGTAATAGGTGGAGTATTCATAGCTGAAACATTATCAAGTTTCATTCAAATAATAGCAATAAGAAAGTTTGGAAAAAAAGTTTTCCTAATGGCACCACTTCATCATCATTTTGAACAACTTGGTTGGGAAGAAACAGATATAGTAAAATTATTTTGGATAGTTGGTTTCATGTTAGGAATGGGAGCAATATATTATGGTGTTTGGTTATAAACACCATTTTAAAAAGGAGAGTTATGAAAGAAGAAGAAAGCATAAAAGTATTATCTGCAGTATTTCTAGTTTTAACTGGAATACTTCTAGGACTAAGTATAGGAAAAATATTTACTAAGGAATGTCCAGAATGCAAGAAATGTGAAAATGTTAAAGAACCTACAAATGTTGAAGTAAAAAACAAATTAATAACTTACTACAAAAGTACTGATAGAACAATATACCTATATGGATTAGAAGACTTTAAATTTAATGATAAATCTTTAAAAGAATATGACTCACCATTTAACGAAATAACTAACATAATAAAAGGATATACATTTGTTAATAGTTATGACAATAACGAAGTTACCCTTTATTCAAACGATACATACAATGTACTAATTTGTAATAAAACTAACAAAACTAAAGATATCTATATTGGTAATACTAGCCTTAAATATCAAGCAGATTACTGTAATAACGAAACAAATATTAAAACAATTAGTTATCAAGTTATAAATATTGAAAAGCTAGGTGACTATAATTACCTTACTCTAAAATCAAGTAGTGAAATAATAACAATAAAATCAAAAGAAACATACACAAATAATTTACTTGTAAACAATGTGTATAAGTTTACATTTATTAACAATGAACTTACTAATGTAGAATAAACTATCAAAATGTACTTGAAAAATAGTACTTTTTTTGATAAGATTATCTTGTAATAAAGATAGGAAGTGAAGTACATGAAAATTAACTCTTTAGTACAAAA
>DOEC01000023.1 GCA_003524085.1 Bacillota bacterium | reverse complement strand
AGTATAGATATACAAGAAGATGGTAGTAATAAATCTACAATTAATGACACAAGTGTAACAGTACCAGCTAGTACTAAAGTATATTTAAATATTACTTTAACTAGTGTAAATGAAATAGATAGTAAATATACTTTAGCATATAAAACTAGTACAAACGCTAAAGTAGAGTACTCAGATAGAACACCATGGAACACACAGGGAGTAATAAAAGGAATAGACATTAACACTTATTCAAAGAAGATAAGAGTAGTTATAGATAATACAGATGTCTCAACATCATCAATAGTAAACTTTCAAGTATATGGTGGATACTCATTTAACTCATATGCAAATATAGAACTAACTGATGGATATATAACAGTAAGTGGACCATACACAGAAGTTACAACAAACATAGGAAATAGACTAGTAGACATAATAGAAAGTGACACAAGCTGTTTAACAAGTAATTCTAACACTTGCTTGTATGGTGGAGAAAACATCAAAAACTATGTTCAATATCCAGAAAATGAAGATAAAACAAAGAACTTATGGAGAATAATAGGAAGTTACCAAATAGACGATCAAACATTACCTAAACTAATAAGTCAAAGTACAACTTCAACAAGTACATCAACACTAACAACAGACTTAACAAGTTTCTATAACACATTAGAAGACAAAGATGTATTAGTACAACAAACAAATAAATTTAATTGTTTTACTAGTACTTGTGCAGAAAGCACATATAGTAATATTGGACTTTTAACAGATTATGAATATAATCAAATAGGTGGAGTAAACTCATACTTAGCAACTACTGAAAAATATTATATAAATAGTTCAAGTGGAATAAAAGAAGTAACAAGTAGTGGAATAACAAACCCAAGTAATACAAGTGGACTAAAACCAACAATATATTTACAAACTGGGGTACAAGTAACGGGTTCAGGAACAGCAAGTGATCCATACATCATAAGTCCAGCAAGTGATATAAACTTAGTTGCTTATACATTAAATGGAGAAGCAACAAATAAAACATATGCAGAGTTGTTAAAAACAAATGTAGTAAAGAATGTAACATGTAAAAATGGAACAACAGCAACGTGGGATAATACAGACTTTTCAATAAAACTAAAGAATATACACACACCTGACTATTGTACAATAGATTTTGGAGATGGCTATAGTGTTAGCTTAACAGCAACAAACGGAACAGTAAGTCCATCAAATATAACTGTAGGATATAATGGAACAGCAACATTCACAGTAAAACCAAACAGTGGATATAAACTAGAATTAGAAACAAATAATTGTGGTGGAACACTAAGCGGTAATACTTATACAATAAGTAATATAACAAGTGCAAAAAGTTGTAGTATAACATTTAAGAAAAACATATCTTTATTAGCAACATTAATACAAACAAATGCGGTAAACGAAAATGGTTATAGGTATGAAGGAACTGACCCAAATAATTACATCCAAATGGAAAAGATCGACGGTACAACAGAAATGTGGAGAATAATAGGGTTATTCCCAGATGGAGCTAATGGAGAAGATATAATAAGAGTAAGAAAAGTAGGATATGAGAAAGCAGCATATGACTCCACCAATAAAACAAACCACTGGCCAAAAACAACGCTATATACAACATTATCTAGTACATACTCACTAACAAATTATAAAAACACAGTTAACTACAAAATGTACTTAGGTGGAGCAAGTAGTGTTCCAGGTTATACATCTCAAGACTTATATGATATGGAGAGAATGTTAAATAGTAAAGGAACAGCAGGAAAAACGTCACAAGATAGTTATTCAAGCACAACAACATTTACAGGAAGTGTAGGACTAATGTATCCAAGTGACTATGGATATGCAGTACTAGCAAGCGACTGTGCAAGAAACATCCAGCCATATAATTATGATAGAACATCATCATGTTATATAAATAACTGGTTATTCCAAGGAAGTTCAACTTGGCAATGGGCAATAAGCCCGAATTCCTTTTATGCTAACAGTGCGTTCCATGTGCTTTCTAGTGGGCTTGTCTTCTACAACTATGGCGGCGGAAACTTCAACCACATGATTTCTTTCTCCGGCTCTTACAGCCCAGTCATGGCTCTAAAGTCTGATGTATATGTAACAGGCTCAGGCACACAAAGTGATCCATACGTAATGCAGTAACCTTACAAAGAAACACACAAGTCAGTGTTTCTTTTCTTTTATATAAGTGTTATAATTATCATGAAAAGAGATGATTATCATGAGATTAAATGGAAAAGATATTAACATAGAAGACATAATAACTGAAGTAGACATAGACGCAAATATACCTAAAAAAAGAAACAACAATTTAGTATTAAGAGACTCACAAATAGAAATACTAAAAAAATATAACATAAATTATGAAACTCACACTTCACTAAAAAGTCTTATATTTGAAATAGAAGAAATACTAAATTATGAAACAGACCTAGAAGACCTAGAACAACTTAGCGAAGAATTAGAAGAAATGAGTTACTACAATTACACAAATAAATAGATTTTCATAAAAATTATACATATTTATCACAGGACTTTCACATAATTATTGGATAATTATAATTGAAAGAAAAAAATATAAAAAGACACTTGAAAAAACAATAAAGGTTATGACACCACTAGAGAAACCTAGTAAAGAAAGTGACAATATGAGCGATCAACCTTCAAACCAAAATGACAAACAATGCTAAAAAGACAAACTCAAACATAGATTTTAATGGTTACAAATTATACGTTAACAACAAAAACATAAACTAACAAACTAAAAAGTTAATAACTCCGAAATTATTAACTTTTTTCTTTATAGAAAATACTACTTATGATATAATATTAACAAGAATAGGAAGTGAAGTCATGAATAATTATTATCAAATGTCTGAAAAAGAAACTTTAAAAAACCTAAAAACAACAAAAGAAGGATTAACAACAAAAGAAGCAGTAAAAAGAATAAAACTCTACGGTAAAAACTCACTTCCAAAATCAAAACAAAAGTCATATATTCAAGTGTTCTTCTCAGAATTTAAAAACCCAATATGTTATATCTTACTAATAACTTTGACTTTATCATTCATAATAGGCGAATACGTAGATGCAATTTTTATACTCTTTGTAGTACTAATAGATGCGTTACTAGGTTCAGTTCAAGAATACAAAAGTTCTAAAAGTGCTGAAGCATTAAAAAAAATAGTAAAAGTAGAAGCAAAAGTACTAAGAGACAACAAAGAAGTAATTATAGAAAGTTCTGATTTAACAATTGGCGACATAGTCTATTTAGAAAGTGGAAACATAGTCCCAGCAGACTTAAGGCTTCTTGTTGTAAATAGCCTAGAAGTAGATGAGTCCATATTAACAGGTGAGTCTATCCCACGTGAAAAACACACTAAAAAAATAACTAAAGAAGTAACTATAAACGACAGAACCAATATGTGCTATCTAGGCACAAACATAACAAGAGGTCGTGCTATAGGTATAGTTACATCTATTTCAAAAGACACGGAAATAGGTAGCATTGCAAAAGAAGTCTTAAATAGCTCTAGAACTCTAACGCCACTTCAAATAAGAATGAACAAATTCACAAAAGACCTTGGCCTAATCGCAGCCGTTCTTGCTATAATCGTAACATTCATTTTATACATAAAAGGATACACCGCAAAAGAAATATTTTTCCTAGTTATCGCACTAAGTGTATCAGCTATTCCTGAAGGTTTGCCTGTTGTTATAACTTTAGCTTTATCAATAAGTAGTGACAAAATGGCTAAAAAGAATGTAATAGTAAAAAAACTAAATGCAGTTGAAGCACTAGGCAGCACTACACTAATTGCAAGTGACAAAACAGGCACTCTTACACTAAACGAGCAAACGGTTAAAAAAATAGTTTTACCAAACAACGACACTTATATAGTAACAGGAGAAGGCTATAACGGTATCGGAAAAATTGAAGGTAAAAATTTAAATAAAGTAAAAAACATTATAAAAGAAGGACTATATAACAACGAAGCAACACTATCACTTCAAAACGATGAATGGGTCTCATTCGGTGACTCAATGGACATAGCTCTTTTATCTTTAGGTTACAAATATGGTTTAGAAAACACAGATTTAAGAACAAACGTAATTGATAGAATTCCATACGAGTCAGATAACGGATATTCAGTTGCGTTCTATAAAGAACAAGATGATATGTATATAACAATAAAAGGTGACTTAGAAAAAGTACTTAAGTTTACAAAAAAAACAACAAACAAAGAAAAGATTAGAAAACAAAATGAACTTTTAGCAAGTGACGGTTACAGGGTACTAGCTTTCGCAAGTGCAAAAATAACTTCTTTTAAACAAAAAGATATTTATAAAGAAAGTGATATTCCTATACTTAAATTTAGTGGCTTAGTTGCATTTCTAGACCCAATTAGACCTGATGCTAAAGAGGCAGTAGAAAAATGTAAAAGTGCTGGAATAAAAGTAGTCATGATAACTGGAGACCACCCACTAACAGCTTACAAAATTGCCCACGCTCTAGGAATTTGCTCAAACGAAACAGAACTATCTACTGGAGAAGAATTATCTAAATTCCTAAAAAAAGACCAAAGTACTTTTGACGAATACATAAAAACTAAAAAAGTATATAGTCGCGTTACGCCAATACAAAAACTAGAAATAGTCTCTTCATACAAAAGATTAGGTGAGTTTGTAACAGTAACCGGGGACGGTGTAAACGATAGCCCCGCCCTAAAAGAAGCAAATACAGGTGTTGCCATGGGAAGTGGAACAGACATAGCAAAAGAGACCTCTTCACTTATCATTACAGACGATAAATTTTCCTCAATAGTAAAAGGAGTAGAAGAAGGCCGTGGTGCATACGACAACATTAGAAAAGTAACATATATGCTTTTATCCTGTGGAGTTAGTGAAGTCGTGTTTTATTTGTTCTCAATTCTCTTAGATTACTCTGTACCACTAACTGCAATTCAACTTCTTTGGCTAAACCTAGTAACTGACGGAATACAAGATGTCGCTCTTGCATTTGAACAAACAGACAAAGATGTACTAAAAAGAAAACCAAGAAGCACAAAAGAAAATCTATTTGATAGATTACTAAAAAACGAAATTCTTTTATTGGGACTAACTATGGGAATAGTTGTCTTTGGCGTCTGGATATACTTAATAGACGTACTAAAACTACCAACACCGGTTGCAAGAAGTTACATCTTACTTCTAATGGTATTCATGCAAAACATACAATGTTTTAACTGTAGAAGCGAAACAAAAAGCTTATTTAGTATACCACTAAAAAATAACAAAAAATTAGTATTATCTATATTAATAGTATTATTTATACAATTTGTAGTAGTAGAAAATAGTGTATTATCGCATCTTTTAGAAACAGAAACAATTCCACTATTACATGTACTATACTTGTTCTTAACATCTCTTCCAATTATAATCGTTTCAGAAATAATGAAATACTTTGAAAGAGACAAAATAAGGAGGGAAAAGTCTTGACTTTAATTCTAACAGCACTAACTCTATTTGTAATTGGACTAGTTTCACTTATAAGATTTTCAGACATATTTGTAAGTGCAGCTTCTAGTCTTAGTATTCACTTAAAAGTTCCTAAAATGTTAATTGCTTTAACAGTCGCTGCCTTTGGTACCTGTGCTCCAGAACTAGCGATATCATTTAACTCAATAAGTGGTGGTAATCCAGACATGACTCTTGCAAATGTAATCGGTTCATGTATAGTAAACATACTATTAATTGTAGGTATAGCTGCAATTGTAAGACCCATCAAAGTAAAAGAAAGAACAATAAAAAAAGAACTCCCTTTATTAGTAATCATAACTTCTGCTTTCTTTGTTTTATTAACAGATTCACTATTTAAAAAAGGTTCATCTAATACTCTATCTCGTGCTGATGGTATAATGCTTCTTTGTTGGTTTATACTATTCATGTTCTACATAATCGGATTAGTAAGAAAAAACAAAAACGAAGAAACTCTTATTCCTGAATATAGTCTTAAAAAATCTGTGATTTTAATAATACTTACACTTATAGGAATAATAGTGTCTTCAGATATAGTTGTAGATAACGCTGTAATGCTTGCAGAAGTTTTAGGAATAAGCCAAAAAATAATATCAATGACAGCCATAGTAATAGGGACCTCTCTTCCTAAACTAACAATGACAGTAAACGCGGCTAGAAAAGACGAATTTGACATGGCTGTAGGTAACATAATAGGAACTAACATATTTAACATATGTATAGTTTTAGGATTTCCTATTAGCATATATGGAACAGTCTCTTCAAACGCTTTCACAGTAGTAGACTCAAGTATTGTATTACTTGCATCTATCATATTTTATATATTTGGAAAAAGTGGTAAAGTCTTATCAAGAAGAGAAGGAGTACTCATGGTATTAGTGTTTCTAATATATTATGTATACTTATTTATAAGTTAACCATTAGTTTGATGGTTTTTTCTTTAACATTTGAACCTTTTATGATATAATTGATTTAGAAAGAAGTTGATTAATATGTTAAAAAAATTAAAACCAATAGGAGTATATAGAAAATGTGACTGGGTAACAATGACAGGTACCGCTTCAGCTATAATTGGTATATTACTTGCAAGTAACGGAAAAACAACATACGCAGTGTTCTGTCTAATATTCTCAGCAATATGTGACGCATTTGATGGCGTTGTAGCAAGAAAGTTTGGTAGTCTAAAAGACTATGAAGTATACGGTATAGAACTAGACTCGCTAAATGATGCTATTGCTTTTGGCGTCCTTCCAATGATGATCGTGCAAAACTTATCCACTCACAATATATACTTATTCATAATTAGTGTATTTTTCTGTATTGCTGGAGTAATACGTCTTGCTTACTTCAATATGTTGTCAACACTAAAAAAAGGAGATAGTAAGGAATTTATTGGTATGCCTATAACTTGTAGTGCTATCATAATTCCTCTAGTTTACTTCCTAACATTTATAGTGGCAAAAGAATATAGAAATGTCATATTCCCAGTAACACTACTTATAACAGGAATACTATTTATAACACCTATTAAATTAAAAAAACTATCAACAAGAGAAAAAGCTGCCCTTTCATTAATAGGAATAATTACAATTATAATAACAATAATAAAAATATGGTAGTTAGGAGATATATACTATGGATGACAGAGACTTAAGAGCTTATAGAATATTAAGAAAATTTAAATTAGTAACACTTGTAAATGCCCTATTAATATTTAAAGACAGTGGATTTAAAGGAATAAAAAACAAACTAAAAGAAAAACACCATAAAGAAGAAAAAATAAAAATTAGTAATCTTTCTTTTGAACCTTTTAAGATTAATTTAGTATTTCAAAATGAAAAATTGTATGACAAATACAAAGAAATATTCCCTAAAAATTTCAAATACAATATCTATATTTTAAGTAAAAATAAAAAAGGGAAAAAATTCATTAATACTGAAGAGTTTAACTTTTGTTTTAAATTCAGATCTTTTATTTACATAACAACTAAAAACAAAATTAAATCAAATTACGAAAAATGTTTTATTTTAAAAGATGATATTGATTTTGAAGAAAAACTAAAAAAACTACTTTCAGAAAGTACACTAGCTCAACTAATAGCAAATTTTGAAAGTAAAAATTACATAACAGCCAAATGTTCCACTTTTTTTGATTACAATGGAACTAACTACTATTCAGGTGGTGCAGAAAGATATCTAGTTGATCTTTTTGAAGTGAGTAAAGAACTTAATAAAAATTTCGTGATATACCAAAATGCTAATAAAAACTTTATTAGAAAATATAGAAATATCACAGTTGTTGGTTTATCAAATAATGAAACAGAAATCAATTACAGCACCACATTTTTTAAAAGCCAAATGGAAACATATCTAAACAAAACTAATGGAAAAAGTATACTACATATATTTTCGGCTTTTCAAGAATGCTATCCAATAAAATGTAGTCCGTCAATTGGTATAAGTCACGGAATTTATTGGGACAATCCAACAAATGTAGCAACGAACGGCCTTGATTTTTGGGTTAACAAAAAAATAATAATTGACTCAGCCTTGCTTTGCGATAAAATGATAAGCGTAGATACTAACACAGCTAATTGGTTTCAAACAATAGATTATAAATTGGGAAATCAAAAGATAAATGTAATAACTAACTATGTAGATACAAAAGAATTTAAAAAAGATGATAATTACAAGAAAAAAGGTAAAATAGTAATAACTTATCCTAGAAGACTTTACGAACCTAGAGGAATGTACTTACTTTTAAGTATAGTCGATGATTTATTTAAAAAATATGATAATATTGAAGTGCATTTTGTTGGAAAAGGATTTGACGAAGATGTAAATAAAATCAAAGAAAAAATGAAAAAATATAAAGACAGATTATTTTGCTACAGCATGGAACCAGAAAGAATGAATGAAGTATATAAAATGTCTGACATAAGTTTAATACCAACTCTATATAGTGAGGGTACAAGCTTGTCTTGCTTAGAAGCTATGTCTACCGAAAATATAGTTGTAACAACAAGAATTGGTGGATTAACTGACTTAGTAATAAATGGTTTAAACGGTTATCAAATTGAACCGAATAAAGAAGCTTTATTGAAACAATTAGAATATATTATTGATAATTTTGACAAACAAAAAGAAATAAGAAGAAATGCTTTAATGACAGCTAAAGCTTTTAATAAAGAACTTTGGAAAAACAAATGGAAAGAAGTAATTAAAGAATTTAAACTAGCCGACCACCCCTATAACAATATAGGATTAGTTGAATTTTATTTTAAAGATATAACTAAAATAAATAAAAATTCATGGGAAATTATAACTAAAGAAATAATGAATAACAATTTAGTATATTTAAGAAGTGAAAAGAAAGTTAAAAAAGATAATATATCATTTGGACTACTTCAATTAGTTGATTATAACGATTTAATAGAAAGTGAACCACTAAGAATATATGTAGAAGACGGTATAAAAATAAATAGAAACGGAAATATAATAAAAATGTAAGGAGGTCAATATTGAAAAACACATTAATAAGTATAAAAAAATATGGTTTTTTGCTGAGTGAATTAATAAGTAGAGACTTTAAAGTAAAATATAAAAGAAGTGTACTAGGCGTGTTTTGGAGTTTACTTTACCCATTACTTATGATGGCAGTAATGGCAGTAGTATTCTCAAACGTATTTAAGTTTTCAACTCCAGGAGTAAGCTATTTATCTTACTTACTAATTGGTCTTACTTACTTTAACTACTTCAGTGAAGCTTCAAACCTTGCAATGAGTAGCGTTGTTGCTAACTTCTCACTTATAAACAAAGTTTATATGCCAAAGTATATATTTCCACTTAGTAAATGCTTATTTGTAGGAATAAACTTTTTATTGACACTAATTCCACTATATCTAGTATTGATTTTTACTGGCACTGGAATTAATTGGTACCACTTAATATTACCTTTCTCATATATATGTTTATTCATGTTTACTCTTGGTATGGGCTTAATCTTATCAACAGTTGCAGTATTCTTTAGAGACATGTTCTATGTATACGGAATAATAATAACTATATGGACTTACCTTACACCAATAATGTATGACATTTCAATTATTTCAAATACTGTATTACAAAGTATTATGAAACTAAATCCAATGTATCAAATAATAAACTTTGCAAGAACAATAATACTTTATAACACACTTCCAACATTAACTCAGTTTATAGGATGCTTCCTAAGCGGGTCTCTTGCCTTAATTATTGGTATATTACTATTTAAGAAAAATCAAGACAAATTTATATACTATGTCTAGGAGGATCAAATGAAAGAAAATATGATTGAAGTGAAAAACATATCTATGAAATTTAATCTTGGTATAGAAAAAGGCTTTTCTCTAAAACAAGGTTTTGTAGATATGTTCAAAAAGAAAGAAAAAATAAATAATGACTTCTGGGCATTAAAAAATGTTAATTTTGATGTAGAAAAAGGAGAAGTTGTAGGTTTTGTCGGATCAAACGGAGCTGGGAAGTCTACACTACTAAAAGTAATCGCAGGAGTTATGAAACCTACTAAAGGGAAAGTAAGTGTTTACGGTAACATATGCCCAATGATCGAACTAGGAGCAGGTTTTGATAGCCAACTAACTGCAAGAGAAAATATCTATTTAAACGGTGCCGTTATGGGTTACTCAAAAGAATTTATTAACTCTAAATTTGACGAAATTGTCTCATTTAGTGAACTCTCTGAATTCTTAGATGTTCCAATACAAAACTTCTCTTCAGGCATGATAGCTAGACTAGCTTTCTCAATTGCTACTGTAGTTGACCCAGAAATACTTATTGTAGACGAAATACTTTCAGTCGGCGACATGGCTTTTCAAAAGAAAAGTGAAGAAAAAATGTTAAATATGATAAATGGCGGCACTACTGTCTTATTTGTTTCCCATTCAATTGATCAAATAAGAAACATGTGTAATAAAGTTGTATGGATAGAAAAAGGAGAAGTACAAGCTATCGGTGGTAAAGAAGTTTGTGATAAATATATAGAATTTATGAATAATAAATAAACTATTAACAAATTTCTTTTTTGTGATAGAATATAGTTGACTTAAGAGGTGAAGTATGAAGAAAAAAATATTTGCATATATATTAGTTGTAATTCCACTTATAGTACTATTTTTACTAATGTGGACAAAAGAATACTATGGAAACACAAAACTAGATGAAATAATATTCGTTTTACTAACTCCAGCAGCTGGTACAAGTGTAGAATTAGTTTTAGACGCTGCCATGTATACTCTTATTCCTGTAATGTTATACACAATCATTTTCTTAATATTACATGAACTAAGTAAAAAGCATGAGTTTATAAACAAGATATTCACATTATTGATTATTGGCGGACTTTTATTAATGTGTTACACTGTTTATTACATCAATGATGCTTTTAAAGTAAAAGACTACATTGATAAAAGAGTTACATCAAACGACTTTATAAAAAATAACTACACAAAAGTAGAATATGATAATATAGTATTCCCTAAAGATAAAAACAATTTAATAGTAATATACTTAGAAAGCATGGAAAGCACTTTTGCAGATAAATCTAGTGGAGGAGTATATGATAAAAACTATATAACAAAACTAACTAAGCTTGCAAAAGAAAATTTGTCATTTTCAAACAAAGAAGAAGGATTTATCGGTGGAGCATACACTGCACCTGGTTTATCTTGGACAATGTCAGGTCTTGTAGCTACAACTGCAGGTATCCCTATAAAAACACAATTTGAAAATGCAAATGAACACAAATTCCTATATCCAAACATAATCACTCTAGGGGACATCATGAGTAAAAATGGTTACAACCTATCATTCATGCTAGGAAGTGACGCAACATTTAGTGGTATAGAAGACTACCTATACGCTCACGGAAACTACAAAATATATGACCTAGACTACTTTAAAGATAATAAATTAGTGAAAAAAAGTGATTTAGTAGAATGGGGCTTAAAAGATAGAGACTTATTCGAGCATGCTAAAACAGAATTAACTTCTCTTAGTAAAGAAGATAAACCTTTCTATTTCTCACTTATGACAATAGACACCCATGCACCAAAAGGTGTAATATACAAAGACTGCAAAAGCGTAAGCAATAAAAAGTACATAAATACAATTGCATGTGCAGACACTACTATAATGGATTTCATTGACTGGCTAAGCGAGCAAGATTTTTACAAAAACACTACAATTGTACTTACTGGAGACCATATCTCTATGAGCAAAGTAGTTAACTATAAAGACAGCGAAAGAAACATATATAACGTATTTATAAATGCAAAAAATAGTCCATCCAAACAATACAATAGACTATTCACAAACATTGACATGTTCCCAACCATATTAGGTAGCTTAGGTGTAAAAATAGAATGTGACACTCTAGGTTTAGGAACAAACTTATTTAGTGATAAAGAAACCTTAGTAGAAAGTTATGGCTATTTTGACTACTATAATAAAATCTCATACTATTCGGAGTTCTATGATAAAGAAATACTTAAATAAAAATGAAAGATTTATAAGATATACAATATTTGCAAGCTCTATAGCTATATTAGAAGTAATTACATTCATGTTATTCCATTCTGTGTTAAAAATAAACATCTTAATTGCAAACACTATGTCATTCTTAATAAGTGTAGTTTTACTTTACTTTGCCAATATTAAATTCGTATTTAAAACAGTATTTAAAACAAGAAAAGCAAAAATAAAAAGATTTTACCTATTTCTAGGTACCCGTGTTGCAGGCTTATTTATGGATAGTTTAGTCTTGTATATGCTTATAGAATATGCTGAGTTGGCTAGTTTCCCGTCAAAAATGATATCAGGTATATCCACAACTTTAATAAACTATATAATAGGAAAGTATGTTTTTAAGTAACATACTTTTTTAAAAACTTTTAAACTAAGTGTGTATTTCTTTAAAAAAATGTGCTAGAATAATTATGAGGGAATGAGATGAAAGAAAAAATAACAAAATTACTAAATGTGCATAAGAAATACGGATCTATTGGTTTCTGTAAAAAACTAAAAAGCTACATAATAGCTAATTACTTAGATAAATTTAGTTTTACAACACTTGTGCATTATAATAAATATAAAAAAGAAATAAAAGAAATACTAAAAAGTAATAATTACGACAGAATAATACTTTGGAGAAGCAGTTTTGGTTACAAAGTACACTTATTTCAAAGACCACAACACATTGCAAACAACCTAGCAAACCAAAAATGCTTGATGTTCTACGAAGTTACAACAATGACTGACAATATTAAGGTGTATGAAAAACTAAAAGATAACTTTTACTTATTTAACTTTAACAATATATTACTAAACAAAATATTAATGAATGAATTAAAGAAAAATGATAAACCTAAATATATAGAAGTATACTCAACTGATTGGAAACTAAGCATTAAAGATATAAACAAATACATGAATAAAGGTTTCAAATTTATTTACGAATACATTGACCATCTAAGTCCAGAACTTTCTGGCACTCTTACACTGCCAACTAATATTACCGACAAATATAACTATGCAATGAGTAACACCGACGTTTATGTTGTAGTAACAGCTGACGTGTTAATGAATGACGTAATTAATAAACGTGGAAATAAAAACCTAGTATATAGTTCTAATGGAGTAGACTACAAATTCTTTCAAGAATTCAGTGAACACAAATTAGATTACAACTTCGCTGAAGTATTTAATAACGGAAAAAGAAATGTCTGCTACTATGGCGCACTAGCTAAATGGTTTGACTATGACTTAATAAAAGAAATAGCTTGTTCTAACAAATATAACGTAATACTTTTTGGAATAAAATATGATGAGTCATACGACCAAAACATAACAGGTAAGGAAGAAAACATTTACTTTTTTGGACCAAAAGACTATAGTGAACTTAAATACTATGCAAGAAACTGTGATATATTAATGGTGCCTTTTCTAATAAATGACATCACAAAAAGCACAAACCCTGTAAAAATATTTGAATACATGGCACTTAAAAAACCAATAGTAACAACTGACCTAAACGAATGCAAAAAATACAAAAGCATATTTATTGGAGAAAACCATAGTGATTTTATAAAGAAACTTGAAGAAAGCTACTTTTTAAGAAATGATAAAGACTATTTAAAACTCTTAGACAAAGAAGCAAGAGAAAATGACTGGAGTAAAAAAGCAGAAGCTATAATAAACTTAGTTAAGAAAGATGAAAAATAACTTTAACTTATTGATTATATTTCTTATTAATAGTATAATTAAAGAGTGATAAAAAGTAAAAAAGTGGTTATACTAGAAGTAAGGATGATGTTATGAAAGAGTATTATTTAAATTTATATACTAAAACTAGAGACGAATATTTTAACTATTTAAAGTCCTTGCTTTTGCGTGAAGAAAAAAAGTTTGTAATAACTGCAAACACTGAAACTTTTATGTTAGGTATAGAAGACAAAGAAATAAATGAGATGCTAATAAACCCTAATAATAGTATAATTGCAGATGGAATTGGACTTGTTAAAGGTGCTAGAATAAAAGGCTTAGATATTGAAGAAAGAATAACTGGTGTAGATGTAGCAAAATATTTATTAGAAGAATGCAGTAAAAACAATAAAAAAGTTTTCATATTTGGTGCCAAAGAAGAAGTTTTAGGCAAAATGAAAAAAGTAATAACTGAAGAATATAGTGGTATCATTATTTCAGGAATGATAAATGGTTACATTGACAACAAAGATGAAGTATTTGTAAAAATGATAAAAGAAACAAAACCAGATGTAATTTTAGTCGCTCTTGGTATTCCTTTACAAGAAAAACTTATTAATAGACACATAAATGAATTTGAAAAAGGTATATTTGTAGGCGTAGGTGGGTCAATTGATGTATTAAGTGGTTCAATTAGACGCGCACCAAACATATTTATAAAAACAAACACAGAATGGCTATATAGAATAATGACGAGACCATCTAGAATTAAAAAGTTCTTCAAGTACAATGTGAAATTCGGCATAAAAACAGTATTTTCTAAAAGAGATAGAGAAGTACTATAAACCTTACTAGCAACTAGTAGGGTTTTTATTTTAACTTTATCTCGTCATTTTGTTGAAAAACAGCCCCTTTTATGTCGTCAAATCGTTAATTATTATAAAAAACTTTGATTTTTTAAAAATATGTGATATAATAATATTGTTCAAAAAAAAGAGGTGTGTCAAGAAAAATGAACAATATTCAAAAAGAAATAATACTATATTTAAAAAACAATGAATATGAAACTCAAAGAATAATTGCAAGTAATTTAAACATTTCATTAGGACTTGTTAACAAAGAGATTAAATCATTAAAAAATGGTGGCTACTTGACTGAAAAAAATAAATTAACTGAAAAAACGAATTCTATGGTAAATATTTGCAAACCTAAAAGAGCAATTATATTAGCAGCTGGTATATGTACAAGAATGGTTCCTATTAATTCATCAATTCCCAAAGCACTTTTAAGAGTAAATGACGAAGTGATTATTGAAAAACAAATAAAATTTTTGCATGACGTTGGAATAAAAGAAATATATATTGTAGTAGGATACATGAAAGAAAAATTTGAATATTTAATAGACAAGTATAACGTAGAATTAATTGTTAATCCATTTTATAATATAAAAAATAATTATTACTCACTATATTTAGTAAGAAACAAATTGTCAAATGCTTATATAATTCCTTCAGATATTGTAATGTATAAGAATCCATTTTCAAAATATGAAATTGGAGCTTGGTACATGTTTTCTGAAAAAAAAGACACTAATAGTGAGTTTAAAGTTAACAAAAACAAAAGTGTTAGTTTATCACACGAAAACGCAATGCACATGATTGGCATTGCTTATATAACTTCTAATGAAGCTAAAGTTATTGAAGAAAAATTAACAAGTTTTGTATCAAAAAATGTAGATGATTATTTTTGGGAAAAGGCACTGCAAAATAAAAATGAGTTCATAGTAAATGCAAAAATGGTGAACGATAGAGATTACTATGAAATTAACTCTTACGAAGACTTAAGAAATATTGATCAGGATAATTTAGAATTAGAACATAAAGCAATTAAAATTATTTGTGATACGCTAAAGGTTAATATTAGTGAAATAAAAAAAATTAAAGCCCTGAAAAAAGGTATGACAAATAAATCATTTTGTTTTGAAGTTAATCATAAAAAATATATCATGAGAATACCGGGTGAAGGAACTGATAAGTTAATTTCCCGTAAAAATGAATATAATGTCTATTCTGTTATCAATGGAAAAAATATAGCAGACAATGTTATATATATGAATTCCGAAAATGGATTTAAATTAACTGAATTCATTGAAAATGCTAGAGTATGTAATTATAATAGTAAAAATGATTTAAAACTTTGCATGAGCTTTTTAAAAAAATTTCATAATCTTAATTTAAAAGTAAATCATAGTTTTGATATATTTGCGAACATTGCATTTTATGAAAAATTAAGAAACGGTCATGAATCAGATTATGTTGATTATCTAACTACAAAGAAAAACGTTTTATCTTTAAAAGATTACATAGAAAAAAACATAGAAAAAATATGTCTTTGCCATATTGATTCTGTTGCAGACAATTTTCTAATATTTAAAGAAAATGGTATTGATAAAGTAAGACTAATTGACTTCGAATATGCTGGCATGCAAGATCCAGATGTTGATATTGCTATGTTTTGTATATATTCTATGCTTGATAGAAAACAAATTGATAATTTGATAGATATATATTATGAAGAAAACTGTAAGCCAAATATACGAATTAAAATTTATTGTTATATTGCAGCATGTGGTTTGTTGTGGAGCAATTGGTGTGAATATAAAAAAATATTAGGTATTGAATTTGGTGAATATTCACTAAAACAATATCGCTACGCAAAAGAATATTATAAAATTGCAATAAATGAAATGGAGAAGTTGAAATGAATAAAGTAAAAAGAGCAATTATTTTGGCAGCTGGCAAGGGAAGTAGGATGAAACCTGTTACAGATTTTGTACCCAAACCTCTAGTCAAAGTAAATGGAGTAAGTTTTATTGAAACAATTATAACTGCATTAATTAGTAATAATATTGATGAAATATATATAGTTGTTGGTTACATGAAAGAAAAATTCACATTTTTAAAAGAAAAATATTCAGAAGTAATTTTAGTTGAAAATCCATATTATGATACTTGTAACAATATTTCATCTCTATTCGTTGTAAAAGATAAAATAGAAGAAAGTATTATTATGGATGCTGATCAATTAATAAAAAATCCGAAAATATTATTTACAGATTTTGAAAAATCTGGATATAGTTGTAAATGGATTAGTGAGTATGAAAATGATTGGATTCTGAAAATTAATGCGAATAAAGAAGTAATTTCATGTAATAGAAACGGTGGAATAGGTTGGAGATTATATAGTATTTCCAGATGGACAAAAGAAGATGGAAAAAAGCTAAGTGAATTACTTGAAAAAGAATTTATTTATAATAAGAATACTCAATTGTATTGGGATGATATAGCAATATTTTGCTATCCAGATTTATTTAATTTAACAATATATGAAATAAAAGATGAAGATATGTATGAAATTGATACTTTAGATGATTTGATAAAATTTGATTCAAGTTATTTAAAATATAAAGGAGATGAGAATAATGAAAAATAAAAAAATAGATTGGTTAATTACATTAGTACCACTTGGTATAATAATATTATTATGCATTTTATTCTTTGCTTGTCCGAATGCTTCAAGTGATATTATTGGTAAAATAAGATACTTTTTTGGTGACACATTTGGTGTTTATTACTTAATTATTGGATTAGGAATATTTATAGTTTCAATGTATATAGCTTTTTCAAAATATGGAAAAATAGTGCTAGGAAAAAAAGGTGAAAAACCAAAATATTCATTTTTTACATGGGGCTCTATGATGTTTACATGTGGTCTAGCAGCAGATATTATCTTTTATTCTTTTGCAGAATGGTTACTATACGCAAATGAACCTTATACTGCCAGTTTAGGTGATGTTTATGAATGGTCAAGTGTGTTCCCACTTTTTCATTGGAGTTTCATCCCGTGGGCTATGTATTTAGTTTTAGCAGTAGCCTTTGGATATATGTTGCACGTAAAGAAAAAAGAAAAACAAAAATATTCCGAAGCTTGTCGTCCAATTTTGGGCAAATGGACTGATAAATTTCCAGGAAGAATAATTGATTTACTAGCAGTATTTGCTTTACTTGCAGGAACAGCAACAACATTTAGCGTAGCAACACCATTGATGGCTGAAATAGTTAAGGTTTTATTTAATGTTACTATTAGTAGGACAACTATTACAATAATTATTTTGCTAATTACATGTTTTGTTTACACATATTCCTTATTACACGGTTTAAAAGGAATGTCAGTATTAGCTAAAGCTTGCATTTATTTATTTTTTGGAAGTTTAATATATGTTTTAATTTTTGGTGGACAAGCTAAATTTATAATTGAAAATGGTTTTGGCACTTTAGGTAAAATGGTTCAAAATTTTATAGGATTATCAACTTATAGTGACCCTTTAAGAACGAGTGGATTTCCTCAATCTTGGACTATTTATTATTGGGCATATTGGATGGTATGGTGTGTTGCAGCTCCATTCTTTATTGGAAATATTTCAAAAGGAAGAACAGTTAAGCAAACAATTTTAGGAGGATATATTTTTGGCGTTGGATCTACAATAATTAGTTTTATCGTTTTAGGAAATCATTCTTTAGGACTTCAAGCAAGTGGTAGCGTAGATTTTATAACAATGTACAACACAACTGGAGATTTATATAAAATGATTATTGAAATGATTAATACTATTCCTCTTTCAAATATATTCATGTTTGTCATCTTAATAACAATGATAGCATTTTATGCAACATCTTTTGATTCAATCGCATATACAGCATCATGCTATAGTTATAAAAAATTGTCACATGATGAAAAGCCACATAAAAGTATACAATTAATGTGGTGCATATTACTAATTTTACTACCTATAGCATTAGTTTTTGCAGAAAGTTCAATGGCAAATTTACAATCTGTAAGTATAATTGCTGCATTTCCGATTGCAATAGTTTTAATACTTATTATCGCATCATTTATTAAAGATGCAAAAAGTGAAGTCAACAAATCGAACGAGTAAACTAAAAAAAGTTTTTTGTATTTACTTTTACAAGTGAGTTTTTGTAAAAAAATATTCCAAAATGCAATTTATGCTTTACTTATTCAAAACATTAATATATAATATATAATTGTAAATTTTAGGTGGGTAAAAATTTTACATATATGGTTAGCTTACAATAGTATAAAGCTTAACCAACAATGTGGCTTATGCCACAATTTACTGAATAATTGGTGGGTAATTATTCAGTTTTTTATAATTTAATACCCAAATGGAAATGAAAAGTTTGTTGAAAAAATAAATATTTTATAGTATTATATATATGTCAAGAAATTATGTGGTGGGAGGATTTAAGAATGAAAAAATTAAAAAATATATTAAAGTTAATGAGAATAAAACACTATTTAAAAAATGGTCTTATATTTTTACCATTAATATTTAATTCGCAATTATTTGAAATAAAACCATTATTAATGACATTTTATGGTTTTATATCATTTTGTTTAATATCTTCTGCAGTATATGTTATAAATGACATTAAAGATGTAGAAAAAGATAGAATGCACAAAATTAAAAAGAATAGGCCAATTGCTTCAGGAGCAATAAGTATTAAAGAAGCTATTTTATTGTTTATTGTGTTAACAATATCTTCACTATGCATAAATATATTTATCATTAAAGAATTTAGTTCGATTTTGTTAATAAGTTTATACTTAATTTTAAATATAATGTATTCTTTAGGACTCAAAAACATACCAATTATAGATGTAGTAATTCTAGTCTCAGGATTTGTAATAAGAGTAATTTATGGTGCTAGCATTACATCTATAGAAATATCAAAATGGTTATATTTAACTGTTATGTCTGGTTCTTTCTTTATGGGATTTGGAAAAAGAAGAAATGAAATTATTAAACAGGGTAATGATTCAAGAGCAGTTTTAAAATACTATACAAAAGATTATTTAGATAAATTTATGTATGCTTGCTTAGTTTTAACTTTAATGTTTTACTCTTTATGGTCTGTAGATACAAGCACGACAGCAAAATTTGGTGAGAACATGATTTATACTATACCTCTAGTAATGATTATATTTATGAAATATTGTCTAGATATTGAAGGAAATTCGTATGGTGACCCAGTAGATGTTATAACTTCAGATAAAATATTAATGTGTATGGTTGGAATTTTAGCTATTTCGATGTATATATTAATTTATGTGAGGTAAAAAATGAAAAAAATAGATGTGTTAGACTTTGATGGAACATTATATGAAAAAGATTCATCTAAAGAAATTTTTAAATATTGTTTAAAGAAAAATAAAAAAATAATTTTAATTATTCCAAAAATAATTATTTACTTTATACTTAATAGTTTGGATTTAATATCAGTAGAAAAATTAAAAGAATGTTTTTTTGAATTTCTAAATTGCATTAATGATATTGATAAATATATTGAAGATTTTTGGAAAAATAATAAGAAATACATTAGAACAAATTTATTAAAAAAATGCAAGAATGAAGTAGTTATTATATCTGCTTCACCAAAATTTTTACTAGAACCTATTTGTAAAGAATTATCTATAAAATATCTCATAGCAACCGACATAGATAAAAATACAGGCAAGTTTAAAAGCTTAAATTGCAAGGGAAAAGAAAAAATTAATAGACTTAATAAAGAAATTAAAGAATATAAAATATGTGATTTTTATTCAGATTCTTATAGTGATGAACCATTAGCAAGTAAGGCTGAAAATGCATACTTTATACAAAAAGACAAAATTGAAAATTGGAATTATCAAAATAAAAAAAATTTAGACTTAAAAGAAATTATCAGATATTCTTTTATTGGGTTATTAACCATGATAATAACTCTGTTAACATATTATCTGTTGACATTTGCTATTTTAAATCCAACTAACGAAATACAATTACAATTAGCCAACATAGTTTCTTGGTCACTAGCAGTTATTTTTTCATATCTATGTAATAGAAAATATGTGTTTAACAGCATAAATAAAAATATTAAAACAGAAATGATTTCGTTTTTTATTTCAAGATTATTTACACTACTAATAGACATGCTAGGAATGTATATTACCGTATCTGTTTTTAATCTAAATGATAAAATAATGAAGATAATAGTACAAATTATAGTAGTTATTTTAAACTACGTAATAAGTAAATTTTTAGTTTTTAGGAGGAAACAATGAAAAAAATAAGAGATTTATTTAAAAATAGAATTAATAAAAATTTAAAAAAAGTTGTTTTTTATAATTTATTAACGCTAATAATTGCTATATCATTTGCTTTTTTTTCTGTTCAGTTAATTCCGATGAATAACGCAACAGATGTAAAATTTGAAGTATACTCAACTTTGATAATTATATTCATAGTAGTGTATATTATTGGAGAAAAAATATTAGAAAAGTTTTGGACTACAATTAAAACGAATAAAATATCGGGACTTCTTTCACTATTTTTCTCTGCATGTATTATCAGAAAAGCAGAATTTACGAAAGCTTATATTATTTATTGGATGATTCCAAAAGATATGATAAATATATTTTCTCATAAAATATATTTAATTGCTACACTTGCATGTTATATTTTGACAACAATAATATTTAGTGCTATTTTAAATTATCTTCAAAATTTAATTAAAGAATCTACAAAAGAGGAAAAAAGAATAATTATAATTCTTTCAGTAATTGGCCTTTTAGCAATTACTATAGTTTACGGATTCAATCAAAACTTTTTCTTACAATATGATAAAATATATTCAATGGATTCAGGTTGGGTACATTCTGGTATTTATTCACAATTAAATTATTATGATATAAGACATCCGTTATTAAGTATATTTTATTTTCCAATATGGGCCATTGTAGAAACAACTATAAATGTTATTTTTGGCGTTTCACAAATAACTACAATTATAAAAACTGTAATATTTCAATTTATAAATTTTGAATTACTTTTAATGATAGGAATATATTTGAAAAAAATAACAAAAAACAATAATGTATTTATGTTATATATGGTGTCTTTTCCAACACTTTTATACACTTTGTTTTTTGAAAAATACCAATTATGTGTATTTTTAATAGTGTATTATGTTTATTCAGTTTGTTTAAACAAACACAGAGAAGTAACGTTTTTATCTTCTGTAGGTTCCATGCCAACAAGTGGAATAATAGGAATTAGTGAGCTGTTTACTAAAGAAAAATTTAAATCTAAAATTAAAATGATTATTAAAATAGGAATATCTTGCTTTTTATTAACAATTTTTTTAGGACGTATTCATATTTTTAAGTATGGATTTGATGAAGCAATAAATCTTAAAGATAGATTTTCCAACACATCTTTAAATATTGAAGAAAAAATATACTCATCATTAAATATGACTCAGAGCACTTTAATAGGACTAAATTCGGAAATTGTAAACGGAAAATATTTGTGGAAAGATTTAACTACGCATTTTTCTGTCATAGGAATTGTGATAATCGTTATATCACTTATTGGTTTCTTTGCACAAAGAAAAAAAATAATAGCTAAGATATCTCTGTTATGGGAAACATTTGCCTTCGTTCTATTCATTATTTTAAACTGGAGCACACATGAAAGCCCGCTCTTTAATTTATATTTTTCATGGGCATTCATTACTCTGTTTGTTTTTGGAATGGATTTTATATTAGATAAAATTAAAATTGACAAAAAGAAATTTTATATCATGTTATCTTTCGTAATTTTAATAATAAATACAATATTCTTAATCAACATATATAATTTCTTAACGACTTTTTAATCAACATTATAATTAATTACAAATATTCTAAATAAGTTATAAATAAATTTTAATATGCTATTTGTAACTTATTTTTTTATCAAGTAATATCAAAGGACTTAACATAAAGAATTTAATGTTTAGTAGTGAATATATAATTTAAAATAGTTTACACTCTGACTAAATCAAATAAAGAATGATTGAATAAGTTGTTGATAAATGTTATAATAAAAATGATATTGATAAGTTCTGTACTCTTATATGTTTGATAGAAAATTCAATATATGAAAATAAAAAAAGAAAGGAATAATCAATTGAATTGATTATAAAAGAATTATGAAAAAATTAATAGTTCCAACAGGTTATATGGGCTCAGGCTCATCAGCTGTTACAGATTTAATGTCTGAATATGAAAATTGTTCAAATGAGTTTAAAAGTTATGAATATGTTTTTTTACATTGCCCAAACGGTTTATTTGATTTAGAAGATGAATTAATGTATGGAAATAACGCTATAAAAAGTGATTATTCAATAAGAACTTTTTATGAACAAATGAGAAAATTATATGATAAAAAATATTGGTGGGTTGGCAATTACAAAAAAATAATTGGACCACAATTTATGAAATATACACAAGAATTTGTTGATAGTATTACTGAGTTTCATTTTGATGGGTATTGGTATATGCACCAAGAACCTAATTTTAAAATGATTTGTAAATTAGTGTTTAGAAAACCGATAAAAATAATATTTAGAAATAAATTGTTTAACGATAAAATTTTAAAATATAATGATGGCATGAAACTATCTTTTATAGAAAAAAAAGATTTTTATAAAGAAGCTAATAAATATATATATAATATTATTAACGATATATCTCATAATGAAGATAACGTAATTATGGACCAGTTACTATTACCATTTAATATGTATAGAGTAGATAATTATTTTGGCGATGATTTACGAGCAATAATTGTTGAAAGAGACCCTAGAGATGTATTTATATTAAATAAATATGTTTGGAAAGGAAAGAAAATTTCAATTCCATATCCAACCGACGTAGAAACTTTTTGTAAGTATTACAAAAAAATGAGAAAAAGTGAACATCTAACTAATTCAAAAATGGTTTTAAGAGTGCGTTTTGAAGATTTAATTTATAAATATGAAGAAACAGTAAAAACAATTGAAAATTTTGTAGGATTTGATAGTGACAAACATATAAACAAAAAGAAAAGATTTAATCCTGACTTATCCATTAAAAATACTCAACTTTTTAATGGAAAGACAGATTATGAAAATGAAATAAAAATAATAGAAAAAGAATTAAAAGAATATTTATATGAATTTCCATATAATTTAAACAATTTAACTGCAGATACGATTGAATTTTAAGGGTAGGTGTATTAATGAAAAAAGTAAGTGTTATAGTTCCAGTATATAAAGTGGAAAAGTATTTAAATAAGTGTCTTGAATCTTTAGTCAACCAAACTTTACAAGATATAGAAATCATTGTTGTAAATGATGGCAGTCCAGATAATAGTCAAAGTATAATTGATAACTTTAAACAAAACTATCCAGAAAAAATTATATCCATAATTAAAGAAAATGGTGGTCAAGGTTCAGCAAGAAATGTTGGATTAGAAAAATCAAGTGGACAATATATCGGTTACGTAGATAGCGATGATTATATCGAATTAGACATGTATGAAAAATTATATAATAAAGCAATAACAAATGATTTTGATGTCGTTATATGTGATAATTTTGTTGTTAATGAAAAAAATGAAAAAAAATACCCAGAATGTAATTATAAAAATGAACACTCAACATTAGAAAATGCTTTTTTAGGAAAAATAGCAGTTTGGAATAAAATATATAAAAGAAAAATACTTATAGAAAACAAAATAAAATTTAAAGAAAAAGTATGGTACGAAGATTTTGCTTTTACCTTTAAAGTAATGACTTGTACTAATAAAATAGCTTATGTAAACAAACCATTATACAACTACTTATTAAGAAAAGGTTCAACAATGAATAACAACAATATTGCTAAAAATACTGAAATATTTGACGCTTTTGATGATGCAATAAATTATTTAAAGGAAAAGAATGTTTATCAAAAATATTATGATTTATTAGAATTTAACGCAATTGATCACATTTATATTTCAACTTGCGTAAGAGTAATTAATGCGCAAGCTTCAAAGAAATTGAAAAAAGAAGTGATGAGTAAGATTATAAATTATATGAATAATAACTTTGAAACATATAGAAATAATAAATATATCGTGTCATTAAGTAAAAACAGAAAAATAATTTACGATTTATTAGAGAAAAAAAGATATTTATTAATTAAATTAATTTTCTTTTCAAAAAACATCGTGAAAAAAATTAACTTATAGAGATAATATTTACTAAAAATATTAATTATGGTATAATATATCAAGCAATGAAAGGCATAGGAGGAATATAAATGAGAACCAAGAATACATTAAAATCATTTATATACGGCGCATTTTTTACAGCGATAATAGCTATATTGGGCCTTGTAAAAACAAAAATTTTGCTACAATGTTTAGGTGATGAATATGTTGGAATATATCAACTATTTTACCAAATTTATTTATATATATCTTTGGTAGATGGTGGATTATGTGCTGCAGTAACTTATCAGTTATACAAACCTGTTAATGAAAATAATTATGAAGAAATTAATAGTATATTAAGTGGTGCTAAAAAATATTTTAACAGAATTGGACTATTTGTCATAATTTTAGGCTTGCTATTATCTATTGAAATAATGTTTTTCATTAAAGAAACTACCATAAATGTAATGTATATTAGAGTTTGCTTTATTCTTTATATCATATCAAGTGCTGTATCTTACTTCACTTATTCACATCAAATACTATATGAAGCTGAACAAAAATTATATAAAACAAGTAATTTTGATCAAATACTATCAATATTAGAAAGCGTAAGTGCAATTATAATTGCCAAATTGGGTGGTAAGCTATTAACAATTTTAATATCATTTGTTTTGCTAAGTGTTTTGAAAAATATTATTTTAGTTGTTATTTCTAGAAAAGAACATAAATTTTTAAAAAAGTCAGAGAACATAAATATGAGTTTTAAAAAAGATGCAAACAGCTTAATAATTAATAAAGTAAACAACTTGATTATAGAAAATTCAAGCGTAATTATTATATCAAAATATCTAGGCTTAACTGCAATAGTTATTTACAATGCTTACAATCAAATTCTTACAATGATTAAATTATTGATTATGAGATTTAATAGTGCATTAGTACCAAGTGTAGGAAACCTACTAGTTGCTGAAAAAGAAAAATCTAAAAAAATTTTTTATGAGTTGAATTCACTACTTTTTTATTTAGGTAGTATAATATCAGTTCCATTATTTTTTATGATCACACCTTTCATAAATCTTTGGTATGGTAAAGATTACACTTCTAATAATATAATATGCTTTTTATTTGTATGTTTGTTATATATCCAAATCGTAAAAATCCCACTTGATACCTTTATTAAAGCTTCAGGCGAATTTAAAAAAATTAAGAATTGTTCTGTATACCAAAGTATTGTATGTGTGGTACTTTCATTACTTTTGGTAAAAAAAATGGGAATGTCAGGTGTTCTAATAGCAACGTTATTTGCGTTAATTACAGGTACATTTATTCATTTTCCACAAATCATATTTAAGAAGATAATCAATGATAAAGTTTTGAACTATTACATTTTATGGATAAAATACCTTATAGGAATATTAATAAATGTTACTATAGTATATTTTATTCAAAATATGATTAAAGCAAATTCATTTATTATGTGGTTTGTAAAAGGTGTTATAGTTTTTTTACTAAGTTTCATAGTAACTACAATATACTATTATTTAGTTAAAGAAACAGCATTTTTTGAAAGAATAAAATTTATGATAAATAGTAAAAGGAGGAATAAAAAATGAAAATAGATTTTAAAAAAATAATTAAGGCATTAGTTATTACATCGCCAATTTTAGATCTTCTAATTTCATTATTAATTTACAAATACTCTTCATTTTCATTTATTGGAACTGCAATAAGAGGAGTGATTCTTTTATGTTTCATGATTTATGTTTTAATATTAAATAAAAACACAAATAAAAAAATATTTCACTATATGCTTATAGTTTTATGTTTTATTTTTATTTTCATGTTAAATAGAGTTTTAATATATCCAAATCTATTTAAGTCGGAATTAATCGCAATTATAAAAAGTATGTTTTTCCCTTTAATGTTATCATGTATGCTAATTGTAAATAAAAATGAAGATGACAATTCTATCCTATATTTTACAGGAATAATATATATGATTTTACTTATTATACCGATGTTTACAGGCACTGGTATTTCATCATATTCCAATAGTAAAGCAGGAAATTTAGGATGGTTTTACTCTCCAAATGAAATAAGTTCAATTGTTAGCATGCTTTGCCCATTCATTTTAATAAAACCAATAAAAGAAAAAAACAACAACACTGTCAAATTGTTATATTCCATACTTGCTTTAGTTTATGTGGTAACTATTTGCAATATTGGGACCAAAACACCTGTTATTGCAGCTATATTAACAATAACAGTTATGCTAATTATAAGCATTATTAAATGTTTTAAACATAATAGTACAAGAAAAAATGAAATAGGAAATATAATAATATTAATAGTTTTAATTCTTACAACTTTAGGAACAGGTCTATTTAGTAATTTTTTAACAAATCTTGGTGTTCAAAATGATTTTTATAATGATGTAGTTAAAGGTAACGATAAAATTAAAAATAATACAACGAAAAATGATAACTCTATCCCTAGTAACAACGGTAATTCTACACCTGGTAATAGTACATCTACTCCAAATGAAATTGTAAATGAACCTGATATTATTAAAAGTGATACTTCTATTGAAGATAATTATTATAGTTTATTAAAAGATACATTTTATTACAATAGAGATTATGATTACAAATCAACACCATTTTTAAATATGATATTAAGTAGCAGAGACATATACTTAGTTAGAAAAATACAAAATCTTGACAATTACAAATTATATGATTATCTTTTCGGACTAGGTAAAAATCAAAGAATTGATAATGAGCTTAGCGATAAAAACATCGAAATTGATTTTTTAGATATACTTTTTAACTATGGAATAATAGGCTTTATAATTTATTTTAGTTTGCTTATTTGCGTAATATATTTTATACTAAAATACTTTATAAATAAGCCAAATAAAGTGTTCTCAAATTATAATTTACTAGAATTATACATTTCTATAGTTTTGATGATACTAATATCTTGTCTATCTGGCCATGTTTTAGGAGCACCTTCAGTAGCTTTAATTTTATCTATTATAATATCTAAAGTTTATAATATGATATATTCAATACCTGATAGTAATACAAAAAATATTAGTGTTAAAGTGATAATAACGTATACATTAATATTATTGTTAGTTTCTGCAATTTCTTTGATAAATTATAAAATAATTAACAATAACATAGAACTTAATTTAACATTTGATGACGATTATAAAGTTACTTCTGATGAAAAAATAGAAAACATATTAGTAAAGCACGAAGTAGTAAATAGTGAATTTGCAAAAGACGTTCTAAATATATATTCCATAAAATTAGGAAATAAAGAAATTTTCAAATATTTAATAGTGGAAAGAACTTTTGAAAATAATATTACATATAAATATTTTACAGGAAAGAACTTAACATTTGACAAAATTAATATAAACTTTGCTGTTAATAAATTATATGAAAACAATAAAAATTTTAAAGAATATGAAATAACAAAACCATATTCTTATACAGTTGGACAAGATAAATTAACATTACCAAGTTTATATTCTTATGATGAAGATGATTCAATGTTGATTTATAAAACATATGTATATTCAATTTTATGTGAAGAATACAAAGACAACGACTACTCAATATTAAAAGAGTTTAGTAAAGAAGTAAATTACGATAACAATAAAAATAAAAACACTATTACTTTAGGTTCAAATGAGTTTTTTGACCAATTAATAGTGGTATCAGAAAATAATTTGTTTGATAATGAACAAGAAATAGAAAAATATTCACAGTTAATAAATGAAGGAGAAACAGGAGTTTGGGTGTCATATGATGGAAGATATTCAAAATTACCTTACTCAATTGAGCCATTTACCAAAGAGGGTTATGGAAGAAATGTTGGTGGATATAGTGAGAAAAAAATATTTACTGAATACGAGAATAACAATAATCAATTTTTCAAAACTATTATTTATAACTCATTACACACTTTAGATAAATATATGCCTAGATACAAAAATGGAGTATGGCTTACAGAATATACCTCAACTTGGTTGAAAAAAGATTATTATACTTACTCTCACTATTTTGATACTAGACATAATGATACTTTAGCTATATATTTCAAATTAATTAATAAAAACTTTAATAGTTCAACACTAAAAAAATGGGAACATGTATATACTAATTATATGGTGTATACATACAAAAAATATGAATTCAATATATATGATAATTATGGAGTACTAGCACTTGACTATTATACAAACCATGAATATGATTTAAAAACTCATTCATCACTAAATCATCAGTTAGCAATAATAGATAGATTATTCCAAGAATATCTTGATAAAGATAAAGAAATATATAAAACCGTTGCAGAAAAATATCTTACCACAATCATAAATATAGGAGATAACTGGATAAAAGATAATAACGATTTATGGTATGAGATAAAACCTGATGGAACTATGAGTGGAGAAGATTATAGGCTTTTAACTCTAGAAGATTTATTAGTTACACAATCTTACATTAAAAAAATATATGGAAAGAAAAATAATACAATAGATAAGTTGATAACATCAAAAGTGAAATTTTTACAAAGTATAAATTATGGATTTACAGATTTTCTTACTAGAGAATTAAAAGAAGGTGATTACATTGAATAAAGAAAACATATTAGGAATTGACGTTAATGTTACAACATATGAAGATTTAAAATTATCTTTAATAAACAATATTGAAAAGAACGAGAAATCTTTTATAGTTGCAATTAATCCGGAAAAAATCCTTAAATCAAGAGAAGATAAAGACTTAAAAGAATTACTAAATAAAGCAACTTATCAAATTCCAGATGGTATAGGAGTTATATACGCATCTAAATTGAAAAAAGGAAATATTAAATCAAGAATCACTGGAATAGATTGTATGGATATGCTATGTAATCTTGCTGATGAAAAAGAATATAAAGTATTTCTTTACGGAGCAAAAAAAGAAGTAATAAGTAAAGCAAAAGAAAAACTTATTGAAAAATATAAGAATATTCAAATAGTTGGAACTATTGACGGCTACGAAAAAGACAATGATAAAATTATAAAGGAAATCAACAATAGTAAGGCAGATATCGTATTTGTTGCACTAGGTTCGCCTAAACAAGAGTATTGGATTACAGAAAATATGGATAAAACATGTGCGAAAGTTTTTCAAGGCGTAGGAGGCTCTTTTGATGTCATAAGTGGAAATATTAAAAGAGCACCTATGTGGGCACAAAAACATGGCTTTGAATGGCTATACAGATTAATTAAAGAACCTAAACGTATATTTAGACAAGCTAAATTAGTTAAATTTTTAGTATTAATCATATTTAGCAGAAAAAATAGTTGAAATAATTACTAGTATGTTTTATAATTAAATGGAGGATGTGAAGTTATGAAGATTAATGTAGTAGGATTAGGATACATCGGTTTACCAACAGCTTTAACAATGGCTAATGCAGGTTTTACAGTTGTGGGAACTGATTATAATAAAGGTTTGGTAGAAACACTTAATGCAGGAAAAGTTACATTTGAAGAAAAAGGATTGGTTGAACTATTTAATTCAGCAGTTTCTACAGGAAATATTTCATTTAGTAATGATTACCAAGAAGCAGAAGTATATATCGTTTCAGTACCAACGCCATATGATAAATTTTCTAAAAAAATAGATGCAAGCTATGTTATAAACGCAGTAAAAGAAGTATTGAATGTTTGCAAAGATGAATCAATAATAGTTATAGAATCAACTATTTCACCAGGTACAATTGAAAAATACATTAAACCATTAGTAAATAAAAATGTTTACCTTGCTCACGCTCCAGAAAGAATTATTCCTGGAAATATGGTTTATGAATTAAAACACAATTCAAGAACTATTGGTGCAGATGATATGTTAGTTGGTGAAAAAATAGCCAATATTTACAGAAAAACAACCGATGGTGAAGTTGTAGTAACAACAATTAAAAATGCAGAAATGACAAAAGTTGTAGAAAATACTTATCGTGCAGTAAATATAGCTTTAGCAAATGAATTAGCTAAAATTTGTAGCCATGATAATATGAATGTATATGAAATAATAAAAATATGCAATATGCATCCTAGAGTAAATATTTTAAATCCAGGTCCAGGAGTAGGCGGACACTGTATCTCAGTAGATCCATGGTTTTTAGTTGGTGATTACCCAAGCTTAACAAAAGTAATTTGGGAATCAATGAAAGTTAATGATTCAATGCCAGAATTTGTTTTAAATAGGGTAAGTCAAATAATGGAAGAAAAAGGTATGACTGATTATAAAAGAGTTGGATTATATGGTTTAACATATAAGGAAAATGTTGATGACTTTAGAGAAAGCCCAACATTACAATTATTAGAAGCTCAAAAAAGACATTTAGCAGAGCCTTTAAAAGTATATGACCCTTATATAAAGAAAGATATAGTTAGTAATCAATATCATGATTTAAATCAATTTTTAAAAGATGTTGATTTAGTTATCATAATGGTAAAACATCAAGAAATAATTGATAACATGAATTTATTAGAAAATAAAGTAGTGTTTGACACACAAAATATATGTAATTTTAAGAACACTTACAAATTGTAGTGTTCTTTCTTAATATATTAAACTAAAGGAGTAGTTATGAAAAAAATAATTATATACATGTCTAGACTAAAACATGGCGGAATGGAAAAATCACTTATAGATTTTTTAAACATGTCTAACATATCAGAAAAAAATGATGTTTGTTTGTATTTGGGTTATACTATGGACAAAAACTTAATTGAATTAATCCCAAAAAATATTAAGATAAAATTACTCGCAAAAAAATGGAACGTATTAGGAAAAATTATAGCCGGAATAAAGTTAACATTACTAAAAATTAAATATACTATAGTTAAAGATGCATATGATGTTTCTATATGTTATACAAATCATCAAAAAATTTTCTCGGATTTAGCAAGACTAAGCAGTAAGAATAGCATATTATTTGTCCATAGTGATGTTTCCAGATATTCAAGCAGCGAAATGGAAAAAATGAAGAAGAAGATCAAATATGATAAATTTAAAACAATCATATGTAATTCAAATAAAAGTAAAAACGCTTTACAAAGTAAATATGAAAAAAAATTAAATATAAAAGTAATTCCAAATTATATAGATGGAGAAAACATTATTAAAAAATCAAACGAAAAGGTAACAGAAGATGTATTTGATAAAAGAACTATTACATTTATAAATATAGCAAATCATGTTGAAGAGTTTAAAAATATTTCATTAATTATTAACACAAGCGCAAAATTAAAAAATGACTATAATTTTAAAGTATTATTAATAGGTAGTGGAAAAGATACAGACTATTATAAAGAATTAATAAAAGAATTCAAATTAGAAGATTATATCTTCATTTTAGGTACAAAATCTAATCCATATCCATATTTAAAAAATAGTGATTGCTTACTATTTACATCAAAATATGAAGGCTACGGCTTAGTTTTAAATGAAGCAAGAGTCCTTGGTGTACCAATAATTACAAGTAATTGTGGAGCAAGTGAAGAAATAGTAACAAAAGAATATGGTAATATATTTTATAAAGACTCTGAACTTGGAAAATTAATGGCAGATTTTATAAATAAACCTAATAAGAAAAAGACAACATTTGATTACAAGGAATTTAACAAAATAATTACAAATGAATTTAAAAATATAATTGGTAAGGAGTAAAATAATGGAAAAAATTAAAGTAATGAGTATATTTGGAACAAGACCAGAAGCAATAAAAATGGCTCCACTTGTTAAAGAATTAGAAAGAAGAAAAGAAATAGAAAGCATAGTCTGTGTAACAGCTCAGCATAGACAAATGCTAGACCAAGTTTTAGAAACATTTAATATTAAGCCTGACTATGACTTAAACATAATGAAACAAGGTCAATCTCTTAGTGAAATAACTTCACGTGCATTAACTGGCTTAGAAAGCGTTATAAAGGATGTAAAACCTGACATAGTTTTAGTCCATGGAGACACCACTACAACATTTGCTGGTGCCTTAGCAGCTTTCTATAATCAAGTAGCTATTGGACACGTTGAAGCAGGCCTTAGAACATATGATAAATATAGCCCATTTCCTGAAGAAATGAATAGACAGATGGTAGATTGTATGACAGATCTTTATTTTGCCCCAACTACCGTCAGTAAAGAAAACCTTCTTAAAGAAGATATACAAGAAGAAAAAATATTTGTAACTGGTAACACTGCAATTGACGCGATGAGCACCACTGTTAAAAATGATTATACACACCCTGAGTTAGAATGGATTAAACCAAACGAAAAAATGATACTTTTAACAGCCCACAGAAGAGAAAATTTAGGCGAGCCAATGAGACACATTTTTAAGGCTATAAGAAGAATTGTAGACGAGTTTGATGATGTTAAGGTCATTTATCCAATACACTTAAATCCACTTGTTAGAAGCGTCGCAAATGAAGTGTTTGATGGTTGTGACAAAGTTAAACTAATTGAACCACTAGAAGTATTTGATTTTCATAATTTTCAAAACAAGTCTTACATAATTTTAACAGACTCAGGCGGTATCCAAGAAGAAGCACCGAGTTTAGGTAAGCCAGTACTAGTTTTAAGAGACACTACAGAAAGACCAGAAGGCATTTCTGCAGGCACTTTAAAACTTGTTGGAACAGATGAAGAAACAATATATAACGAGACAAAGAAATTATTAACAGACAACAAAGAATACGAAAAAATGAGCCATGCATCTAATCCATATGGAGACGGACACGCTAGTGAAAGAATAGTAGATGCTATTATAAAATGGAAACAAAATAGTTAAAACACGAAGGCATTTAAAGAAATCTTATGAAAAATGAGATTTTTTTTTAATACAAAATTTTATAAATATATTTATTAAAACTATATTAGTATAGTATCAATTAACCTAAAATTATCAAAACAGTAGAATACAAAAAATTATAGCATTTATCAAAGAATAAGTTGTAATTTTATTAAATAATCTGTATAATTATACAAGAGGCGATAAAATGAAAAAGAAAAATAAAAAACTAACTTTAATAGCAAAAGTCATAGGAGTAATAAGTTTAATTATAACTATAATATTCAGCTTTATGTTAGTAAAATTAAATATGATACCTAACAAATACCTTGCACCGCTATTTATAGTAATAATACTAATTTATTTAATAATGTTATTCTTTGCATTTAACAAAAAGGTAAAATCAAGTTTGAAAGTAACATCGATTATTATATTCGTTTTATTTGCTGTTATAGGTGGTTTTGGAACTAAGTATTTATATACCACATTTGACTTCTTAAGCATATTAGATAAAGACATCTTTCAAAAAGAAAAATTTAGTGTAAAAGTGTTAGATACAAGCGATTATAACAAGTTAGAAGAACTAAATGATAAAAATCTTGGTATTTACAAATCAACAAATAGCGAAAAAGCAAGTGATGAGTTAAGTAAAAAAATAGAGTTTACTAAAGTAGAATATACCAATTTAGAAAATATGTTTAACGATTTGACAGATGGAAAAATATCTGGAGTTATAATGAATGGTTCAGTAGAAAAATTACTAAAAGATGAATTAAGTGACATGGAAATAAGCTTAAAAACAATATATGAATTTAAAGTTTCAATAGACCAAGTAGATATCGTAAAAGTTGTAAATGTAGCCAATACTCCATTTAATGTTTACATAGCGGGTGGAGATGGTTTTGGAAGTATTGACGCTATATTTAATACAGATGTTAATATGGTTGCGACTATAGACCCAGTTAATAGAAAAGTGTTATTAACATCAATACCTAGAGATTATTATGTAAACTTAGTTTTACAAGGCGAAGAAGCATATGACAAACTTACACATGCAGGTTATTATGGAATAGAAGAAAGTGTTAAAAGCGTAGAAAAACTATTAAATACAGATATAAACTATTACGTAAAAGTTAATTTTTCTACAATAGAAGGTATAGTAGATGCGATTGGCGGAGTAGATGTCTATAGCGATTATGATTTCTATGAAAGAGCATTTAGAAAATATCATTATACAGTTGGATATAATCATTTAAATGGAGAACAAGCATTAGCTTTCGCAAGAGAAAGAAAATCATTTGCAGAGGGAGATATTCAAAGAGTTAAAAACCAACAAAAAGTAGTGGAAGCAATAATAAAAAAAGTAACTTCTTCAACAGCATTAATCTCCAACTATGATCAAATACTAAACAGTATAAGTGACAATATGGATACGAACATAAGCAGCAAAGACATTTCAAAATTAGTAAAAATGCAATTAAATGACATGCGTGGTTGGAGTGTTGAAAGCATTAATTTAACAGGAACAGGACAAATGGGTCCAACATATACTTTCCCAACTCTAAATTTATACACCATGTTACCTAATGAGGATTCAGTTAATGAAGCTCAAACAAAAATCAAAGATTATTTAGGAAAATAGAATATGTTTTATAAATAAAATTTAATCAAAACACTAGGAATGTAACAAAATTGCCTAGTGTTTTAATTTATCCTAACTGAATCAAATTTCATATTAGTACATTTATAAGTTTTAATTAAATAAATAGCTTTAACTCTATATGCATTTGCAAATTTGATTAGTGTTTGAGAGTCAGGACTCAAAATACCTTTCTAATACTTATCAATAGTACTATTACTCATTCCAAACAACAATCCAGCATCTTTTAAAGTAAAATTAAACATTTAAAAAAAACATAAATTAATGTTATGCTAATGACTTTTCGTTAGAAATTTGGTACAATTATAATTGTTAAAATAACTAAGAATATGCAACATATTTAAAGGAGGAACATATGGGGAATTTAAAAATAGTAGATGGAAATGAGGCTTGTGCATTAGCTAGCTATAACTTCACAGAAGTAGCAGGAATTTATCCGATAACACCATCAAGTAGAATGGCAACTCTCATAGATAAATGGAGTAGCGAGAACAAGAAAAACTTGTTTGGAGATAAAGTAAGTGTTATAGAAATGCAAAGTGAAGCAGGCGCAAGTGCTGTAATCCATGGTGCTCTTCAAGCTGGCTCTTTAAGTACAACCTATACAGCAAGTCAAGGCCTTTTATTAATGATACCAAGTATGTACAAAATGGCAGGAGAAATGCTTCCGTCAGTTATACACGTGGCCGCAAGAAGCTTGTCAACACACGCACTATCTATTTTTGGAGACCATCAAGACATCTATGCATGCCGAGCTACTGGATACGCAATTTTATCAAGCAGTAATGTACAAGACGTCTACACTCTAGGCTTAATCGCCCACTTATCAAGTATAAAATCAAGTATTCCATTCATGCACTTCTTTGATGGTTTTAGAACAAGCCACGAAATAAACGAGATTAAAATGGTAACTGACGAAGACTTAAAAAGCATCACTCCATATAAAGAAATAGAAGAATTTAAAAATAGAAGCTTTAACTTAGGAAAAGTAATAACAAGAGGAACATCAGAAACTGAAGACGTATACTTTGAAAACACAGAAGCTAGAAATTCATTTTATAACAATGTTCCAAATGTAGTAGAAGACTATATGAATAAGTTAAACACTCTAATGGGTACTGACTATAAGCCATTTAACTACTACGGCTCTAAAACAGCAAAAAACATCATTATTGCAATGGGAAGTGTAACAGATACAATTAAACTTGTAATAGACGAATTACTAAAAGAAAACATAGAAGTTGGATTAATTAATGTTCACTTATATAGACCATTTAGTTTAACTCATTTTTTAAGAGTCTTACCAAAGACTACTGAAAAAATAACTGTCCTAGATAGAACAAAAGAAGCAGGTAGTTTATGTGAACCACTTTACCTAGACGTGTGTGCTGCTTTAAAAAACGAAAACATCGAAGTAATAGGCGGAAGATATGGCCTTTCAAGCAAAGACACTACTCCAAGTATGATTAAATCTGTCTTTGATAACATGGACAAACACGCTATGAAAGACCACTTCACACTAGGAATAATTGATGACGTTACAAACACAAACTTAGAAGTAAAAAACTTCCACTTATCAAAAAAATACAAAGAAATAAAAGTATTCGGTTTTGGTTCTGACGGCATGGTAAGTGCTTCAAAAAACATACTAAAAGTAATGGGACAAACTAACTATGTACAAGGCTACTTTGAATACGACTCTAAAAAAAGTGGAGGCATCACTATAAGTCACTTAAGACTATCAAACGAATTAATAAATGCCCCATTCTATCTAACTGACCCTAATTTAGTAGTAGTTTCAAAAGATTCATACCTAGGAAAATATGAAGTATTAGATAACATTAAACAAAATGGAATACTACTTATTAACACAGACAAAACAGATGAAGAATTAAATTCATTAATAAAAAACTCAACAAAAAAAATAATCTTAGACAAAAACATTAAAGTCTTTATTGCGAAGGCAGACACGCTTGCTAGTAAATTTAATTTAAAAGGAAAAATAAACAACATAATGTCATACTACATCTTAAAAATGTTAGGTGCAACAGGCGAAGATATTCTAAGATTTAAAGAAAACATAAAAGAACTATATATAGATAAAGGCATGAATGTAGTGAGTGATAATATAAAAGTACTAGATTTATGTATAGATAACCTAAGAGAACTAGATAATCACGTGCTAACAGTAGAAGAACAAAATGAAGAGAAAATGAATAGCATTTATGATAAAATGATGGCTAGACGTGCAAACATGGTAAAAGTAAGCGACTTTTTAAACCACAAAGATGGTACATTTGAAGGAAACATGAGTAAAAGTGACAAAAGAAAAATAAGTAGTTTAGTCCCTTCATGGTGCAAAGAAAATTGTATAGAATGTAATTTATGTTCATTCATTTGCCCACATGGTGTAATAAAACCATTTAGTATGACAAAAGAAGAATTTGATAACTCTCCACTAAAAGAAGAAGACGTAATCATTGAAGGTGGAAGATATTTCTATCTAGGAATAAACACAGATAACTGTACAGGTTGCACACTATGTTCAAAAATATGTCCAGGTAAAAACAAACAAAAAGCCCTTACTATGGATAAACCTAAAGAAAACACTGACCTTTTATGTGACTACTTAAGAGAGAATGTTAAAAATGATGTAAACTTGCCTAAAACAACCATTAAAGCTTTAGGTTTCTCTGATAATAAAATTTTATTTCCAGGCGCATGTGCAGGATGTGGAGAAACTGTTTATTTAAGAACACTAACAAGCATGTATGGAGACGAAATAGTAATCTCTAATGCAACAGGTTGCTCTTCGATTTACTCTTCAAGCTTGCCTTGCACACCATACAAAATGCCATGGATAAGTAGCCTATTTGAAGACAATGCAGAGTTCGGCTTAGGACTTCACTTATCATATAAAAATCAAAGAAATAAAATTAAAAGAATTATGACTGATTCAATGAATGATGTAAGTGCAAAAACAAAAGCTTTATATGAAAAATGGCTAGAAAACATAAATGACTTTACTATAACAAATGAAGTTAAGAGCGAACTAAAAAACGTAGAACTACCTAAAGAACTATCTGAACTTTTAGACTATATACCTTCAAGAAAAGTATGGATTGTCGGTGGAGATGGATGGGCTTACGACATCGGTTTTGGTGGCTTAGACCACGCTCTTAGAATGAACGAAAACATAAAAGTATTAGTCTTAGACACAGAAGTATACTCAAATACTGGTGGACAAACTTCAAAATCAACTCGTATTGGTGCAGTTGCAGAGTTTTCTAATAGTGGTAAACTAAAACCTAAAAAAGATTTATTCCAAATTGCAATGAACATACCAAACTGCTATGTAGCATCTATATCAGCTGGAGCAAGCCCTGTTCAAACAATAAAAGCATTCATGGAAGCAGAAAACCATAATGGACCAAGTGTAATAATAGCCTATAGTCCTTGCATCGCACACGGTATAATAGGTGGCCTTTCTAATAGCATAGAAGAACAAAAACTACTTGTAGAAAGCGGTTACAATATCTTAATGCGTTATAATCCAGTCACTGACAAACTTACAGTTGACTCAAAAGAACCAAACTACAACTTATATGAAACAGTATTTGCAAAAGAAATGCGTTACAAAAACTTAGAAAGAATAAACCCAAATGAATACGAAAGACTATACAAAATAAACATGAATTCTGCTAAAAAAAGATATGACTATTATATTAATATATCTAAAAAAGAGGTTAGTGAAAACTAATCTCTTTGTATTTAATTAACTTTATATTTTATCTAATAAACTATAAAAAATAATTGAGAAGTCAACATTTGATTGGTATTATTTATGGAAATAGAACCCTTTGGGCACGTTGTATAGCGTGCGATTAAAAGTGGCAGTAGTCATCTTTTTCTTTTGGAAAAACAAATATACATAATTCTATATTACCTTTTTTGTTTAACAAAAAAATAAGGACTGCCATAATAAGCAGTCCGGAAAAAAGAATAAAAAGGGGTTGGCTAGTGTGATACTAGCACCAATTCGCCTTAAGTGAATTGGTAAGTCTATATTCTAAACTAATTTGATAAAATAGTCAAGCGTTTTTTAAAAAAATATACTCAAAATTTAAGCAAACAAATGGTTGACTTACAATTGGTGTTGTAGTATACTAAATATATAAGGAGGAGAAGCTATGGAATTAAGTAAAGTTACTGGAATTGGTACAAAAAACATTTCTTTATTAAATAGTGTAGGGATATATGACGTGACTGACTTACTTTCATACTATCCTTATAGATATCAAATATACAAAATAAACAACATAAATGATGTTAAATCTAATGAAAACGTAATAATTGAGGGCATAGTAGACAGCGTGCCTATAGTAAGATTTTTCGGTGCAAAAAAGAATATCCTATCATTTAGAGTATACACAAGTAATAAATTAATTAATGTTAGCATATACAATCGTGCTTTTATGAAAAGAAACATTACCCCAGGAAAAACTATAACTATTCTAGGTAAATATGACGAAAAAAAGAATACTCTTGTAGCGAACAACATTATATTATCAAAAATAGAAGACAACAAAATAGAAAGCGTATACCATCTTACAAATGGACTAAACAATAAAACTCTTTCAAAACTAATCAAAAATGCACTAGACATGAATATAGAAACTGTAGACTATATACCAGACTATCTAAACGAAAGATATGGCTTTATTAATAAAATGGATGCGATAAGAAAAATACATTTCCCAATAGACTTGCAAGAAATAAAAGAAGCTAAATTAAAACTAATATATGAAGAATTATTTCTGTTCATGTTAAAAATAAACTACTTAAAATACTTAAAGACAACAGATATAAAAAAAGAACCTAAACAATGCAATAAATTAGATGTACAAAACTATATAAACACACTTCCATTTGAATTAACAAAAGACCAAATCACTGCTGTAAAAGAAATATATAACGACTTAACAAGTAATAAAAGAATGAATAGACTTATATGTGGAGACGTAGGAAGTGGAAAAACAATAGTCGGAATAATAAGTGCATACATAACTTATCTAAGTGGATATCAAACTGCTTTGATGGCACCAACTGAAATATTAGCAACTCAGCACTATGAAAATGTAAAAAAACTACTATCAAATACAAACATTAATATAGCACTTCTCTTAGGCACAACAAAAAAGAAAGAAAAAGAAACAATTTACAAAGACCTAAAAAATGGCAAAATAGACTTGCTAATCGGTACACACGCATTACTAAGTGACAAAGTATCATTTAAAAACTTAGGACTTGTAATTACAGACGAGCAACACCGTTTTGGAGTAACTCAAAGAGAGTCGTTAAGAAACAAAGGCGCACTACCTGATATATTATATATGTCAGCAACTCCAATTCCTAGAACTTATGCTCTAACTATATATGGAGACATGGACATATCACTAATAAAAACAAAACCAAGTGGTAGAAAAGAAATAAAAACAATAATAAAAGACGAAAAAGAAATTAAAAATGTCTTATACTTAATGCTAGAAGAACTAAAGAAAAACCATCAAATATATGTAGTAAGTCCATTAATTGAAGAAAACGAAACTCTAGACTTAACTCCTGTAACAGAACTTAAAACAAAAATGGAGTTAGCATTCAATAACAAGGTGAAGATAGGCTTGTTACATGGAAAACTAACTAAAGAAGAAAAAGAAACAGTTATGAATGATTTTATAAGTGGAAAAACTAAAGTATTAGTTTCTACTACAGTAATAGAAGTGGGGGTCGATAACCCTAATGCGACAATGATGGTTATATTTAACGCTGACAGGTTTGGTCTAGCAACACTCCACCAATTAAGAGGAAGAATCGGAAGAAACAGTCTAGAGTCCACATGCATTCTAATAGGAAGCGAAAAAAACGAAAGACTAAGTGTTTTAGCAAGTTCTAGTGATGGATTTTACATTACTGAAAAAGATTATGAAATGAGAAAAGAAGGAGACATATTTGGTGTAAGACAAAGTGGGGATATGTCATTTAAAATAGCAGATATCAAAAGAGATTTTAAGGTTTTACTAAAAGTAAAAGAAGATTCTTTAGAATTTTTAGAAAAAAATGATAAAAATATCTTTAAAAATAATGAAAAATATATTAAAATAGTAAAAGAAACCGAAAGTTTAGATTAAAGGAAGGTGATTTGTGTGGGAAGAGCACATGAAGTAAGAGCTGCATCAATGGCTAAAACAGCAGCAATGAAATCAAAATTATATTCAATATATGCAAAGGAGATATATCAAGTAGCAAAAACTGGTGGAACAGACCCTAATGGGAACCTTGCACTTAGAAGTCTAATAGAAAAGGCTAAAAAAGAACAAGTGCCAGCCGATGTAATACAAAGAAGTATAGACAAAGTTAACAAAGGTGTCGGTGAAGACTACACTGTATGTGAGTATGAAGCATTTGGTCCAGCCGGAAGTAACTTAATTATTAAATGCTTAAGTGACAACGTTAATAGAACAGTTGCAAGTATAAAAACAGTTGCAAACAAAACTGCAATGAAAGTAGCTGGTCAAGGAGCAATTTCATATATGTATGAAAATTTATGTGCACTTGGTTTTAAAGGACACACTGAAGACGAAGTAATGGAAGCATTAATAAATGCAGATGTTGACATGAATGATATGGAAACTGATGACGACTTAATTATAGTTTACTCTGAACCTAGTAACTATAGTGCTATGAAAAAAGCTTTAGAAGATGCATTCCCAGGAATATCTTTTGAAGTAGACGAAATTGGAAAATATGCAAAAGATATGGTTACATTAGAAGGAGAAGACTTAGCTGCATTTAATAAAATATTAACAATGCTTGAAGAAGTAGATGATGTTAGTAACATTTATCACAATGTAAATTTATAAAAAAGACCTAGCTAAATGCTAGGTTTAAATAGTTAGGAGATAATAATGAGAATAAGTAATAATTGGAAAGACTATGAATTACTTGCAAGTGGAAACGGAGAAAAACTAGAAAGATGGGGTAGTGTCATCCTTAATAGACCTGACCCACAAATAATTTGGGACAAAACTAATAACAACATTTGGAATAAATCTGACGCAGTATATCATAGAAGTAACAAAGGTGGAGGTTACTGGGAATACAAGAAAAAATTTACTAGTAGTTGGCATATAAACTATAAAAACCTAACATTCAAAGTAAGTCCAACAAACTTTAAACACACAGGAGTTTTCCCTGAACAAGCTACAAACTGGGATTACATAATGGAAAAAGTAAGTGCCTTTGGTCCTAATATGAGGGTACTAAACTTATTTGCTTATACTGGATGTGCTACAATGGCCTCTAGTATTGCAGGTGCAGAAGAAGTAGTACACGTAGACGCTTCAAAAGGAATGACTGAGTGGGCGAAAGAAAACATGAAACTTTGCAAATTAGAAAACAACAAAATCAGATTTATCGTAGATGATGTAATAAAATTTTTAGAAAGAGAAAAAAGAAGAGGAAGAACATACCACGGAGTAATAATGGACCCACCAAGTTATGGAAGAGGCCCAAATGGTGAAGTGTGGAGACTAGTTGATAATCTAAAAGAATTACTTCAAAAAGTAAAAGACATACTAGACGAAAACTATTCATTCGTTTTAATTAATTCATACACAACAGGAGTAAGTCCAACATCATTAAATAACATTCTAAGCATGACTTTTAAAGGAAAAAATATAGAAACAGGAGAAATAGGATTACCAATAACGGAAAACAACTTAGTACTTCCTTGTGGAATATATGGAAGAATTGACTGAGTTAAATATCTTATACGAAGATAACCACATAATAGTAGTAGAAAAGAAACCTAATATTCCAGTATGCGAGGACTCTTCAAAAGACAAAGATTTACTAACTATTATAAAAGAATATATAAAAATAAAATATAACAAGCCAGGTAACGTCTACTTAGGACTTGTCCACAGACTTGATAGACCAGTCGGAGGAGTAATGGTATTTGCAAAAACTTCAAAAGCAGCTTCTAGACTTAGTAAACAAATAAATGAAAATAAATTTGCTAAAACATACATCGCAGTTGTTGAAGGAAAAATGAACAAAAGTGACACATTCACAGACTACTTAACAAAAGACGAAAAAACTAACACTAGCTATGTAACAACAAAAGAAAAAGGCAAACTTTCTATTTTAGACTACACCTTAATTTCTTATAAAGATAACATGAGTCTTGTAAAAATAAACTTACATACTGGCCGTTCACATCAAATAAGAGTACAGTTTTCAAGTAGAAATCATCCCTTAATTGCAGATGCAAGATATAATAAAAATGCTGACTTAAAAACAAGTATAGCCTTATTTGCAATATCTCTAAGTTTCTACCATCCAGTTACAAAAGAAAAAATGACATTTAATTTAGACATACCAAAAAGATACCCATTTAATATATTCTAGGGTATCTTTTTTTATTTAGTCGGTATCAGAATCTCTTGTCCAATACTCAAACTAGTACCACTTAAATTATTAGTTTTAACTAAGTCATTTACAGTAACTCCATAAGTATTTGCAATCTTCCACAAAGAGTCTCCTTTTTTAACAGTATAATTTGTATAAGATTCAGTTCCAGGAATTTTAAGTACTTGTCCAATTTGAAGAGTATTACTTTTTAAATTATTTAAAGACTTAATATCATTAACACTAACTCCATACTTATTAGCAATTGTATACAAGTTATCTCCCTTAACTACAACATAGTTTATACCAGCACTTGATGGTTTATCGTTTTCAGTTACATCTGTAGTCACTGTCGGAATAAGAAGTTTTTGCCCGATACTTAATGTATTACTTGTAAGCTTATTTGCACTTTTTATCTTATCAACACTAACATTATACGAGTTAGCTATCTTGTAAAGCGTGTCTCCACTTTTAACTGTATAGTATATTCCCTTATCATTTTTACTAATATCTATATCAATGTCTTTCTTCTTAGGTACAAGTAGTTGCTGATTAATAGTTAAAGAATTTCCTTTTAAATTATTGATCTTCATCAAAGTATCAACAGTTGTATCATACATACTCGCAATTTTCCACAAAGAGTCTCCACTTTTAACAGTATAAAGTAAGTAATCCTCTAAAGGTTTCTCTTCGTTCATTTTAACCTTCAAATTCTGTCCCACACTAATTGTATTAGATTTCAAATTATTTAACGCTTTTAACTCATCTACAGTAAGACCAAACTTATTAGCAATTATCCATAAAGAATCTCCTTTTTGAACAGTGTAGAAGTCACTTGCTGAAGGTGCAGTATAAGCTAAGCCTTTATATTCAGTAATAGCTCTTACTACTGCTTCTGCATAATCTTCATAATTATTTTTAAGTTGTATAGCGTCGTCTCCTTTAGAGTCTAAAAAACCATATTCAACAATAACCGCTTCCGTGTCAGGGGTATTTCTATGTATAAAATAATAATCTTTTATAGGATTAGAAGGAAGTCTTTGCTGATAATTCTTTCTAATATTTTGTCCAGATTTTTGAAGCTCTTCTAATATTTTATTAGAAAATGTAGAATTATTTCTAAGAGCATAGATTACTTCAGCACCGTCTCCACCCCCGAAGTCGTAGAATGTAGGCATTATAAATTACCTTATAATTATTGCTAATATTTACAATAAATGGTAAAATATATAACTAATTTACGGAGGTGTTTTATGTTAAAATTTATTTTAAATAACACTATTTTTGACTATTCTATTATCTTTTTGCTTCTTATAAATTTTGTATTAACAATAATAATAGACTTAAAGGAGCAAAAGAATGAATCTAAAAATATATTGTTATCAGACAAAATTAATAAAATAAAAATGAAAGCAGTGATTATAGCAGTGATATTTACTGTAATTACATTATATATAAAGTTTAACAATTTTATTAATATAATCATATATTTAATTATCCCTGCAATTCTTTTGCTAAAAAACATATTTGAAACTTATAAGAAAGAACAACCTTTATCAACAGATAAGAAATTTTATAAACTGCTATCAATGTATATTTTTGTTATATTTTTTTCTTCAGCTGCTGTCCCAGTTTATTATAAATATTTAGCTTCACTAAACCATAATTTAAAAGAAATATTATTAATAATTTACTTAATAATAAAAATTATTCTATTTGTTTTCTTATTTTTTAACAATATAACAATACTATTATCAAACTTTAGTATTTTGAAGCCATTTAAAATTAGAGATAATAGAATAGATGATAAATTTTATAAACTTAAAGATTATAATTTTCACTTTTATAAAAAATATAATTCTAAACTTACTTTATACATTGATACCATTTTATATTTTTTATTAAGTATTCCAATTATTATTTATAATTTAGTCTGTATTATTAGATTAAAACTTTACAAGTTCTTACTATTATTTAAAAATAACTTAATTAATACTATATATAATATTAATAACAATAGTAATAAAGTAATTAGAAAAATTACTAATATT
>DOEC01000027.1 GCA_003524085.1 Bacillota bacterium | reverse complement strand
TAATTGCACATGAAAAACTATAGTTATTTATACTATTTAAATAACCCCCCCCATTTGTAATTTATTTTGTACTAAAGAGTTAACTTTCATGTACTTCACTTCCTATCTTTATTACAAGATAATATTATCAAAAAAAGGCACTTGTAGTCAAGTGTATTCTATTTGATTTTTAATTTTTTAGATAAGATATAACTTATTATATAAACTATCAATACTATAACTGCTACTTTTATTAAGACTATCGGTGTTTTTAAGGCTTCTATTAGGTTTACACCAACGTAACCCCAGAAGTATACTAGAGATATTTTGCCTATCATTAAAGCATATAAGAATTTTTTCTTGTCTACTCTACATATTCCTGCAGCAATATTTACCGCAAAAGCTGGAGTAAATGGAATAGCTATTAACACAACTAAACTTGTGAAGTTCATGTTTTCAATTACGTTTATTACTTTTAATAAAGTTTGATTTTCTTTAAACTTCTCTAGTCTTTTTTCACTAACACTACTTCTAAATATGTAATAGCTCATCATACAACCAAGGACAGTAAACACCCAACTTATTATAAAACCTATGATACTACCGAATGTTAAAAAGTTTAACGTTATAAACACTGACAAAGGTAGTATTGGTACAATGCTTTCAAACAATATAAATACACATCCTAATAGTGCACCCCATGAACCTAGTAAATTTAGTAAATTCATTATTAATTCATTTAATGCTTCTAATACTTCCATATAATCTCCTTTTATTTGTATTCTCTTACATTATACCCCAAATATGATAAAACTGCTACTACTCTTTTACTTAATTTACCACTTTTACAGTAAATCAAATATTCTGTATTTTTATTTAAATGGTATCTATAGTTATTCATAAGTTCGTCATATGGTATGTTAATAGCGCCATTTAAGTGATATATATTATAGTAGTATTTATCTTGTATATCTATTATTTTTTTATTATTTCCAAACATCACAAGTTCATACATCCCCTTTATTATAATGTATGATAAAAAGAAAAAGCCACTTGGGCTTTAGTCTTCGTCGTCTCCAAAGAAATCGTCAAAGAATTCGTCGTCTGTAATATTTTCGTCTACTATAATTGAGTCAGCATCAATATTTATTTTAGGTTTACTTTCTTCGTCTTTTATGATGTCGTCATTTATTGCTTTGGCAAATTCTAAGAAATCACTAACATTTTCGTCTTTACTAGTATTTTCTTCTACAACAGGGTTTTCTGTAGTTTCAGCAAATGGACTAGCTTTAGCAAGTTCTTCTTCTTTTTCTAACTCAGCAATTCTAGCATCAATTTTCTTAATTAAATCGTCTACGTTAACGTTGTTCTTCTTTGGTTCTTCAACTGGTTTTTCTTCTTTACGCCCCATAAACTCTTCATATTTTTTGTTAACAAGACTTTCAAACTCGTTTTCTTTTTCTTCTTTGTTTTTACCTTGGTTATTTTCTTTTTCTAATCTTTCTTCCTCTTCTAGTTTAGCTATTTGAGCATCTATGTTTTTAACTAAATCGTCTATACTAGATGATTTATCGTTATTCATTCCTTTATTGATAGATGGCATTGCAAATGGTGGGACAAAAGCACTTCCGCCAAAGTTTGGAAAACCATTCATTCCATCATCTGTTCTATGTTCGTCAACAAAGCCTTTTATATCAAATGTTTTAATATTCCTACTTTCTCTTGTTGGATATCCACTCATTGAGTCTTCAAAGCCCCATCCACCTTTTTTAGCTTTAAATATTTCAAAGCTTGCTTTATGTTTTGTTTTAAATGGCATATTTCTGAAACGCTTTATAATCATTTCAAATTTCTTCATTTGTTGTAAATCACTTACTGTTACAAGTGGTCTAATAGGTGGAGTAGGTTTACCTTCTTTAGCATCTTTTGGTTTAGCGTCTCCCAAAAGTTTACTTATTTCTTCAAGTGCTGCATATTCTGTAGTAATTAGATAGAACATATTACCACAGTTACCCTTAATAGTTTCAGCAACATCTTTTCCGTATACTTTATTTAATTGGCTAAAGTTTTGTATAACGAAATTAAATCTCATGTTTCTTGAACGAGATGCAGTAATCATGCTTTCTACGTCTTTTAGTGCAGGCATATTAGCAAACTCATCTAGTATAAAATTTGTTCTAATTTTAAGTTTTAGATTTTCTTCTTTTTGAGCTTCATCGATTAAGCATTCATAAACTTGCTTTACAAATATTGTAGCAAGAGCATGGTACGTTGTTTTTTCGTCGTGTATTTTTAAGAATACAGCTGTTTTTTCTTTACCAATTCTCGTTACATCAAAATCAGTATAACTAAGCATTTCAGCTAGTTTTTGTCTACTACTAAAGATACGAATTTTTTGTCTAAAAGTAGATGTGATACCACCTTTAGTATCAGCAGGTGCTGTTATAGTTGCTGCAGCACTAATGTAAGCACTTGAAAGTTCTCCTTTTAGTTTAAAGTATTCTTTATCATACTTTGATGCACCGCATCTTTCTTCACCAAATGTACTCATTGCGTTTATACTGTTTAAGTTTATTTCGTCTTCACTTTTAGCATCTTCAAAAAGGCCAAGAGCTAACCCAGTAAAATAGTCAGCTGCAGTCTTTTGCCAGAATGGATCGTTATTATTAGTTGAATCTACTAATATGTTTGTTGCAAGGTCTTCAAGTAACTCCATTGCTTTATCTTCTTTTCCTTGTTTCCAGTATCTATATGGAAGTGTAAGAGGGTTCCATGCACTACCATGTTCTGGATCACGGAAGTTTACAATTATTACATTATATCCTTTTTCTCTAAGCATATTAGCGTTGTGTTCATATATTTCACCTTTAGGGTCAGTTACTATCATACTTTCCCCTGCTTTACCTAATATTTTAACTAAAGGGTCAATTATAGTCCAAGTTTTACCAGAACCAGACGCACCTATGATAAGGCTGTGGTTTTCTCCATCGTCTACCCAAGCTTTGTCTTCTTTTAATATAATTGGAATTCCAGCATGTTCGTAAGTATCAGCATTTAATGTAATTTCTTTTACATCATAAGCTTTTTTCATTTCGTCTTCTTTCATCCATCTAGACCAACCTGGTTCATCTTTATCTTTCTTTTTACCAAATCCAAAACCTTTTTCTCTATCAAAGAAATAACTTGATGTACTCATGAATACTGCAATTAAAGTGCATATATATAAAGTCACTGTAGCTACAATGAAGTCACTACTAAAAGCAGGTATTGGGTTTAGTCCCCAAAACATATTATTGTGTGTTATTTCATATAAGTTAAGTACGCCAATTGCTACTAAATAAAGTAAAAAAATGCAGAATATAATAAACATTATTATATCTTTAGGTTTAGCAGTAAATTTTAATTTTATTTCACTCATTTAAAACCACTCTTCTCTTTCAAAAATAATTATATCAAATATTAAAAGAAAAAACTAGTAATTATAATTAAAAATTTGAAAAAGAGTACACTGGGATTAATCGTGTACTCTTAATTGTTATATGTGATTTTATAGGTTTTTTGAGGATTTATATTTTTATTACAACTTTTCTTCTAACAATATCACTTCTCCTTTCATGATATAAGTATACTAAAGTTAAGTGATAAATTTGTGAAAGAAAAGTGAAAATTATATGTTAATGTCAAAATAGAATTTACTACCCTTTCCTTTAGTACTAATTACGCCATAGTTATAGTTATGTTTTATTAAAATATTTTTCACTATAGACAAGCCTAAACCAGTTCCTATTTTATTTCTTTGATGATTTTTTTCATTTTTATAGTACTTATCCCAGATTAGATTAATTTCACTTTCAGCTATTCCTTTACCTGTGTCAATGACATACACCCTTATATAGCCTTTATTTTCTTCTATTTTAACAGTTACTTTTTTATCTTTTCCAGTATAGTTTACTGCATTTATTACTAAATTATATATAACTTGCTCGATTTTTTGGATGTCTGCATATATGATATATTCTTTTTTAGATACAAATTTTAAAGTGTATCCTTCTTCAGTTAGATAATCAAATCTATGAAGTACTTTTGTGATTAACTCATTTATACTAAAGTTTTCTCTTGTTAGTGTATCCATGTTTTTTTCACTTTTAGATAACTCTAGTATATTGTTTACTAAGCTATTTAGTCTATCACTTTCTTCAATTATAACATTTAAATTATCTGTTCTTTTTTCTTCATTATCCTTATTTAAATCTCTTGCCATTTCAGCATATGCTTTAATCATTGTAAGTGGTGTTTTAAGGTCATGTGAAACATTAGCAAGCAAGTCTTTTCTTGTTGTATCAATTTTAGATAATTCTTTTTTTGTTTGATTTAATGTTCTAGAAAGTTCTTTTATTTCTTCAATGTTTGAGTTTTCGTTAAATGGAGTTATTAAATCCCCTTTAGACATCTTTGTAGCTTCTTTATTTAATTCTAGAATGGGCTTACTGATGTGCCTACTTATAAAGTACGCGATTATAAATGAAGACAAATATATAAATATACTTATGTATATTAGTTCTGAACGAATTATTGATATAGCTGGGTCAGTAGGCTCTAAACTTACATTGATAAAAGCATAAGCACTATCTTTAAGTTTTATCGCTGTTACTAGTGTTTGATTATTAAGTTTTGGATTTATTATTTTGTAGTTCTTTGTAGTTTCATCACTTTCAATAAAATCTAATATGTAATTTGTACTTAATTCAACTGTATCATCAATATATATACAACCTCTTCTTTTACCATTTGAACTATAAATTGAAGTATTATCTTCTATTATTTCAATACATGCATTATTATCGTATGATAGTGTGTCATAACTATTTGTTGTTTTATTGTTTAGGTAATAATACTTTGTTTTCAAAGCTATTTTTTCTATTGTTTTTGTTGTTTTTTCTTCATAGTAAGCGTCAAAAAATAATACTTGAAGTATCCAAAGTAAAGCTATTAGACATGTAGAAAATATGGCCATGTAAAACCATATTTGTTCTTTTAGTGTTCTATTCTTCAGTTTCATATTTATAACCTACTTCCCTTATTGTTTTAATTAGGTTTCTATAGTCTCCCAAGCTTTTTCTTAACATTTTTATGTGTGTATCTACTGTTCTATCATCTCCATAGTAGTCATAATCCCAAACATTATTAAGTAGTTGCTCACGGCTTAAAGCAATTCCTTTGTTTTTAATAAAATATGTAAGAAGCTCATATTCTTTAGGTGTTAGATTTACTTCTTTGCCATTAATTGTTACTTTTCTACCTTTATAGTCTACTATAAGATTTTTATAAGTATAGTTTTCATTATTAGATGTTGTTCTTTTTAAATGAGCTTTTACTCTAGCTACTAATTCTTTTGGGCTAAAAGGTTTTGTAACATAATCGTCTACTCCTAGATCAAAACTATTAAGTTTATCTGTTTCTTCTTTTCTTGCGCTTAACATTATTACAGGAATATTCTTTGTTTTTCTTATTTCACTAAGGCATGTGAAACCATCCATTTTAGGCATCATTATGTCTAAAACAATTAGGTCTACTTTATTGTCAGAAATTACTCTTAAAGCGTCAAACCCGTCTTTTGCTTCAAGTACTTTGTATCCTTCATTAAGTAAATATTCTTTTATTACGTTTCTTATTAGCACTTCATCATCTACTATTAATATTGTCATTTTTATCAACTCCCTATTTCATTATAAAGTACTAGTGTGATAAGTATGTGAAAATTTAAAAAGTAGAACTAGTTAAGTCCCACTTTCTTTTTCATGTCTTCGTATTTAGTTTTTGCAAGACTAATACTTTTATTTAAGCCACCATTTAATACTTCGTCTATTTCACTACTATTTAATAATTTATTATATTTTTCTTGAATTTCAGAGATTTTATTAGCAGTTACTTCTCCAACATATGTTTTGAATGTACCATAACCACTGTTTTTAAATTCACTTACTAAGTCGTCTATACTTCTACCAGTCATTACTGATGCAATGTTTAATAAATTCGATATACCTGGCTTATTTTCTTCATCAAAATATACTAAGTTATCGCTATCTGTTGTTGCACCTTTTATTTTCTTAATTATGCTAGAAGGTTCGTCAAATAAAGATATTACACCACTTGGATTATCTTCACTTTTGCTCATCTTTTTATCAGGATGCTTTAGGTCTTTTATTTTAGTACCTGCTTTTGTTATAAGAGGTGCTGGGATATTAAAAGTTTCTCCATATTTTTTGTTAAAACGAATAGCTATGTCTCTTGCTAGTTCAACGTGTTGTTTTTGGTCTACTCCAACTGGTACAAAGTCAGCGTCACAGTAAAGAATGTCTGCTGCCATTAATACTGGGTATGTAAGCAAACCTATTGAAAAGTTATCACTCCCTTTACTTTTTTCTTTAAACTGTATCATTCTACTAGCTTCTCCATAATAAGTATTACACTCTAGTATCCATGAGATAGCTGGAATATATGTATTATCTGACTGAATATAAATGGTAACTTTTGATGGGTCTACACCGCAGGCTAAATACATTGCAATAAACTTTTTAATTCTATCTCTTAGTAAATCAGGTTCTTGATAAACGGTTAATGCGTGTAAGTCAGCTACGAATAAAAGTATTTCGTATTCATTAGTATTAGCTAAATCTACAAGTGGCTTTATCGCACCTATATAATTTCCCAAAGTTAAATTTCCAGTTGGTTTTAAACCTGTTAATAATCTTTTCATTTTATCACTTCCATACACAAATTTTACTACAAACAAGCATATTTGTCTAGTTTATTTTAAAGTTAATTTCTTAGTTTCTAATTTCTCTTTAATAGCAGCCATTGCTTCTTCTTCATCGTTAAAATATATTGTTCCAGTACTTAGTTTTTCATAAGTTTCATTTCCTTTTCCTAGAATTAATACAATATCATTTTCACTAGCTAACTCAATAGCACGTCTAATTGCTTGCCTTCTATCTACGATTACCTCATAGTTATTATAAACACCTTTTACTGTGCTAGTCATTTCTTTAATTATCTCAAGTGGGTCTTCACTTCTAGGATCTTCGTATGTAAATATTGCATAGCTGGCATTTTTTAAAACAGCCTCTGCCATCTGCGGTCTTTTTGTATGGTCTCTTTCTCCAGCTGAACCGTTTACTACTATACTTTTGTTTACTCCAAGAGTGTGAACGAAATTCAATATTTTATCTATTGCGTTAGGCGTATGAGCATAATCTACCATACAGTAGAAATCTTGTCCAATATTAGGTAGCATATCAAGCCTTCCACTTACATTTATTTTAGATATATTTGGAATTAAGTCTTCCATTTTCTTTCCTAATGCAACACAAGATAATAATGCACACGCTAAGTTATAAACATTGAAGTCTCCTAAAAGCGGACTAGTTACTTCATAAGTTTTACCGAATAACACGAATGTTATCAATGTTTTGTCTGAAAATATTTTAAAGTCTTTTATGTATAAATTACAACTTTCATCTCGTCCATAAGTTAATACTTTACATTTACAGTGACTTAACACTTCATTAAAGTGTTCATCATCTTTATTAAGAATTGCATATCCATCCTTTCTAATTTGATCAAAAAGTTTACATTTACAATTAAGATAGTTTTCAAAAGTTTTATGTGTATTTAAGTGTTCACTTGTTACATTAGTAATAGCGCCTACTAAAAAAGGCATACCTTCTAGTCTTCCATTATAAAACGCTTCACTACTAGCTTCCATTGCGATAGTGTCGCATCCTGCATTAATAAATTCGTCTAAATAGCCATATAATACTTCAGCCCCCGGTGTTGTATTAGCAGTCGTTTTACTAAATTTAGCACAACTTCTGCCATTAGTACCCATGTACGCGCATTTATCACTTCCAAGTAATGTTTGTATAACTGTAGTTGTTGTAGTTTTTCCGTCTGTTCCAGTAACACCTATTACGCTCATTCTGTTTTCTGGATGATTATAAAATTTTCTTGCAATTTTAGGTAACTCTTTATTAGTATTTTCTACTTTAACATAAGGAATACTTGCATCTACTTCTTTACTTACAATTAAAGCTTTAGCACCTTTCTTAATAGCATCACCAATAAAGTTGTGTCTATCAACAGTAGCACCCATCGTACAGATAAATAAGTCACCTTCTTCTATTTCTTTAGAATTAATTTTAATACCTGTAATTTCTACATCTGGTGCATTTTCATATAGTTCATTTAGTTTCATGAAAAAACCTCCCTTTGTACACTATAATACTCTTTAAATATAAAAAAGTCTATTCATTTGAAAAGACTTTACATTTTATTTACTGATACCATATTTGACTTAACATTACATTTGTGCTTGTTGGCATAGGACTTGGTAAATCAAAACTTACTAAAAGCGGAATTTTAAAACCAGTTCCAAAAACAAGTGAAGTTCCTGAGTTAAGAGTTTTTAGTTTCTCTAAGTTTTCTGAGTCAACATTCGTACTTATACTTTTAACAATTTCAAAATCTTTAGGATGAAATATTCTAAATATAACGAAATTTGAACACTGACTTAAAGCAGTACTAGATAGTTCACTAGGTCTTTGTGTGATAAATGTTAGAAGTGTTCCATATTTTCTTCCTTCTTTTGTAATTCTATCAAATATATTGTATCCTATTATGTTGATGTCGTTATCATTTTGCACGTATCTATGAGCTTCTTCTAGTATTATATTTACTGGAAAAGAAGCACGTTTATTAAGTGTAATTGTATAAGTAAAGAATAATTTTGTAAATAGTTTAGTTAAAATTTTTGCAAATCTATCATCAACTGTACTCAAGTTAATTATTATAAGTGGAGCATTTTCTTCGTTTTTAGTGAAGAACTTACTAATATAGTCTTCTTTTGTAACATACTCATTCACTTCAAAAATACTTTTATATTTACTGTTTATAATTGTTTGTAATCTATTTTTTAAAATATTGTTTTTTGAGTAACTTAGTGTAGAGTTAATTGTGCCTTCACTCATAAGCGCAAATTCTAAGGCATAGTATAAATCATTTAATGAATAAGTATAGTTTTTATCAATTATTATCTCATTTAAATTTAATTTCGTAAACTCACTTAAAAACTTTGTAATTAATTCCATTGCATTAATTTTACCACGATCATCAATAAGCAAGCACTGTTTAAGTGTCCTATCGTATCCTGGAGTGTGTACTATGGTTTCTAAGTTAAGGCTATCTGTTTTATAGTGAGTCAAAACAGCAATTATTTGGTCTCTCATTTGACTACCTGATTTTCCAGATGTTAATATATCAAGTAGACACTTAGCAATTATGTCATTTTTGTACTCTATTACTTTTTCATCATTACTAGTAAATATGTAAACTAGTTTTAATGTTTTTTCCAAAACTGGAAGTTGATCTGTTTCTGTAACACCTAAAAGAATTGCAAGATCATCTACTTCTAAGAAATTTGGCGGTAATATAAGACCCAAATCCAAAGCACTTTCTTTTACAGCAGTATATACTTTCGTATTAACATCTAATCCATCAAAAGCATGAGTGTATTCTCCGTATGCATCAAATATTACAAAATGGCTATTCTTTGGTTTATTCGTACACTCAGTAAATAAGTTTTGTAAAATTCTTGTTACTCCACATGATTTTCCACTTCCTGTGTTTCCTATTATAGCTAAGTGATTACCAAACATGCTATCAATTGGAAGTTTTACGTCATAATTTTTATAAATTGTTGAATGTCCAAGTGTTGGAATATCTTTTGTTTGTTTTCCTATAATTAATTCAAGCTCATTAACATTTATTATTCTTGGTGTAGTGCTAGGTTTTTTAACTACTCCTGGAAAGAAACGATTAGACCTTATTTCTCCAACAAGAAGAATAGTTATTTTTTCTTCGCCTATTTTAATAATTTCTCCGACTACTAATCTATCACTTTCAGGGAAGACTACATGACAGTTCATTAACTCACTATGGGTTACGTGAGATATGTTTTCTACTATACATGAATTCCCATTTATTTCAGTTATTTTTCCAAACATACTTGCACCTCTTTACTCTTATAATACAAATATAACATAAAATTTTAAAATTTAAAAGAAAAAAATGAAAATCTGCTTGACTTTATAAGTCTTTTTATGGTATTATTTTGTTATTGTGATGGCGATGTAGCTCAACTGGCTAGAGCGCACGGTTCATACCCGTGAGGTTGAGGGTTCGATTCCCCCCGTCGCTACCAATATGAGTAATAAT
>DOEC01000002.1 GCA_003524085.1 Bacillota bacterium | reverse complement strand
CTCTCAGTCCGGCTACGCATCGTCGCCTTGGTAGGCCGTTACCCCACCAACTAGCTAATACGCCGCAGGCCCATCTCTAAGCGAAGCTTTAAAGGCTCCTTTAATATTACTATCACATTCGGTATTAGCAGTCGTTTCCAACTGTTGTCCCCAACTTAGAGGCAGGTAACCCACGTGTTACTCACCCGTTCGCCACTGAACACAGAATCCACGTCCACCGTCATTCCATCTTCGAGCAAGCTCTCTAACTTCATTCAAGTTTCAGTGGGGTGTTCCGTTCGACTTGCATGTCTTAGGCATGCCGCCAGCGTTAATCCTGAGCCAGGATCAAACTCTCAATAAAAATCTATTCGATTTTGGAATTGATTATTTTATCCTAACAAAACTCATTCATTTTACTTAGTTTTCAAAGATCATTTTCGCAACTACTATTTGCGGTTGCTTATATAATATATCATAACCCAGAACCAAAAGTCAACACTTTTTTTAACTTTTTTTTATTTTTTTACATCATTCAACATTTATCAATTTTGTTGATGTTTTTTCTAGGTTTTTGTTGAGTGCTTTTGCAACCAACGGGTTATATCATACCACTAACTTTTATTAAATGCAACACTTTTTTTCAATTTTTTTTATTTTTTTATAAATTTGTTTGAAATGTTGTATTTTGTAGATATTTTCCGTGGTCTTTCACAACCAACGGGTAATATAATACCACGTACTTTTAAATAATGCAACACTTTTTTTGAAAAAAATTTAAATTTTTACATTTTTTTATTTTTTCATATTTTAGTATATGTTTGGCAAAGAAAAAGATTACTATTTTTAATTGATTTTTTGATAAATCTTATAATAGTAATCTACTGTTTCTTTATTAAATGGGTTAACTCCATTTCTTTTCATTTCTATTAGTGAAGTTAACTCGTATTTAATAATTTCGTTTATTTCTTTAGGATACTTCATAAGTTTTCTATGATAGTTATATTCGTTCCTATCTAATACTTTGAAAGCGCCGTCTGGAAATACTCTTAAGTCTAAGTCGTAATCAATATATTTGATTACACCGTTATCAATTACATAAGGACTAGCTATATTGCAATAGTAAAATAGTCCATTTCTTTTTAGTTGCGCTATTATGTTAAACCACCTGTTTTTGTAAAAAAACATAATTGCTGGCTCTTTTGTATGCCAACTTCTTCCATCTTTTTTTGTTACTAAGACTTTGTCGTTTCCCAATACTATAAAGTCTTTCTTGATATCAAGTACAATGGCTTTGTCCCATGTTTTATATATCATGCCGTTATGCTTGTAACAGTGAATCTTGATTACGTCACCAATTTCTAATTTCATAGGTAACCTTCTCTCACTGGTAATATTATACCATACATTGTGGACTTCATGCAAATTTTAATTTTTTATAGTGTAAAGAAAAACTGCTATTTCATATTTTTAATAGCAGTAAGTAATTGTGTGTCACTTTCGTAGTCCATGTCGTCATTATAGTCTCCGGTGATTTCAACGTCTGGTTTTAGTCCGACATTGTTAATTTTGTTACCATTGGGTGTTAGCCAGTAAGCAGTTGTGTATTTAATCATCCCACCTGTTTCTAATTCTGATGTTTCTTGAACTGTGCCTTTTCCATAGCTAGTTAGACCAAGTAATGTGGCGCCGTAGCTTTCTTTTAACGCGGCTGCTAGTATTTCTGAAGCTGAAGCTGAAGCACTATTAAGAAGTATTCCTACTTTGTATTTTCTACTTTCTTTTGTTGAGTCTTTATAGTATTCTGTTTTTTCTTTTGTTTCAAGGCCATATACGTTTTTACCTTTTTCTATAAATAGTTCTGCGATGTCTACGGCTGCATTTAAGAATCCACCACCGTTATTTCTAACGTCTATGACTAAACTATCAATATTTTCTTTTTCAAGGCTAGAAAGGGCTGTTTTGAACTGTTCGTAAGTGTTATTTGAGAATGTTGTTATTTTTATATATCCTACTCCATCAAAGTTGTTACTTGATACTGATGGAATGCTAACCTTTTCTACGTTTATTTCGAGAGTTTTGTATACTCCACCTCTTAGTACTTCTATAGTTGTTGTGCCGTTTGTGCTTTTGATAAGATTTGATACTACACTAGGTGTGCTATTTTGTACGTCATTGTCAGCAACTTTTGTTATTATGTCTCCTACCATTATACCTGCTTTTGAAGCTGGACTACCATCAAACACCGTCATTACCATTGTACCACTCTCTGTGCTTGTTATTTCAACGCCTATTCCTTTATATTCTCCGTTTAAACGATCCATTAGGTTTGTTGTTGAGTCTTTATCTAAATAACTAGTATATGGGTCTCCTAGATAGCTATACATGCCTTTTATGGCAGCGTTAGTAAGTTCTGACTCATCTACTTTTTCTACATAGCTATTTAATATGTTGTTATATGCTGCTTCTATTTCTTTTATGTAGTTCGTGTTACCTTTATTGTTCTTTTTATCTATTTCATAGTAATTGTTGTATACTACTATTCCAGTTGATACACCTACTATTAGACTAGTCATTACTATTATTACTATTACTTCAAGTAAATTAAATGTTGCTTTGTTATTTTTTTTCTTTTTCTTTTTTATTTCTTCTTTCATATTATCACCTATCGTAATAAGTTTATCACAAATTTTGCTTTTGTTAAAGTGGTTATGTTTAATTTTCATAAAGTTTTTACTTTTTGTTTTGCTGTTAATAAGTTTATAGTTATTAACATTTTATTGCAAAAGAAAAGAACTCTACTTGAGAGTTCAATATTAAACTAGTTCTAAACTAACTATTAAAGCGTCGTCTCCTCTTCTTTCAGCTAGTTTGATAATTCTTGTGTATCCGCCATTTCTTTCTGCGTATTTAGGAGCTAATGTGTCAAATAAATATTTAACTGTTTCAGTATCATTTTCTAAGAAAGCAAGTGCTTTTCTTCTTGAAACTAAATCTCCTTTTTTAGCATAAGTAATCATTTTATCAACGTATTTTCTTGCTTCTTTAGCTCTTTCTTGTGTTGTTTCAACTTTACCATTAGTTAAAACTGTTTTTGTTAAACCAGAAAGGATACTTCTTCTTTGTTTAGTATCTCTGTTTAGTTTTCTATATAAAGCCATTTTTACCTCCTAATCTTCATCACGGAACTTAAGTCCCATATCTTTAATTTTATCAATTACTTCTTTTAATGATTTTTTACCTAAGTTTCTTATTTTCATCATTTCAGATTCACTCATTGAAGTTAAATCTTGTAATGTATGATGTCCTGCTCTTTTTAAGCAGTTGTAAGCTCTTACAGATAGGTCTAATTCTTCAATAGGTGTTTCTAATGTTTTTTGTATTGGGTCTTCTTCTTTATCTGCAAGAAGGCCTGTCATATCTGATATTTTGTTAAGTTTTGTTAATATTTCAAAGTGCTCGATTAGAATTCTACTAGCTAGGGCTATTGCTTCTTGTGGAGTTATAGCACCGTTTGTGTATACTTCCATAATTAGTTTGTCATAATTTTCACTTTGACCAACACGAGCTGGTTCTACTTCATAACTGATTCTTTCAATTGGACTAAATAAAGAGTCTACTGGAATTACTCCAACTTCTAAGTCTTTCATTTCTTTTCTGTTTATTTTTGCATCAACATACCCACGTCCATTAGATACTAGTATTTCCATGTTTATGCTTGCACCTTTTGATAGTTCACAAATAACTAAGTCTTTGTTAATTATTTCAACGTCAGCATCAGGTGTGATGTCAGCAGCTGTTACTATTCCTTCTTTTGAAGCTTTTAAGTAAAGCTTTTTGTCTGTTTCAGTAAATTTTTTTAATACTAGTTTTTTTAAGTTTAGAATAATTTCTGTTACGTCTTCTCTAACTCCGTCTATTTTTTGGAATTCGTGAAGTACTCCATCAATTTTGATTGATTTAATAGCACTTCCTGGAAGACTAGATAGCATTACTCTTCTTAATGCGTTTCCAATTGTTGTACCAAAACCTCTTTCTAGTGGTTCAAGTACGAATTTTCCATAAAAGTTTGTTTCGTCATATTCAACAACTTTATAATCTGGTTTTTCAAATCTTAACATATATATTCCCCTTTCCTAAACACGTCTTCTCTTAGGTGGTCTGCAACCGTTATGTGGTATTGGTGTTACATCTGTAATTGATGTTACTTCAAGTCCAGCTGTTCCTAAAGAACGGATAGCTGTTTCTCTTCCTCCACCTATACCTTTTACGTATACGGCAACTTTTCTTAGTCCCATATCATATGCAGCTTTACCAGCAGCTTCTGCTGATTGTCCTGCAGCGAATGGAGTTTTCTTTTTGCTTCCTTTGTATCCGATAGAACCACTTGAAGCCCAGCTTATTACTCCACCGTCTTCGTCAGTTATTGTTACAATAGTGTTATTATATGTAGCATGGATGTGACATACACCACTAGTTATATCCTTCTTGACTTTTCTTTTTCTTCTATTATATGCCATTATTTAACCTCCTATTTCTTCTTATTTGCTATTGTTTTAGCTTTACCTTTACGAGTTCTAGCATTTCTACTAGTTCTTTGTCCTCTTACTGGAAGACCTTTTTTGTGTCTAGTGCCTTGATATGAGTTGATTTCCATTTTTGTTTTAATGTTCATTTCAACTTCACGTTTTAAGTCACCAACTAATATGTAAGCATCACATGCTTTTCTTAAGTCGTTAACTTGATCATTTGTTAAGTCTTTTACTCTGATGTCTTCACTAACATTAGCCACTTCACAGATTTTTTTTGCTCTTGAAGGACCAATTCCGTAGATATAAGTTAAACCTACAACTATTCTTTTGTCTTTTGGTAAATCAATATTTTTAATACGTGCCATAATTACCTCCTAACCTTGTCTTTGTTTGTGTTTTGGATTTTCACAAATTACCATGACTTTTCCTTTTCTTTTAATTACTTTGCATTTATCGCATATTGGTTTTACTGATGGTCTTACTTTCATTTTAATACCTCCATTATTTTCTATAAATTATACGCCCACGTGTTAAATCACAAATTGGAATTTCTAGTAATACTGTATCACCTGGAAAGATACGAATTAGGTTTTGACGCATTTTTCCAGAAACGCGAGCTTCTACAATATGACCGTTTTCTAATTTTACTTTAAAGTCCCCTCCTGGGATTATTTCTAGTACTTTTCCTTCTGTTTCAATGTATCCATCTTTAGCCATTTTTCACTCTCCTGTTAGTATTTCGTAACCATTATCAGTTACTACTATTGTGTGCTCAAAGTGTGCGGCAGGGCTACCATCTTGTGTGGTTATTGTCCAACCATCTTCAAGCATCCATACTTTTCTACTATGTAAACTAAACATTGGCTCGATTGCTAGTGTCATACCTTGTTTTAGAACTAGGTTAGATTCGCTATTGCTATAGTTTGGTATGTCTGGGTCTTCGTGCATATACTTACCGATACCATGACCGGTAAGTTCACGAATTACACCGTAATTATGCTCTTTTGCCACACTTTCTATAGCAGTGCAAACGTCGTTTAGTATTATTCCGGGCTTTATTACACTTAAGCCTTTATATAGGGCTTCTTCAGTGTATTTAAGTAAATCACTTTTTTCTTTACTAACATGCCCTACTTTATAAGTTCTTGCAGTATCTGCCATGTATCCTTTATAAGTTACTACTAAGTCAATAGTGATTATGTCACCAGACTTGAGTTTCCTGTTACTTGGGATAGCATGAACTACTTCGTCATTTATTGAAGCGCATATGCTACTAGGAAATCCTTCGTATCCAAGACAAGAAGGTGTGCAGTTTTTGCTTCTAATAAATTTTTCTGCTTCTATATCAAGATGCTTAGTTGTTACGCCTTCATGTATCAAAGTTTCCATTAGATTTAATGTTTCGTAAGCTACTTTTCCAGCGTAACGCATAAGACTTAATTCACTTTCAGTTTTAGTACTAACCATTTTTAACTCCTAGAAGAGTTTCTAAATTACTTAGTGTAATTTCAGGCTCTTTTGTTCCGTCTATAGTTATTAGTTTACCTAAAGAACGGTAGTACTCAATTACTGGGGCTGTTTCTGTCATGTAAATATCATATCTTTTTTCGTACGCCTCTTTTGTATCATCTGTACGTGTTATTAATTCTACGTTACACTCATCACAAAGATTTGCATTTTTAGGTGTGTTGTAACCTGTTAATAAGTTATATGTTCTTTTACATTGTGGACAAGTTGCACGTCCTAGTATTCTTTTAAGGCCTGTCTCTTTATCAATGTTAATAAATATTACTTTATCAACACTTAAGTTTAGACTACTTAGTATTTCTTCGTAGTCGTGTGCTTGGTTTATTTTTCTAGGGTAACCATCCATCATGAATGGGATAGTAAGGTCTAGACTTTTTAATTTAGTTTCTATAAGACGTTTCATTAAATTGTCGTTAACCATTTCACCTTTAGAAATAATACTTTCTACTTCTTTACCAATATCACTACCAAGAGATACTTGTTCACGAAGTACGTCTCCAGCACTTATATGGTTGAAACCATATTTTTCTTTTAATAAACTACTAAATGTTCCCTTGCCAGCGGCAGGTGGAGCAATCCAAATGATGTTCATTTTTATTACCTCCTATAAGCACGAGATGCTACTGAACTTTCAAGTTGTTTATATGTTTCTAATAATACTCCTACAACGATTAGGATACTTGTACCACCAAGAGTTACTATGCTTGGCATATCTGAAATCCAACTAAATATAATTGGTATTGCAGCGATTATTGCTATAAATATTGCTCCCATGAATGTAATTCTTGATAATACTTTTGATACGTATTTTGTTGTTTCTGTACCAGGTCTTATTCCTGGAATGTATCCATTTTGTTTGTTTAGATTTTTTGATATATCTTCTGGATTTACTGCTGCTAAGTATGTATAGCCATAAGTAAATGCTATTATTAATAAGATATATACTATAAATCCAACAGGAGTTTGTGTTGATAAGTATTTATCAACAAATAATTTAAAACTCTCATTTTTTATGATATATGTTAGTGTAGTTGGTATTGCTAGTACGGCTGAGGCAAATATTACTGGCATAACTCCAGCAGAGTTTATTCTTAATGGTAAGAATGATGTATTTGCTTTATAAGTACCTGTACTTCTGTTTGAATATTGTATAGGTATTCTTCTTTCAGCTTCTTGTACATATATTACTCCAACTATTATTCCTATATATAGTAATATAAATATTACAAATGATAGTATTCCTAAGAATGTGTTTGAGCCATTTATTGCTAGTGCATTAAATGCTTCTATCATCATTCTAGGCATTGTGTTTACGATACCAGCCATGATAATTAGGCTAATACCGTTTCCTAAACCTTTATTAGTTATTTGATCTCCTAGGTATAGTAAGAATGCTGTACCTGCTGTTAAGATTAAACTTATTTCTACATATTCAAGAGGAGTAGCAGTTTTTCCCATAAACATAATTGAATAAATGTAACCTTCTATAAGAGCAAATCCTATACCAAGGTATCTATTTATTTGATTAATTTTACGTCTACCTTCTTCTCCCATTTCTTTTAACTCTTGGAAATATGTTATTCCCATTAAGTCCATTTGAAGTACTTGAAGTAGTATTGAAGCAGTAATGTATGGCATTACACCTAGAGCGAATATACTAAATTGTTTTAGTCCTCCACCACTCATTGCATTTAATAATTCTAGAAAACCCAAGTTTTCTGTTATAGCACTCATACCTGGTACAGTTATTGCATTTCCTAATGCGAAAATGAATAATGCACCAAGTGTATATAGTACTCTACTTTTTAAGTCTTTGTTAGTTTTCTTAAATATTTGCTTGAATGTTGCAAACATCTAAATCACCTCAACTTTTCCACCGTTACTTTCTATTTTGTTTATAGCACCGTTTGTGAATATATTAGCTTTAACAGTTAACTTTTTAGTAAGTTCTCCACTTCCTAAAATTTTGATACCGTTTAATTCTTTTTTCACTAATCCAGCTTCTTTTAGCATTTCTGGTGTTACAGTTGAACCGTCTTCAAATCTGTTAAGATCGCTAACGTTTACTATTGCATATCTAATAGTAAATCTTGCATTATTGAATCCTCTTCTTGGAATTCTTTTGTATAATGGATTTTGTCCACCTTCAAACCATGGCTTGATACTTGCTCCTGAACGAGCTTTTTGACCTTTTTCACCACGACCAGATGTTTTTCCTAATCCACTTCCTGGTCCTCTACCAACAATTTTTCTCTTTTGAGTAGACCCAGGATTCATTTTTAATTCATTTAATTTCATTATCCTATAATCTCCTCTACTTTTTTACCACGTAAGCTTGCAATATGGCTGATGCTTTTTTGTTGTTTTAATGCATCCATAGCAGCTTTTGCAGTGTTTATTTGTGTATTACTTCCTAGGCTTTTTGATACAATATCTTTAACCCCAGCAAGTTCAAGTACGTTACGAACTGGTCCACCAGCAATGATTCCACTACCGGCTTTTGCAGGTTTTACTAAAACTTTAGCAGCTCCGCATTTACCAATTACTTCATGACTTAGTGTTCTACCTTCAACTAGGTTAACTGTTATCACATTTTTTTCAGCAGCTTTAATAGCTTTTGAAATTGCATTTGGTACTTCGTTAGCTTTTCCTGTTCCTAAACCTACTTTACCTTTTCTGTCTCCAACAGCAACTGTTGCAGTAAATCTCATTGTACGTCCACCTTTAGTTGTTTTTGATACACGTCCAATTGATATTACTTTTTCTTCGTAAGGACTTTTCTTAACAAATTCTCTTTTATTTGTTCTTTCTTTGTTATTTTTTTCTCTAATATTATCCATTTCTTATAGTCCCTCCCTTAGAATTTAAGTCCAGCTTCTCTTGCTGCATCAGCTAATGATTCAACTTTTCCGTGATATTGGTATCCACCACGATCGAATACTACTTCTGTAATTCCTTTTTCTAATGCTCTTTTAGCAATTTCAGTTCCTACTTTTTTAGCATTTTCAATGTTTGAACCATTTAGTTTCATGTCTAAGCTTGAGGCACTTACTAAAGTAACACCTTTTTCATCATCTATAATTTGTGCATAAATGTTAGTATTACTTCTAAATATGTTTAATCTTGGTGTTGTGCTTGTACCAGATAAATTTTTTCTTATACGAGCATGTCTTTTTAAACGACCTACGTTTTTACTTTCTTTTTTAATCATACTTTCTTACCTCCTATGCAGCTTTCTTTCCTTCCTTACGTCTTATAAATTCGCCTTTGTACTTAATTCCTTTACCTTTATATGGCTCTGGTCCACGTACTTTACGAACTTGTGCAGCAAATTCTCCTACAACTTGTTTGTCAAAACCACTTATGTTTAGTTCAGTTTGACTAGGACTCTCTAAAGTTATTCCTTTTGGAGCTTCCATTTTAACTGGATGACTATATCCTGCACTTATTGTTAAAGTGTTACCGGCTACTTGGAATTTGTAACCAACACCATTTATTTCTAATTCTTTTTTAAATCCTGTGCTTACTCCTTCAATCATGTTTTTGATGTTTGCATTTGTTGTTCCGTGTAAGCTTCTTAATTCTTTAGAATCATTATCTCTTGTAACTGTTACGTTCTTATCTTCAACTGTTACGTTGATTCCAGGTTTAACTGTTAGTTCTAAACTTCCTAGTTTTCCTGATACTAAGATATCACTATTATTAACTTCAACTGTTACACCTTCAGGTATAACTAATACTCTTTTACCTATTCTACTCATAATTTCTCCTTACCAGATGTATGCAAGAATTTCTCCACCAAGGTTTTCTTTTCTTGCTTCCTTATCTGTCATTACTCCTTTAGAAGTAGATACTATAGCTATTCCTAAACCATTTAATACTTTAGGTACTTCGTTAGCTTTAACATATACTCTTAAACCAGGTTTACTGATTCTTTTAAGTCCTGTTATAACTCTTTCTTTTTTTGCACCATATTTTAGGTTTATTAGTAATTTCTTAGCTGCACCATCTTTTACAACTTCAAATCCTTCAATGTATCCTTCATTTGTTAATATTGTAGCGATTTCTTTTGTCATTTTTGAACCAATTACTTCTACACTTGTATATTTCATAGCAAGCGCATTACGCATTCTTGTAAGCATATCTGATATTAAATCATTCATAATAAGTCCTCCCTTCTTACCAACTAGACTTTTTAACGCCAGGTATTTGACCTTTGTAAGCTAGTTCTCTAAAGCAAATACGGCATAGTCCAAACTTTCTTAATACACTGTGAGGTCTTCCGCATCTTTCACATCTAGTGTAATTTCTTACTTCAAACTTGCTTCCTCTTTTTTGACTAACTTTTTTACTTGTTTTTGCCATTACTTAGACCTCCTATTTCTTGAAAGGTAAACCAAAACTACTTAGTAATTCTAAAGCTTCTTCATTAGTTTTAGCAGTTGTTACTATAACTATATCTAAGCCTCTAGTTTTAATTACTTGATCATAGTCTACTTCTGGGAATATAAGTTGTTCTTTAATTCCTAAAGTATAGTTTCCTCTTCCATCAAAACTTCCTTTTGAGATTCCTCTAAAGTCACGTACACGAGGTAGTGCGATGTTTATTAATTTTTCTAAGAATATATACATTCTTTCTCCACGAAGTGTAACTTTGCAACCAATTTTGTTTCCTTCTCTTAATTTAAATCCTGCAATTGATTTTTTAGCTTTTGTTACAACTGGTTTTTGTCCAGCTATTACAGTTAATTCTTTAACAGCAGCATCTAAGTATTTAGAATCAGTAGTTGCATCTCCTACACCCATGTTTAGAACTATTTTTTCTAGTTTTGGAACTTCCATTTTAGAAGTGTATCCAAATTTTTCTATAAGAGCAGGAGTTATTTCTTCATTATATTTCTTCTTTAATGTTTCCATATTATTTCCTCCTATTTAGATTCTTTCTTAGATTTTTTGTTTTCTTTCTTTTCTTCAGAAAGAACAAATACATTTGAAATATGAATAGGAGCTTCAATTTCAAGAATTCCACCTGTTTCGTTAGTTCTGTTAGGTTTAACGTGTTTTTTAACAATATTTACACCTTCAACAATAACTCTAGATTCGTTTCTTAAAACCTTTGATACTTTTCCTTCTTTACCTTTGTTTGAACCAGTAATTACTCTTACTTTATCTCCAACTTTAATTTTCATCTAGTACCCCTCCTATAATACTTCTGGTGCAAGAGACACGATTTTCATGAAATCTTTATCACGAAGTTCTCTAGCAACTGGTCCTAGAACACGTGTTCCTACAGGACTCTTATCATCTTTAATTAGAACACAAGCATTGTCATCAAATTTGATGTGTGAACCATCTGGTCTTTCTACGCCTTTAACTGTTCTAACTATTACAGCCTTTACGACTTTTCCCTTTTTAACGTTAGAGTTAGGTATTGCTTTTTTAACAGTTCCTACTACAACGTCTGCAATATTTCCGCTTCTTACGAATGAGCCACCAAGTACTCTTATAACTAAGATTTCTCTTGCGCCTGAGTTATCGGCAACTTTTAAACGGCTTTCTGGTTGTACCATTAATACTCACGTTCCTTTCTTAAAGTACGATAGCTTCTTCAATAATGCTATCTAATACATATCTTTTTGTTTTTGAAAGTGGACGACATGCTGCTATTCTAACAGTGTCTCCTACTTTTGCTTTGTTTTCTTCATCATGTGCTTTATATTTTTTAGAGTATTTAACTCTTTTCTTGTATAGTGGGTGTTTTTTGTAAGTTTCTGTTAATACTACGATTGTTTTGTCCATGCTTGTGCTTACAACTTTTCCAACTTTTGTTTCTTTAGTCTTTTCCATAAATCCTCCTACTTATCTTCCTTACGTTCGTTAAGTACAGTTTTTAATCTTGCAACGTCATGACGTAACTCTCTGATTTTGTGAGGTTTTTCTAAAGAACCAGTAGCACCACTGAAACGCAAATTCCATAACTCAGCTTTAAGTTCAACTATTTTTGAGTTAATCTCTTCAGTAGTCATTTTTCTTATTTCACTAGTTTTCATTAGTTTGCACCTCTTCTTTCTTTATGAATTTAGTCTTGATAGGTAACTTATGTCCAGCTAAACGAAATGCTTCTCTAGCTGTTTGTTCTGTAACATCAGTCATTTCAAACATGATTTTACCTTCTTTTACAACAGCAACCCATTCTTCAACATTACCTTTACCACTTCCCATACGAACTTCTAGTGGTTTTTTAGTTCTCGCTAAATGAGGGAATATGTTAATAAATACTTTACCTCTTTTAGACTTTTTCATTTCTCTTGTCATAGCTACACGGGCTGCTTCTATTTGTCTTGCAGTGATGTAAGCGCCTTCTTTAGCAACTAGACCGTATTCACCGAATGATAATACGTTTTTACCTTTACTTTTGCCTTCGTAACTAATTCTGTGAGGTTTTCTATACTTAGTTCTCTTTGGTATTAGCATTTTCTTTACCTCCCTTGTTTCCTTTGGCAGGAAGGATTTCTCCTTTATAGATCCATACTTTTACGCCGATTTTTCCGTAGATAGTGTCAGCTTCTTTATGAGCATAATCGATGTCAGCTCTTAATGTATGAAGTGGTACAGTTCCTTCGTTATATCCTTCGCTTCTTGCTATTTCAGCACCATTTAAACGTCCAGATATTAAAGTCTTGATACCTTTTGCTCCTGCTTTCATTGTGTTTCTGATTGCTTTCTTTTGAGCAACTCTAAATGATACACGGTTTTCAATTTGCATTGCGATTTGTTCTGCAACTAATGCTGCATTTAAGTCTGGTTGTTTGATTTCTACTATTGAAATGTAAATATCTTCGCCAGTTAATTTTGCAAGTGCTTTTTTGTGTTTTTCTATTTCTTCTCCACCACGGCCGATTACTACACCTGGTTTTGAAGTATTGATTATTATATTTGTTCTTTTGTTATTTCTTTCAATAACTATACTAGCGACTGAGCTACCTTTAAGATTCTTTTCTAAATATTCACGAATTTTAATATCAGTGTTTAAGTATTTAGCGAAATCTTTATTTGGTGCATACCATTTACTTTCCCAGTCTTTATTGATTCCTATTCTTAGTCCGACTGGACTTACCTTTTGCCCCATAGCTTAGTCCTCCTTCTTGTCACTAACTTTTACAAAGATGTGACTTGTTCTTTTATCACGTTTGTCAACGCTTCCACGTGACGCGATTTTACTTCTTTTTAATGTAACTCCTTCGTTGATGTAAGTTTCAACAACGTATAAGTCTTCTTCTTTTAATCCTAGATTATTTACTGCGTTTGCAACAGCACTATCTAATACTTTCTTTATTAAACGACCAGCTTTAGTGTTAGTTGTTAATAAAATCATTCTTGCTTCAATAACCTTTTTACCTCTTACAAGGTCAAGTGTCATTCTAGCTTTTCTAGGTGCGATCATGGCACCTTTATGTATTGCATAAGTTTCCATAATTTACCCTCCTATTTGTTTTCGCCAGCATGTCCACCAAACTTACGAGTTAATGCAAACTCACCAAGTTTATGTCCAACCATGTCTTCAGTTACATATACTGGAATGAAATCTTTTCCATTATGAACTGCAAATGTGTGTCCAACGAAATCTGGATATATAGTTGAACGACGTGACCAAGTTTTAATTACTTCTTTTTTTCCACTTTCGTTTAGAGCTTGTACTTTCTTAAGTAATCTGTCAAAAACGAAAGGTCCTTTTTTTAAACTTCTTGACATACGCACAAATCCTTTCTATTTATTTCTGCGAGATACTATTAACTTCTCGCTAGCTTTCTTTGTTTTACGAGTTTTAAGTCCAAGAGCAGGTTTACCCCATGGAGTCATAGGTCCTTTTCTACCAACTGGTGCTTTACCTTCACCACCACCATGAGGGTGATCGTTAGGGTTCATAACGCTACCACGTACAGTAGGTCTCCATCCCATGTGTCTTTTTCTTCCTGCTTTTCCTAAATGAACTAATTCGTAATCTAAGTTACCAACAGTTCCTATAGTTGCACGACATACTCCCATAACTTTTCTTGTTTCACCAGACTTAAGTCTTAATAAAACATATTTTTCTTCTCTACCTAATATTTGTGCACTTGAACCAGCACCACGCGCTAGTTGTCCACCTTTACCAGGATTTAATTCAACATTGTGTACTACTGTACCAACTGGAATGTTCATAAGTGGAAGAGCATTACCAACTTTGATATCAACATTTTTTCCACTTTCTATTTTATCACCAACTTTTAAGTTTAAAGGTGCGATAATGTATCTTTTTTCTCCATCAGCATAAGTTATTAATGCAATGTTTGCACTTCTATTTGGATCATATTCGATACTTGTAACAGTTCCGATAACACCGTCTTTATTTCTTTTGAAATCTATTACACGATATTTTCTTTTAACTCCGCCACCTCTATGTCTTACAGTGATTTTACCTTGATTGTTTCTTCCAGCGTTGCTTTTAGTTTTTCTTAATAAACTTTTTTCAGGAGTACTTGATGTGATTTCTTCATTTACTAAAGTACTCATGTTTCTAGTTCCGTTAGTTATTGGTTTAAATTTCTTTATTGCCATTATAATCACCTACTAAAACTCTATTGTAGAGCCTTCCTTAAGTTTTACATAAGCTTTTTTGTAAGGAGTTGTGTAACCTGTGTACTTTCCAACTCTTCTTTTTCTAGCTTGTGTATTAGTAGTGTTAACGCTTAAAACTTTAACGTTCCATTTGTTTTCAATAGCTTGTTTAATTTCTGTTTTGTTAGCAGATTTGTCAACTTTGAAAACGTATACGTTAGCACTAGCTAAGTTATTTGTTTTTTCAGTTATTACTGGTGCTTTTATTATTTCTATATTCATTATTTAAGCACCTCCTCTATTTTATTAACGCTTGCTACATCGATAAGTAAGTTATCTGCACCTACTAGGTCTAAAACGTTAATACTTGATGGTTCAATAACATGTAAGTTAGCCATGTTTCTTGAAGCTAATACAACATTACCATTTTCTCCATCAGTTACTATTAATGTTTTACCATTTAAGTTTAAAGTATTTAATGTGTTATTAAATTCTTTTGTTTTAGGTGAAGTTAATTCTAAACTATCAACTACGCATATTTCTTTATTTTGTAATTTATCTGAAAGAGCACTTTTAATTGCAAGTCTTCTTTCTTTTTTATTCATTTTGAAACTATGACTTCTTGGTGTTGGTCCAAAAACGATTCCTCCACCTACCCAGTGAGGGGCTCTAATTGAACCTTGACGAGCACGTCCAGTTCCTTTTTGTCTCCAAGGTTTTCTTCCACCACCTGATACTTCACTTCTTCCTTTAGTATCATGTGTACCTTGTCTTAATGAAGCCATTTGTAATCTTACTGCTTCACTTAATACTATTTCGTTTACTTCGATATTCCAGATAGCATCGTTTAATTCAACAGTGCTAGCTTTTTCTCCGTTTAGTTTTATTACATCTAATTTAGCCATTATTCAGCATCCTCCTTTTCTGGAGTTTCTGTAGCAGTTTCTTCTGTTACTTCTTCAGCAACTGGAGTTTCAACTGTTTCAGTTAGTTCTTCAGTTACTACTTCGTTATTTTCTATAACTTCTTCTACTACGTATGAAACTAGTTCTTTAGCTTCAACTTTTCCACCGTTTTTAATAGCAGTTCTTACTATTACATAACCTTTTTTAGGTCCTGGTATATTACCACTTATTAGTAAGCAATTATTTTCTACATCAACTGCTATAATTTCTAGGTTTTGAATTGTTACTGTTTCATTACCCATATGTCCTGGTAATTTCTTACCTTTTAAGACTCTCATTGGTCTCATTGGTCCACGAGAACCAACAGCTCTATGATAGTGTGAACCGTGTCCCATAGGTCCTCTACTAAAGTTATGTCTCTTAATTGTTCCTTGGAAACCTTTACCTTTAGAAGTTCCTGTTACGTCTACTAGTTCTCCTACTTCGAATGTGTCTACACCGATTATTTGACCAACTTCATAGTTAGTTACATCTAATCCTTTAATTTCTTTTAAGAAGCGCTTAGGTGTAGTATTTGCTTTCTTAACATGTCCCATTTCTGGTTTATTAGATACTTTTTCTCTTTTTGTAAAAGCACCTAATTGAATACTATTATACCCATCTTTTTCTACTGTTTTGATTTGAGTTATAACGTTTGGTTCAACTTCTACTACAGTTACAGGTATAAGTAATCCGTTAGTTGTGAATACTTGTGTCATTCCAACTTTACGTCCTAAGATTCCTTTCATTGTTTTTCCTCCCTACTAAATCTTATAATTTAATTTGAATATCTACTCCGCTTGGTAAATCTAAGTGAGATAATGCATCTACTGTTTCTTTACTTGGACTATCGATATCAATTAATCTTTTGTGTGTTCTCATTTCAAATTGTTCACGTGAATCTTTGTATTTGTGAACAGCTCTTAGAATTGTGATTTTTTCGATGTCTGTTGGTAGTGGAACTGGTCCAGAAACAACACCACCTGTACGTTTTACTGTATCAACAATTTTGCTAGCTGCTTGATCAAGTACTCTGTGATCATACGCTTTTAATCTGATACGAACTTTTTCTTTTGCCATAAATTACCCTCCTTCGCCTATTTCAAATAGACTCGCTCCACACAAATTACCTGATACTAAATTAAATATTTACAACTTAACCGGGTGTATCAGCAACCTTGCGCTTCTCCGCAGTCATACGTGTATCATTATATGATAAAATTGTGTAAAAATCAAGTGTTTTTTGATTAATTTTTTTTGTAAAGTTTACAGGGTGTTTTTTATAGATAAATTAAATAAACAGAAAAGATTTTAGTCTCTTCTGTTTACAATTTAAAACTTTGATTTGTTTACATTTTTCAATATGCATTTTCTATAGTTTTTCTAGTACATTTAATACTTTATCATATTCGTTTATTAATGAAGTGTATTCCTTATTTATATAGTCCCAGTCTTTTCTTTTAGCAGCTAGTTCATGATTATAGAACATTTCACCTAAGCTAGTAAGTCCAAGCATTCTACTTTCACTTTTTAGTTTGTGAACTACTATTTCATAGTTGATGTCATCTTTCTTATTATAAGACTCTTTTATAACACGCTTATTTTCTGTACTTTCTGCAAGGTATTCTTTTAGTTGTGGGATAAGAGTGTCTATGTCCATAAAGAACTCATATGCTTTTTTTAGGTCTAGTCCAACACTAGTAAGTAATTCTTCTTTATTATTTTCTTTTTTGGCAGGCTTGATTTCTTCTTTGACAGAACTTTTAGTATTTTCTAGTGTTACTTTGTCTTTTAATTCTTTTTTTAAGAAAGACTCTAGTTCTTGACGGTCAATTGGTTTTGATAAGTATGCAATGAATCCTGCAGATAAATATGCTTCTTTTTGGCCTTCCATTGCATCTGCGGTTAATGCGACTACTGGTGTATTAAAGTTAGGAAGTGACTTAAGTTCTTTAAGGGTTTCTACACCACCCTTGTTAGGCATCATTATGTCCATAAATATTATATCGTAAATGTTACCTCTTTTTATTTTGTCTATACACTCATCTCCACTTAGTACTGTTTCTGTAGTTAAACCATATTCAGATAGTATTTTTTCTGCTACTTTAAGGTTTAGTTTTGAGTCGTCTACAATAAGAGAAGTTACTCCATTATATTTAGTAATACTTTCTGTTTCTGTAGTTTCTAAGACAACGTCTGATATTTCTTCAGGAATTGTTACAGAAAACACACTTCCTACGCCATATGTGCTTTCTACATTTATAGTACCACCAAGCATTTCTACTAAGCTTTTAGTTATTGCAAGCCCTAGTCCTGTTCCTTCAATTGATGTGTTTTTGTCTGCTTCAAGTCTATCAAACTTTGTGAACAAGTGGGAAAGTTGTTCTTCCTTGATACCACGACCTGTATCTTTTACCATTATTTCTAAGTTACATATTTTGTCTGTGTTTTCTACCACAACTTTTAAATCTACACGACCACTTTCAGTGTACTTGATTGCATTTGATAGTAAATTTGATATTATTTGTTTTACCTTGTTTAAGTCTCCATATAAAACGTTAGGTAAATTGTTATCTATTTCAACGTATAGTTTTAAGTCTTTTGAGCCTATTCTAGTTTCTAGTAGTTTTGCAAGTTTTTGTATTTCGTCTTTAGGATTATAGTTAACTTTTACTATTTCCATTTTTCCTGCTTCAATTTTACTTATGTCTAGAATACTGTTTACTATTTCAAGAAGTGTGTAACTTGCATTTACTACATCTTTTGAGTCTTCATGTATTTCTTTTACATCGTCAGTTTTATTTATTATTTCTGATAAACCTACAATTGCGTTTAGAGGTGTTCTTATTTCGTGAGACATACTGCTTAAGAATTCTGTTTTAGCACGATTTGCTTTTTCGGCTGAGCTTTTAGCAAGTTCTAGTTCGTTAATAAGTTTCATGTCTGGGTTTTCTATTGTGAAATACATTAAGAATGTTACAAAAGTTTCAGTAGATGTCATTAGTAGTAATCCCGGATTTAGTTTTTGAATAGCCATTACAATTGTGCCGCCTATCATGTATAAGATTATTGGCAAATATTTTTTATTTTTTATGCTCTTTATATTTTTTAACATGAATATAAAGCATACTATTTCAAATAGGAAGCCTATTAAGAAAGTAAAGTTTGCAGATGTTCCATATGAATATACCAAATTATTTGTGTTTACATAATTTAATGGTAAGATAAAAGTGATAAAACTTGCTATAAACCATATGATTATCATATATTTTAGTAATTTGTCCCATGTTTTTTCTAAGCTTTCTTGTTTAACTGATATCATGATTACATACATTGTAAGTATCATTATCCATGTTGTTAGATATATCAAATAAAATCGTGAGATTATAAAGTTTGCTATTTCGTATGTTTCTTTATTTAATACAAAGAAATAACACGCAATGGCGAGGACGAGTCCTATTAAATTTGTTATTATTAACCATCCATATAATTTTGTTTCATAGTTTTTAGCTCTTCTCTTTTTGAAATAAGTTATAGTTAGTAATATACTATAAAAGAGACTTAGACTTGAAAATGATACTCCAAAACTCATATTATCACTACCTTTATATATAAATTTTATCACAAAGTAAATAAAAAAAATAGTTAAGTATGATGTTTTAACTATTTTTTAACACTTTTTTATTAGAAAATTCTCTGTTTTCTAATTCATCATAATTTATTTTGCCTAGATTTGTTAAAGGTAATTCATCTATGAATTCAAACTTTTCCGGAATTGATCTTTCTGCAAGATGGAGTATACAATTTTCTAATACTTCACTCTCTAATAAATCTAAGTCCTTAACATTTTTATTCGCTACCATAAATGCTTTTACAATATTTCCTAATTCATTATATGACTTTACTACTGCTACTGATTCTATTCCAGGAGTTCTTGAAATTACTTCTTCTATTGCTGTTGGATACATTTTAAAGCCATCATATCTTACTATCATTCTTTTTATTCTTCCAGTAACGTATAGTATACCATTTTCTGTTATGTAACCTAAATCTCCTGTGTGAACCCACTTTAATCCATCAGAATGTGTTTTTATTGTTTTGTTAGTTAAGCTTTCGTTATTAAAGTATCCGTTCATTACCGAAGGACCAGTTATGCATATTTCACCTGATGAATTGTAACCTAGTTCATTTGTTGTATTTGGTTCATATATTCCTATTGTTGTTTTGATTAGTGGTATTCCTACACTTGTTAATTCATTTGCACTAGTAGTACATGTACAAGCACTAGAACTTACTTCACTCATTCCATAACCTTTTATTAATTTTGAACTTGAGTTATGACTTTTAAAGAACTCATTTACTTTTTCTTCACTTGAGGCTAATATGCCATCTCCACCTGAACCTGGACTTCGTAAGAATGATAAGTCTACATTAGCCATAGCAGGATTTTTTGATAGGTTTTCCCAAAAACTTGGCACTCCTAGGACATGTGTTGGTTTATGTTTTAGAATTAGTTTATCAAATTCGTTTGGATTAAATTTAGGTATAAGTATTGTTTTCATTCCTAAAGATAATGGCATGTGTATAGACGAACATATTCCGTATGCTGCGAAAGGTGGGATAATATCTAAGAAAGTTTGTTTTTTTGATAAGGCTATATCACCGTTTTTATATTGGAAAACTATTGAGTTTATGTTGTCATCAGTTAGCATTATACCTTTTGGTTTTCCTGTTGTTCCACCAGTGTGTACTAATACAGAAAACTTACCTTGTACATATTCATTTTCCTCGTAAGTACTTTCTTTTTTTGTAAATGTTGTCCAGTTTATCCATTTTTCATTTTCTACAACATTATTTTTCTTTATATGTCTAATTATGGGTACAGAGTTAGTGGCAGATACTGATATTATTTTTTCTAAGTTTGTTTCGCTTTCTATTTTTTTTATTTTTTCATTACATAGGTCTATTGTTAATAAATATTTTGAATTTGCTTCAACAATTAAATCTTTTATCATATCTTCGCTGTAACGCGGATCGATTAAATTAGGTATTGCGCCTATTTTGTTAAGAGCATATATTGAGTAAATTGTTTCTGGAGTTGATGGCATGCATATTGTCACAATGTCTCCTTTTTTTACTCCCAATGCACTAAAGTTTTTGGCTGTTTTTTCTATTTTTCTAAATAGTTCGAAGTAAGTTATTTTTCTTCCAAAGTATTCTAAAGCAATACTTAATTGGCTGTTTTTGTTAGATTCATATAGATAATTATATATTGTAATTCTTGGCATAGTTTTTAATATGTTTTCGTTTTTAAAATACTTTAACCACGGTTTATCTATACTTGATAGTCCTGTTGTTGGACCATAATAAAGTCCTGTTTGAAGTCCTTTTAAATATAAGTTTCTTTCATTTGTTTGTTCTTCAGTTAAATCTTTTAAGCTTTCTTTATAATCGTTTAAATAGTTTTCCATAATTTTCCCCCTTTAATAAAAGTGTACTTATTATAGCACACTTTTAGGAATTATGCAAATTTCGTTCTTTTATAATCACTATCATTAAATCATCAAAAACAAAAAACATATCTTCTGCCTTTCTCATTACATCTATTTTTAAATCTATGCATCTGTACATAAAATCTTCGATGTCATCTAAACTATATTTAAATCCTAGTTCGTAAACATTTTTGTGTTTTACATATTTGTCATACTGAAAAATTAAATATTTCAAATAATTTGATGCTTCTTGTTTTATCTTTTGTACATATATTATAGTTATTAAAGAACAAATTTTTTTGGAATAAGTTTTTTATTTTCATTTGAGTTTTCTTTCGATTTTATTCTTTTATATCAAATTATTCATTATTTTTTTGCAAGAAAAGTTTATAAGTATATCTTCAGTAACATATCCTACATTTTTATATGCTCTATTTGAAGGTATGTATTCATAGTCTGTGTATAAGGACACATGATATCCTTCTTTAAGTACTTTATTTGTAAGTACATATATTAGGTTTGCAGCATAGGCTTTTCCTCTTTCTTCTGGTAAAGTGTATACATTTGCTATTTTTGCATTTCCATCTATTATTGTGAATGAGGCTTGTGCAACTATTTTTCCTTCAGCATTTTTCCATACATAATATGTGCCCATTTTTAGTTTCTCTTCTGCTTTTAGCTTTGCTTCTTCCATTGATAAATCTTTCACATCACTAATTTCTTTAGATTCGTTATAACTAAAGTTAGTTAATACTTCTATATCATTAATAGTTGCTTCTATACATTCGCCATCTGTTTTTTTTGGTTTAATTGTTTTGTTGCATACTAAGTATCCCATTTCAAAATAGTAATCACCCAGATTTTTATAATTATCATTTTTTAATAAATTATACAATTCTTTTTTACAAGTAAATCTCGTATCAAACTCTAACCTGTACTTATCAATAGCATTTTCTATTTCTGGTAATAAAGTTACATCTAAATTGTCTTTTGTCCATATCCATGTAGGCCATTCTTTATCACTTCTACATAGTACATAATTTTCTTCATCACTATAAAGTACTAAGTTTTCACTATTTAAATTTTGTAAAATTATGAAAAATTTGTATTTATCTTTTTGAAATTCATCACTTTGAAATATTTTATTGTTTTGGTCTATTTTCTTTATCATATAATCACCTCCAAAAATAAATTAATATAGCTTTTACTACTACTTTAAATGAAAATCAAGTGGTTTTTTGGAAAAAGTTGAGATTTATTAAATTTCTTTAATTTTCTTATTTTTATAAATTGACTTTGAATATTCTAAATATTCATCTCTTGTGATTTCATAACAAATACATTCTTCTTCATTTTCTAAAAATGTATATTTTATTTTAACTGTTTTATCTGTTTTATTAAAATTCATCTTTTCCATAAGACGCCATGAAGCAGGGTTAGTTATGGCTGCACATGTTTCTATTTTGTCAATTCTTACTTCTTTAAACATGTAGTCTACTACTTTTTTAGATACTTCTGTACCTATACCCTTTCCTTGGAAAGGTTTATCTATAAACCAACCTAAATCTCTTATGTAGTCTGGCTTTTCTAAAATGCTTTGACAACATATTTGTCCAATAGGTTCATTAGTTTCTTTTAATAATATTGTTCACTGAAATACATCTTTATTAAGGGCTCGTTCTAGTTTTTTATATTGCCACTTCTTTTCATCTAACCAATTTGTGTTATATTTACCTACTAAATAGTATTTTGATACTTCTTTATTACCTAATATTTTCCATAAAATATATAAGTCTGTTTCTATAGTTGGTCTTAATAAAGTTCTTTCAGTTTCTAATATTTGACTTCCTAAATATTTCATAGTATTCTCCTTAATGATAGTTTTAAAAAAATTTTTTTAGTATTTTACCATGTGACTTAGTAAAGTTTTCATTGTCAATTAAATTTAGAATTTCATCTTTAGTCATATATGAAACTTCACTAACTTCTTCTTTTTGTAGTTTTAAATCTTTTAAATTAATGTCTTTTTCTAAATAGTAGACGTCTGCAATGGGAATTCCTAATAAAATATCTCCAATATATTTGATTTCATCACTATTAACTGTTAGGCCTAATTCTTCTTTTAATTCTCTTAGTATTGTTGTTTTAGAGTCTTCATTACTTCCAACATGTCCTCCAGTAGAACTATAATGTCCTCCTTTTTCTTTTGATGTTTTTTGAATTAAGTATTTTCCTTCACTGTTTTTAATAAAAATTATTGATAATAAAATATGTTCATTTTCTTCTGGTTTTACTCCCCTTACTATAATTTTTCCTGTTTTCTTTTTGTTTTCATCATAAATATCTAAATATTCCATTATTAATCCCTCTCTTTTTCTTGTATTATACTACAATATAGTAGATTTATCTATAGTAAGATTATAAAACCCATTGATCTTTTAAGGTAAATAATTGTTTTATATCATTGTAATGATACAAATAAATCTAATGCTATTTTTATACAACCTATCAATAGTTTTAAAATATAACACAAATAATTTATTAAATAATTAAAAAGTCTCAATGTTGAGACTCTGAACCTTGTTAATTACTTCATAGTTTTAAATGTGGTACTAACCAAATCTTTAAAATTAATGGTGCTATTAATTTCTTCATTTGTAAAGTATGCCAAGTATTCTATATTTCCATTTCCACCTTTTACTGGACTAAATGTAATGTTTTTTAAGTTGTAGTTTATTTCTTTAAAGGCGTTAACAACATTTTTTATTACATTTTCATGAACTTCTTTATCAAGTACTATTCCTTTATATTTATCAGCAATAGTTTTTCCACATTCAAATTGTGGTTTTATTAGACAGATTATTTCCTTTGCATTTATAGTACTCAATTTATTTATAATTTTTGTTACACTGATAAACGAAATATCTATTGTTATTAAGTTTACTGTTGATAAAAGAAGATTGTCAAAATTTCTTATATCAGTATTTTCAAATACATGTACTTTTTCGTTCTTTCTAAGACTTTTATCTAATTGGTTACTTCCTACATCAACACAAATCACTTCTTTTATATTATGTTTTAATGCACAGTCAGTAAAACCTCCAGTAGATGAGCCAATATCTAGCATTGTTTTATTAGTTAAGTCTATATTGAAGTCATTTAATGCTTTTTCTAACTTTAGTCCACCTCTTGAAACATACTCAAGTACTTCATGGTTTAGAGTAATAATGTCTGTACTTTCTACATCAAAGGCCGGCTTTGTAATTGTTTTTCCATTTACTAAAATGTTAGAGTTTTTTATTTCCATTTGTGCTTTACTCCTAGTTTCACAAATTTGTCTATTTACTAATTCTATATCTAATCTTGTCATTTTCACTTTTCCTTTCAAAACATGGATAGAATAATTCTATCCATGTTTTTTTCCGCATCCACCGTTTTGTGTGCAACAACCCGGATGTGATTTTGAAACCACCATTTTAGGTTTCCACTTTAACACCACTTTTTTCACGTTTCTCACCTACCTTACTCAAAACTTATTAATGGCTCTTCGCACATTACATTTATTATTTTATCATTTTCTATCATTTTTGTCAGTATTTTTGGCAAAAATATATGTTCAACTATACACGTAAATTGAGATTTTGTTAAAGGCAATCCATTTTGCCAAATATTTGCCATTGGACATCCTCCTAAGCAAATAAATCTGAATTCACATTTACAGCAACCACCACATTGGTTTTTATAATGTAATTTTTTCAAGAAATTTATGTTATCATTGTTTAGCATTACAGAGTTTTCTATTTTTCCAATCATAACTTTATCAGAGTATGGTTCACTCTTTCTACTTACCTCTACACACGATGTTATCATATTTTCGGGAGTTATTGTAAAATTTCCATCTGCCATACCACAATAATAACCATCCATAGGTTTGGAAAAATATCCAGTATCTATCATCAAATCAATATTGTTATTTGCAACGTACTCAATGATTTCCACTAATTTTTCTGCAAATAATTTAGGGTCTGGTTGTAAGTTTTTTTCACCTCGTGAAACATCTGTCATTAAACATGGTTCAAATTTAACTACTTTTACATTATTATATTCTAATTCTTTTACTATTTCTTGCATTTTGTTTACTGAATTGGAAGTTATGATACATTGAACCATTACATTAGCATCATGTGAAATTAAATATTTAATATTATCTATAACGATGTCATGCGAATTCGCTCCAGAACTAAATGGCCTTTGTTTAGCTTGATTTACGCTATCAAATGACACTCTAATATTAGCCTTTCTATCTATTAACCAATCCATAACTTCTTTTGTTCCAGTCCCATTTGTAACCACATTTACGACGACTTCTTCAAATTGTGAATCAGCGTATTTAACTATTTCTTTTACTAAATCAAAATTCAACAATGGCTCCCCACCACCAACTAAATATAAGTCTAATGTTTTTGCGTTTGGTTTTTCTTTTCTCTTATAATCAATCACCTTTTTCACTGTATTAATGTCTATACTTTGATTTTCTCTTCCTCCATTGGCATAGCAATATATACACCTTAAATTGCAATTGTAAGTTGGAATTATCGCTAATGATGTCATATAATCAGTGGTATTGTTCTTTACTATTTCTTTTTTTGCGTTTTCTAATTCTGTCACTGCTCTTTGTAGTTCATTTTTATTACAATCTAATAGATATACCAATTCTCCTGGTGTTGTTAATACATAAGAATTTGGTTTTTCTAATTCAATTACTGTTACTTCTTTCATATTTTACCTCTCTAATATTTTGCAAATGTTATTATAATATTTTTCTAAATTTTCTTTCTTTATATAATTACCATTTTTATTATGACAAAAGTCTTCTGCATTTCTCATTTTCAGTACAGAACATATACTACAAGTTAGTGCTGAAGTATTGTTTAGAAGAAATGTCGATTCATCATATCCACAATTTTTATTGGCTATTTTTTTAATATCTTTTAAAAATTCAATTTGAAAATTAGAATTTTCTAAAGTTGTACTTTCAATAACATCTTCTTCTGTTACATCTAAAACGTAATAACGAATTTTCTTTTGTTTAAATCTTTTATCAAGACTTTTATATAATGATTTAATTCCTTTCATATTAGTTTCTTCACAGTCCGTAAAAGCAAAAATTGTATTGTCTATCTTATCTTGTTTAGCTAACAATAAAAGTGTATAAATGCCAATTGAATTATCAAATGTTCCAAGATAATATTTTCCTTCTTCATTAATAAAGCATGTATCATAAACGTTATCAAAGTGAGCTACAACAACATTGATTTTTTCATGTAAATCCTTTTTTGGTATAGCTAATATATAATATCTTGTAATTATTACTCTATACTTTTTTAACATTTTAATTTTATTTATAATTATAGCAAATAATTTATTGTTAGCTTTTAATTCTTCACTAAGTTTGTTTTCAATTTTGGCCTTTCTTAACTGCAATTCAGGGCTTGGCATCATGATTTCTTTAAGTTCATTTAAATCCATTACATTTGATTTTGCTTTTTTTTCCATTTATGTTACACCTTTTTCTTCATTTTTCAATTTTTAATACAATTATTATATGTTTTGTTTTCTTGCATCTATTGTTTCTTTTACTAACTTATAGAAATCGCTTTTTGGAAGAGTATATGTTTCAGTACTACCAAATTTTCTATAACTAATAGTATTGTTTTCTACTTCTTTGTCTCCTAAAATTAAAGTTATAGGATTTTTCTTTGTTTGACTTTCTCTCATTTTGTATGATAGTTTTTCGTTTCTATCATCTAGGTTAACCCTTATATTCATATCGTCTAAATCTTTATAAACTTCTTTTGCATATTCTAAGTGGTAGTCATTGTTTACTGGAATTATGTTAACTTCAGTTGGGCATAGCCATAATGGGAAAGCACCTTTTGTTTCTTCCATTAGAAATGCAGTAAATCTATCAAATGTTCCAAATATAGCGCGGTGAATAACTACTGGTGTTTTCTTTGAACCATCTTTGTCTATATATGATAAGTCAAATCTTCTAGGAAGTAAGAAGTCTAATTGACAAGTAGAAAGTGTTACTTCTGGTCCAACTGCTGGCTTTACTTCAACATCTAGTTTAGGACCATAAAATGCAGCTTCTCCAATTGCTTCTTTGTATGAGCAGCCATATTCATTTAAAACTTCCCTTAGTTTGTCTTCTGCTGTGTTCCACATCTCATCGTCATCAAAATATTTTTCTTTGTCTTCTGGGTCTCTTAATGAAAGTCTGAAACTATAGTTTTTGAAACCAAAGTCCTTGTATACATCAAGTATTAGTGATACTACTTTTTTAAATTCTTCTTTTATTTGTTCAGGAGTTACAAATAAGTGAGCATCATTTTGACACATGCATCTTACTCTTTCTAGACCTTTTACTGCACCAGAAGCTTCATATCTAAAGTCTGTTGCAAATTCGCCTATTCTTATTGGTAAGTCTCTATATGAGTGTAAGTCATTTGCATAGATTAGCATATGATGTGGGCAGTTCATTGGACGAAGTACAAATTCTTCATCGTCTACTTTCATCATTGGGAACATATTTTCTTTATAGTGATCCCAGTGTCCACTTGTTTTATATAGTTCAGTTGTACCAACACATGGTGTATACACATGTAAGTATCCCATTTTTCTTTCTTTTTCATATATGTAGTTTTCTAGTTGTTTTCTTATTATAGCGCCATTTGGAAGCCACAAAGGCATTCCTTTACCAACTAAGTCACTAGTCATGAATATTGATAAATCTTTGCCTATTTTTCTGTGGTCTCTTTCTTTAGCTTCAGATAGTTCTGTAAGGTAGTTATTTAAATCTTCTTCGTTATCAAAGCATACTCCGTAAATTCTTTGAAGCATTTTGTTTTTAGCGTCACCCTTCCAGTATGCTCCGCTTACTTTTAGAAGTTTAAAGTATTTTAGTTCTTTTACTGTTTCAACGTGAGGGCCCCTACAAAGATCAGTGAAGTCTCCTTGTGTATAGCAACTAATTATAGTACTATTTTCATCCATTCTATTAATTAAGTCAATCTTGTATGGATCATTCTTAAATCTTTCTAAAGCTTCTTCTTTTGTAAGTTCATGTCTTACTATACGTTTTCCGTCTTTAGCAATTTTCTTCATTTCCTTTTCTATTTTTTCTAGATCTTCTTCTTTTATTACTGTGTCACCTAAATCAATGTCATAGTAAAAGCCTTCTTCTATAACGGGTCCTACCCAGAACTTAGCATTTGGGTATAAATGCTGCACCGCTTGCGCTAATAAATGGGCGCATGAGTGGTTCATTACACTTAGTTTTTCGTTTTCTTTAATGTTTATCATTTTTATCTTCCTTTCTTTTTGTTAAATGAAAAAACACCCCTTTAAAGGAGTGCTTGACACGGTACCATCCATTTTTAACTTTATTTAAGTAACGAGGTTTTACCCCGGGAACATCTTTCGAGTCCTGTTCATAGGTAGTAACTAATAAGTTATTTAATTGTCTTACACCATACACAATTCGCTTTTGTAAATAATTATTATTAGTCGTGTCCTAATCAAAACATTTAACTGTATATAATTTTACCACTTTTTTTTGAAATTTCAACTTTTTTCTTCAATATTTTTAATAAATTTGCTATTATAGTGTGTAGGTGAAGAAGTATGAATGAAAGAGAACTAGTTAATTATTATAATAAATTTAATGAGGATAAAAGGCTTAGTAGAAGACATGGGATAGTTGAGTTTGAAACTGCTATAAAGTATATTAATATGTATTTAAGTAATTTTAAAGATGCGAAGATACTAGATGTGGGAGCAGGTACTGGAAGGTATAGTATGTACTTTAGTAATTTAGGATATGACGTGACAGCTGTTGAGTTAGTTAAGCATAATTTAAGAGTGCTTGAAAAAAACTGTCCTAGTGTTAAGAGTTATTTAGGAAATGCAATAGATTTAAGTAGTTTCAAAAGTAATAGTTTTGATGTGGTTATTTTATTTGGGCCAATGTATCATTTAATTAGTTTTGAAGATAAAGTGAAAGCTTTAAATGAAGCTAAAAGAGTAGTTAAAGATAATGGTTATATTTTTATTAGTTATTATATCAATGATTATGCTATTATGAAACATGGGTTTATTGATAAGAATATAAAAGCTGCTTTTGAAAAGGGAAATGTTAATCAACAGTTTCACGTTGTAAGTAAGGAAAATGATTTATATAGTTTTGTTACACTGGAAGAGATAGACAAGTTAAAGAATGAGTGTAAGTTAGTTAGAGAAAAGATTATTAGTCAAGATGGGCTTACTGATTATTTTAGAAGAGAGATTAATAGTTTGGATGAGGAAGAGTTTAAACTTTACTTAAAGTACCACTTTAGTATTTGTGAAAAGTATGAGTTTTTAGGGACAAGTAGTCATGTGATGGATATACTTAGAAAATAGAAAAAACTGAATTTTGATTATTCAGTTTCTTTTATTATTAGGCTTTCTCCAGTCATTACGTCTGGTTTTTTAATTTCGTATAAGTCTATTATAGTTGGTGCGATATCTATTAGAGTACCTTCTGGTTTTAGTTTTATTTCATCATTACAAATTATGAATGGAACTTTGCTAGTTGTGTGGCTTGTTATTGGGGTTTTGTCTCTATTTAGCATTTTTTCTGCATTACCATGGTCAGCTGTTATTATTAGTTCATAAAAGTGTTCTTTAGCTTTTTCGTATATTTTTCCTAAGCAGAAATCACATATTTCTATTGCGTCTACAACTGCTTTATAGTTTCCTGTGTGCCCGACCATATCTGGGTTTGCAAAGTTAACAAGTATGAAATCATAATCATTTTCTATTTCTTTTAAAACTGTGCTTGTTACTTCTCCTACACTCATTTCAGGTTTCATGTCATATGTTGGAACGTCTGGAGAAGGTACTAGGAATTTCTCTATGTTAGGACTATTTAAGTCTTTTGTGCCATCAAAGAAGTGTGTTACGTGTGCGTATTTTTCTGTTTCTGCTATTCTTGCTTGAGTGTAGTCTAACTCCATTAAGTATTCTCCTAAAGTGTTATTTGGTTTAGTTGTTTCAAAAGCAAAAGGTATATTTTTGTGTATATTAAATAGTGAAACAAATTTAACATTTTCAAAATGTTTTGTTCTAAACATTTTGAAGTTTTTGTCTGTTAGCGCACTTATTAATTCTTTCATTCTTTCAGGACGATAGTTCATAAACAATACTGCATCTTTTTCTTTTATAGATTTACCTGGTGTGATTACGCTTGGATTAATAAATTCGTCTGTTATATTTCTTTTATAGTGTTCGTTAAAGCATACGTTGTAATTAGGAAAGTTATTACCAGACTCGTATACTATTGCATTATAGGATTTTTTTATTCTTTCCCAACGGTTATCTCTATCCATTGCATAGTATCTACCACTTATTGTACTTATACAGCCTATACCTAGTTTATCTGCTTTGTCCATGAATTCTGAAACAAAGTTTATTCCACTTTTAACTGGTGTGTCTCTTCCATCTGTGATTATGTCTAATACAATATTTTTTAGACCTTTCATTTTAGCTAGAGCAAGAACTGCATAAAAATGGTTTATGCTTGAATGAACTCCACCGTTTGAAAGCAAACCTATTAAATGAAGGTTTGAGTTGTTTTCTAGTACGTAGTCTATTGTGTTATTTAATAGTTCGTTATCATAAAACTCCTTATTTTTTATTTTTTCATTTATGTATGTTAAAGGCTGAGGAGTAACTCTACCACTACCGATAGTCATGTGACCTACTTCTGAGTTACCCATTTGTCCTTTAGGTAATCCCACAAAAGTACCACTTGCTTCTAGTTCTGAATTTGGATACATCATTAGAAGTTTATCCATTACTGGAGTTTTTGCTTCTTTTATAGCGTTACCGAAGTCACTTTTATTTATTCCGTAGCCATCTAATATTAATAAAATTATCTTTTTCATATTTCACCTACTAAAGATATTTTAGCACAAGTTTAGTTATTTTTAAAGTAATTTAGGTTAAAAAGAGAAAAAAGCACTCGTTTGAATGCTTAGTTTGATACTTTTAGTGTGTCTAGTCTTAGTTTGTCTGCAATTGTTACAATGAATTCGCTATTTGTTGGTTTTGCTTTGTCTATGTCTACTGAGTGGCCGAATATTTCTTCCATTAGTTCCCAGTCTCCACGGTTCCATGATACTTCTATTGCATGGCGAATACTTCTTTCTACTCTTGAGTTACTTACTGAGTATTTTTCTCCGACTAATGGATATAATTCTTTTGTTATTCCACCAATTAATTTAGGTTCGTTATATACAAATTTTATTGCGTCTCTTATGTATTGATAGCCTTTTATGTGTGAAGGTATTCCTAGGTCATGTAATACTTTTGTAATTGAAGTATCAAGTGATTTTTCAAGTAAGTTTACAGCAGTTAAGTGTTTTCTTTCTTTAGTAGCGTCTAGTATTCTTTTTTCTAAATCAATAAAGTCAAATGGTTTTAGGATAAAGTATTTTACGCCAAACTCACTTACATTTCTTATTGTTTCTTGTTCATTATAGCTAGTTAGTACTATTATATTAGGTGTTAAATTCTTTTCTTTTATTTTTTCTAATACGTATATTCCATCTTTTTTTGGCATGATTAGGTCAAGTAAAATACAGTCGTATTTGTTCTTTTCTATCTTTTCCCATGCAGAAATTCCATCATATGCTTCATCTAATACTTCTACTTCCTTACTGCTAGCAAAGTATTCTTTAATCATGTTTACTATGCTAATGTTGTCATCTACTACTAAAATTTTCTTTTTCATATATGTCTCCCTTTTTATTTTATGAGTTCATTATACTACATAAAAATGCGGGATTTGTCTAATTATGTCTTAAATGTATGAAAAGTTGCGTGAATTGTCTAAAAAGAAAAAATCTATTCTATAGATTTTAAGATTTCTTTAAGATATTGAATGTTGGTGCTTGTTTTTCCAATTAGTACTCCATCTGTTAGTTTTAGAACATCTGATATGTTATCTTTGGATACACCACCGCCATAAAGTATAGGAGTGTCTATTTCATAGTGTTTTTGCATGTATTTTTTTATGAAGTCAGTCACATATGCAATTTCATTTAAGTTTACATTAGATGAGTCTATATGGCTAGCTGGTTCGTAAGCTATTAGTAAGTTTTTTAAGCTATCATATTCTACGCCTTTTAAGTAGAATTTTAATTCTTTCTTTATAGTTTTTAATGAGTTATCATGTCCTACACAGAGTATTGTTTTGAAACCCATGTTAAGACTTCTAAATAGTTTGTCTTTCATTTCTTCGTATGAGTCAAGTCTAAGTAGTATTCTTTCTGGGTGAGATACAATTGTGTAGTTTACATTCATGCTTTTTAAGCTTTCCAAACAAACTTCGCCTGTGTATGAGCCATAGTTGTAACTATAGAAGTTTTGAGCACCTACTTTGTATTTTGATAAAGCGAATAAAGCTAAATAGTTTATGTTTGGAAAAATGATTAGTTCTTCTTTTGTTTTTATGTTATTCATATCTTTTATATATTTTGTAATTTCTTCATAAGATAAGTAACTTTTATGGTTTAGTATTATTTTTTTCATTAGTCCTCCATTATTTTTAGGGCTGGTAAAACTTCGCCACTTAGGTATTCAAGGGATGCTCCACCACCTGTTGATTTATAGTAAGCTTGTAAATTATATTTTGTGGCGGCTGAGGCAGCGTCTCCACCTAGTACAATTACTTTGCTAGTTTTACCATTTAAATAGTTTAATATTTCTTTTGTACCGTTTTCGTATAATTTATCTTCATACTTTCCCATTGTACCGTTAACAATAATTAATGGTTTGTTTTTTAGTTGTTTTTTAAACATTTCTATAGTAAGTGGGCCAATGTCTAGAATGGTGTCATCTTCTGTTAACTCGTCTATTTCTTTTGACCCAGTTTCTGTTACGACATCTACTGGGAATACTATTTTTTCTGTTTTTATAAGAGTTTTACATTCGTTAATTAAGTCATCATCTACAAAAGTTTTACCAGTTTGGTATCCTTCACTTTTTAGGAATGTTGCACACATAGCGCCGCCTACTAGAACTTTGTCTGTTGTTGGAAGCAAGTTTTTGATCATAGCTATTTTATCTGATACTTTAGCCCCGCCTAGTAAAAGTGTTTTGGTTTCGTTTTTGATTTTATCTAGTTCAGATATTTCTTTTTCTACAAGGAAACCTACTGCATGAGGTAAGTACTTAGGTATTCCTGTGGTTGATGCATGAGCACGGTGAGAAGAAGCGAAAGCGTCAAGAATATATACTTCTCCTAAGCTTGACCAGTATAGAGATAGTGCTTCGTCACAGTTACTTTCTAACTTGTTTGGATAGTCCATAACTCTTGTATTTTCTAAAAGTAGGATATCTTTTGATTTTAGGTTTGATACTAATTCTTCTAAGTGTTTGCCTTCTAGTTCTTTACTAAATAGTATTTCTTTGTTTAATAGTTTACTTAGTACTTCTTTTACAGGTAAAAGTGTGTTAGTTTCTATATCTTCTTCTGTTTTAACTTTTCCTAAGTGAGACATTATTATTATTTTTGCATTATTATCAAGTAGATAGTTTATTGTGTCTAAAGATGCGACTATTTTATTAATGTCTAAGATTTTGCCATCCTTTATTGGAACGTTATAGTCTACCCTTAGTATTACTTTTTTATTTTTTACATCAATATTTTTTAATGTTAACATATTACCACCTTATATTTATTATACACTAGTTTTGGGAAAGTTAATTAAAAAAATTGTTATTGTACAAGTTTGTTTACAAAAAAACAAAAAAGCACAGGACATCTAGCTGTCACTTGTGCTTAAGATTATTTATTTTCTATTAAGATATTTTTCAATTAAAATTCTTTTTGCTGTTTCATCCTCATTTTCGCGTTGTTCATTTTGATATCTTTTTTCACTCACTATATTAACGTATTTTAAGCATTCACTCAAAATTTCGTCTATTAAGTGGGTATTATGCTTCTCATTTAAAAGTTTATCTTCATTTTCGTAAGACGCTAGTGTTTTTCTAACATAATCTAAATCACGTTTAGCTAAGTTAGTACACGCTTGAAAATTGGCATAGCTTTTATCAAAAATTATACAATATTCAGGTAGTTTGTCTTTTGATATATTGAATTTAAAACAATGTCCAGGTTTTGCTAAATCATAGTCTAGACGTTCTAAATACAATACTGGTATTTTCTTGCCAGTAAGTAATTCTTTAACATAATATGGTGAATCACCTGTTTTAAATAATACTCTTCTTCTTTCATATTTTTGTTCTAGCATTGCGTAACTAGCAATATACGCTTTTTCAAAGCTATTTTCATTTTTGTCTTGTAAAAAGAATATATCCCCTTGATAGATGTTTTCAGTTAAAAGTGTTCTTTTAATTGCTTTTAATGTTTCTAACATATTTTTTCCTCCTTGTCTGGTTTTATATTATACAAGTTTATTAATTTTTTGTAAAGAAAAAATTATGGATTTTAAATTGAAAAAACTTTGACTCTTTTTTTGCCTTATTTTCGGAGAAAAATCAATGTTTTGCACGTGATTTGGTGTTTTTTACATGCAATTTTACACCTAATTTGGTATTTTTTAAGGCTTATTTTACACCTGTTTTGGACTTTTTTGAGTCTGTTTTCACACCTAAATACTAAAACGCAGACAAAAAGCACAGGTTTTCTGTGCAATTTTATCGTTTCTTACACCAGTATTCAGCAACTCTTAACATTTGTGCAGTATAACCCCATTCGTTGTCATACCAAGCTGATACTTTTATCATTGAACCAGTATTAGTAGGTATTACGCTTGTTAAGAGTGAGTCTACTACAGCGCCTTCTGTGCAACCAATGATGTCACTACTTACAAGTGGGACGTTTACTATTTTGATAATATCACTTTTGTTATTTTTAAACATATCGTTTACTACTTCAGCCGTAACTGTTTTTTTAACGTTTACTACTAAATCTATTAAAGAGCCATCACCTACTGGAACTCTATAAGCTGAACCACTAAGTTTACCGTCTAGTTCTGGTATTATTTTTCCTATAGCTTTTGCTGCGCCGGTTGAAGTTGGTACGATATTTAGTGAAGCTGCTCTTCCACGACGGCTTTCTATACCTTTTTTGTGTGGAATATCTAAAGTTTCTTGGTCGTTTGTCATTGCGTGAACTGTAGACATGAAACCATTTTCTACTATAAAGCACTTATTTAGTAAATCTAGGACTGGAGCTAAGCAGTTAGTTGTGCAAGATGCAGAGGAGATTACTTCGTCTTTTTTAGTTAAGATACTTTCGTTTACTCCATAAACTACGGTTTTGCAGTCATCCTTTGCTGGAGCACTTATGATTACTTTTTTAGCACCTGCAGTTATATGGGAGTAACTCTTTTCTTTTGAAGTGAAAGCACCAGTGCATTCCAAAACTAAGTCAACTTTTAAGTCTTTCCAAGGAAGTTTTGATGGGTCACTTTCTTTAAATACTTTTATCTTTTTACCGTCTACTTCTATGTAATCATCGTCATATGCTACTTTCTCGTCTAAAGTTCTGTGTACTGAGTCATATTTATAAAGATAAGCTAGTTGTAATGGATCAGTTAAATCGTTTATAGCGACTACTTCCATATCTTTTTTCTTACTTATTTGTCTTAAGGCAATTCTTCCAATTCTACCAAAACCGTTTATTGCTATTCTAATCATTTAATTTTCCTCCTATTCAAAGTATCCACCACCTACAAACTCTCTTAAAAGAGCTGTTTCAGGTAATGCACTTTCTGGTATGTTTAAAAATATTTTTAAGAAATTTATTATTCTTTTTGCTTCTGTGTAGTATTCACTTTTATAGTTTACGTTATAAAGTAGTGGGACAGCAAATGTTTTAAGTATTCCTAGTTCATAAATTAATGCTGTGTTTAATACGATGTCTGCTTCTTTTTGATATGGGAATATATATTTTTCTTCACTTATTCTAACATTTCTCCAACTTTTTAGTGTGTCTACTGCGTTATATCCTCTTGTCCTAGCATCTCTTACTATTCTTCTAATAAGTCTTAAATCAACAGTTGAAACATGGTTGTGTCTGTCTAATCCAAGAGGTGTAAATGGGCTTATGTATATTTTAAGTTTGTTTTCTCTTGGAATTTTGCTTGTTAATAGTTCATTTAGTGTGTGTATTCCTTCTACTATTAGAAGGTCTCTATTTTTTAAGGATACTGGTGGGTGCTTATATTCTTTTTCTCCAGTTAGAAAATTGTATGTTGGAAGAGTAGTTTCTTCTCCTTTTAATAAAGCGTCTAGTTTTTCATTAAATAAATCTATATCAATTGCCTCTGGAATGTCATACTCGTACTCTCCTTTTTCATTTTTAGGAGTGTCTTTTCTATCTTTAAAGAAGTCGTCAGTTGATAAAGTGAATGGGTTTAGTCCTTTACTTTTTAAATATAAAGCTAGTTTTTTACAAGTTGTTGTTTTACCTGAAGAAGACGGACCTGCAATTAGGACTATTTTTATATCATTTATGTTGTTTTGTATTTTGTTTGCTATTTCTAGTAAGTCATTGTTTTGTTTTATTTCATTTAGTTCTATAAACTCTTTTATTTTACCATTTATTACTACGTTATTTACTTCACTTACGTATTTTACACCTAGTTTTTCTGCCCATACGGCATAGTTATCAAATACGTTTAGTACTTGTGGCATATGTGTGTACTCAGGTATTTTCATATCAAAAGTGCTAGGATACTCCAGCATCACACCTTTGTCTGTAGTTAAAGTTAAATCAAAACTTGTAAGTATTTTAGTTGAGTATGGCATTTTCGTATAGAAGTAGTTATAATAGTCAAGCATACTATAAAGAGTTAGCATTTCTCCAGTCATTTGTTTATATGTTAGAGATTTTTCGTATTCTTTTACACTGTTAAAATAGGAAATCGCTTCTTTTCTACTTGTTACTACTCTAGTTATTCTAATGTCTTCTTTTACAAGCTCATGCATTTTTGCTTTTATTTCATCAACCATAGTGTTATTTAACTCAAGATTAATTCTTGTATATATTCCTTTATCTAGGCTGTGAAGTAATTCTACATTTGTGTTTCTTCCAAATAATTCTTTGACTGCAGTGATGTATAGGAATTTTAAGCCACTTCTATATATTTTGGCACCCATTCTGTCCTTTATTTTGATTAGTTTCATTTTAGTGTCTTCTTTTAATTTTGTACTAAGCTCGGTTATGTCGTTATCAATTATTACAGCTATTACTTCATTTTCTAAATTTTGTTCTTTCATAAGGTCGTATATTGTTTTGTCTACACTTGTTACGACATTACCAACACCTTCTATTTCTACTATTATTTTATCTTCCACTTTAATCACCCTTTATTCTATATATATTCTATCATTTTTTTTGTGATTTTTGTATATTTTTTTTATATTTTCGTAAATATATATATAGGTGAAGATAAAATGGTTATTCCAATGATAATTGATAAAGAGGAAGGAGTAGAAAAGAGTTTTGATATTTATAGTAGGTTACTTAAGGATAGAATTGTTTTTTTAAGTGGAGAGATTAATGATGAAGTAGCTAATTTAATAGTAAGTGAGTTACTTTACTTGAATAGTCTAAATAATGAAGATATTTATCTTTATATTAATAGTCCTGGGGGAAGTGTTACAGCTGGTATGGCTATTTATGACACGATGAATTTTATTAAGTGTGATGTTAGTACTATTTGTGTGGGGATGTGTGCATCTATGGCTGCATTTCTTCTAAGTAGTGGGGCTAAAGGAAAAAGGGTGTGCCTTAAGAATGGAGAAGTTATGATACATCAGCCACTTGGTGGAGTGCAAGGACAAGCTACTGAGATAAAGATACATGCTGAAAGGATTATCAAGTTAAAGAAAAAGTTAAATAAGATACTTGCTAGTAATACAGGTAAAGATATTAAGAAAATAGAAAGAGATACTGAAAGAGATTATTATTTAGATAGTGAAGAAGCTTTAGAGTATGGATTAGTTGATAAGGTATTATAAAAGAGTTCAGGTTTTATTCTTGAACTCTTATTAATTTTGCAGTTTTTTCTTTTTCTTCCATGGCTTGCAACAAGTTAGATACTACGATTTTTCTCATTAAGTCATTTTGGTATGTTTGATGATAGATAATGCTATTTATTACATCGTTTGGGATATCTAAAGACATTCCTTTTATGTAAGTTAGTCTTGTATGAATTTCTGCTTTTACTTCTAAGTTTAACATATCAAATGGGCTTATGTTATCTAAATATATTATATAGTCTATTAATGTATCTATAAATATTTCTTCTTGTCTAGATTTGTATAAACTAAGTGGTAAGTTAAATTTTTCTATATAGTAATCTGTAAATTTAATTAATATATTTGGTGCCGTAAAGTTACTTTCTATCATGAACTTTTCGATAGAAGGACTTGTGAATGCAAGCATGTATTTGTTTCTAATAAGTTTATCTAGTACGATGCTAGTTTTTCCTTCTTTAATTATTTTGTCTAAGTAATATAAAGAAGACAACTCTAGTTCATACATTTGTAAGTCTGTTATTAAATTATTTACTTTGTCTACTTTATTAGAATTCATATTATCTAAAGTTTTATCTATAATTTTAAACATTCTTATTAGTATGTAATTGTAATCATTTTGAACGCTCATTATATTTGCATTAAGTTTTCCTATATCGTTAGTTATTATTTTGTCTGCAATAGATAGATAGTTTTTGTTTTTAGATAATTTTCCGTATAGTGTTTTTTCTTTTTTAGTAGCGCCTATATAGAGAGATATAATTTTATTAAATTCGTCAGTATTTTTATGAGAAGTGTACTCCAGGCTTATTAGTTCTTTTAAGTAACCAATTTTTTCATATGATACATCTTCAATGTCTTTAATCATATCTTCTACATTTTTAAAATCTTCTTTATTCATAAAACCACCTGTTAAATGTATTTTACTTTATTTTAAGTAAAAAGTAAAGAATAAATAATTATGATATGTAATATATAATGAAGTATTTGGCAACTTAAATGGCATATAAAAAGTAGCATTTCTGCTACTGTGGTTTTGTAGTTGTTCCATTAGGATATGTGTTGTTATAATAAATCATATCAACGCCATCGCCTAGGTCTGCATATAATGTACCGCTGAATCTTTTTCCTTGGTCATAATCTTGATTTTTATCTAAATTAGGTAGTGTTATTGTTAAAGTATAATTAAATGTTTGAGCTACTGAGTTCTTAGTTATTTTGTTAGTTACAAGTGTTACTGTTGTTTTTGTAGATGTTTTTGGTATTGCGCCAGTTATTACATCTGTATTAGCACCTGTGCCTTTTATACTCCACTGTAAGTCTTGAAATTCATTTGTATAATCCATTCTTATATATACAGTGTTTGATACATCTGTAGCTGGAACGCTTATACTGAATGTTTTATCAAATGTATCGCCTGGCTCAATATCACTTGCATTTGTTAAATCGTTACCTCCATCAAATGTAATGTTTCCAACTTTTGCTGTTGTTAGTGCTGTCGTTCCGGCAGTTCCTGTCATTCTTGTAGTAAAGTAAGAAAATGTTACACCAACAACTGCGACTATAATTGTTAGAATGCTTACAACAGATATTAATATTTCTTGATTCTTTTTCTTCATTCTAACACCTACTCTCCCTTTGCTACAACATTTGCTTTAAATGTTTTTCCTTGAAATTCATCTTGGTTTTCTCCATTTTCGTTGAACTTAAATGTTAACACATAATTGTGTTTAACTCCAGTGTTTATTACACCATTTCCTAATGTTGTACTTATTGTTGGTACTGGTTCAAAACTTGGTCTGTTTACAACAATATTTGTATATTGTGCTTCTTCTAATTCAACTCCGTCCAAAGTACTTGTGCCAACTATGTTGTATACAAAATTGTTACTATCTAGCTCGTTTTTTTCTACATTCATTATCAATGTATATCTACCAACAGCATTTAATTCTTCACTTATGTTTGTTATAGAAAATTCTAACCTGTTACTCCAACCCGGCAATATATTTTCATCATTTATATCGTTTCCGTTTTCAAACATTGCGTTTACATATGAGGTTTTTACATCAATATTCCCGTTATTATCATTTCCATTAACCTTGTAGTAGACAATTGCCAAAGATGTTCCAACAGCAACTAATACAAAAGATAACACGACTATTATTGAATAAATATATGTTTTAATATTTTTTTCTTTCATAACTATCACCATATTCTACAATAATATAATACCAAATTTTAAAAGAAAATACAACAGATAAAATAAAAAAAGTTAGAAAATCTAACTTAATTTATCTATCTTACTAGTTTCCAGTAGGTGCAGTTGTTGTACCACTTGGATTAGCAGCATTATAGTATACTGTTTCTCCTTCCAATGAACAGCTTACAGTACCAGCAATAGTAGCACCTTGTTGAGCGTTTTGATCAGCGCCAGTTTCTGGAAAATCTAATGTATAAGTCATAGATGCTGTTTGTTCAGTTGCACTTTTAGCTAAAGTACCACTTGCTATAACAGTTTTAGTTGCGCCAGTTTTTAACTTACCATTTACAGTAGTTTGAGCATTAGTTCCAGCTACAGTTAATGTTAAATCTGTAAGTGGATTTGCAGTCATATCTAATGTACAAGTGTATTTTACATCATAGTCTGATGGCCCTAAAGTAACTGTAACTGTTTTAGCTTCGCTAGTCCATCCAGGTAATACAGCTGTACCACTAACACTTTGAGCAGTAAAACTGGCAGCACCGATTTTAGCAGTTGTTGCTTTAACAGTTCCTTGAGTACCACCCATACTAGTTGTAAAGTATGCAAATGTAGCACCTATGATTGCCACTAATAATGTTGCAATTCCTATTACTGATAAGAAAATAGTTTGTCCTTTATTTTCATTCATTCTATATCTATCCTCCTCTACAATGAAATTGTATCAAATATTTTTTAATAAATCAATGGTCTAAAGATAATATTTTAAAATATTTTAACAAAAAACTTCAATTAATGAAAATTGAAGTTATTTTTTGTTAATAATCGTAAATTAACTATGTTAATTCAAACTATTGAGCATCAGGTTTTTCTGTTGTTCCACCTGGATTAGCAGCATTATAATATACTGTACCAGCAGCAGTAGAACATTTAACTACACCATCAATAGTAGCTCCTTGTTGACTATCTTGAATAGTACCAGTTTCAGCAAAAGTTAAAGTATAAGTCATAGTTTTACTTTCACCAGACTTTAAAACACCTTCAGCAATTTTAGTTTCAGTTTCACCTGTAGCTAAAGTTTTAGTAGCAGCAGCAACAGCATTGTCACCTGCTACAGCTAATTTTAAATCAGTAAGTGGGTTAGCAGTCATAGTTAATACACAAGTATAATTAACATCAACGTCTGACTCTCCTAAAGTAACTGTAACATTTTTTGCTTCACTTGTCCATCCAGGTAATACAGCTGTAGCACTAACGCTTTCAGCAGTAAATGAAGACGAACCTAATTTAGCAGTTGTAGCTTTAACAGTTCCTTGAGTACCACCCATACTAGTTGTAAAGTATGCGAATGTAGCACCAATGATTGCTACTAATAATGTTGCAATTCCTATTACTGATAAGAAAATAGTTTGTCCTTTGTTTTCTCCCATAGTTCTTTACCTCCTTTACAATAAAAATTCTATCAATTTTTCAATATAAAATCAAGTGTTTTTTATATATTTTTTCACTTTTTTTACAAAAATTTTTAAAAAGCAACATTTGAGGCTAGTTTTCGTTTGGTTTTATTTCTAATATTGCGTAGAATAATTTACCATCATCATAGTTATTTTCTGGCGTATATGCATAGTTTAAAACCACTTCTTGTTCTGTATTTGCTTTTATTTGGATATTTTTTACTATTTTTTCACCATTATTAACTGCATAAGGAAGTTGACTAGTCAAATTCACTAATTTATTTCCATCTATTGATAATTCATAATTAGGTCTGTTACCCCATCCAAAATTATTAATTATGTCATTCCAATTGATATCGTATGTCATATCTTGATTACTGTCATTAGTAATTGTAAACTTTTTTGTTTTTGTCCAACCGATTACGATCTTGTCTTTAGAGAAATCAACATTATCTAAATAAGATATTTTTATATTTTGCATGCTTAATTTTACTTTAGTATTTTCTTCAGTTGTCTTAAACAATATACTTGTGTCTATTTTTGAAGAATCTATGATACCGTCTAAATCTGTATCAATATTTGCGTCTGGAATTTTATCCCCGTCTAAATCAATATTAATGTCATATTTACCATCACCATCTATATCAATATTGTATTCTGGTAATCCCTTACCGTTGTTATTTATATAGCAATTCAACTTACAATTTCCGTTATTATCCAATTGATTTGTTAAATTCAAATCTGCTATTCCATCATTATCTGTGTCTACATTAATATCTGCTTTTAAATCACCGTTAACATCAATATTTATATCGGGTTTTCCATCATTATCTATATCTACATTAATATCTGCTTTTAAATCACCATTTGTATCAACATTTAAGTTGGCTTTTCCATTTCCTGTAGTGTCTATATTTAGCTTTGGAACTTTGTAATCATCTACATATAAGTTAATGTCTGCTACTCCATCTGCATTTAAATCTAGATTTGTTTCTGGCCATCCATTATTGTCTATGTCACAATTTAGTGAACATTTACCATTTTTGTCGTATTGATCAATCAAATTAAAATCTGCTACACCATCATTATTTGTATCAACGTTAAATATTGGAGTTACATAATCACTTCCATAATTTATATTAATGTCAGGAACCCCGTCGCCATCTGTATCAACGTTTATGTCAGCCTTGTTATCTTGATTTTGATCTAAATTTACTGTTGCATATCTGTTTCCTAAAAAATCGCAATTAATGTCACATTTTCCATCATTATCTAAGTCTATATTTAAATCTAGTTTCCCATCTCCATCAAAATCAATATTCGTGTCAGGTTTATTATCCCCATCTGTATCACAGTTTATACTGCATATACCATTTTCATCTTTTTGATTAATTAGATTTGTATCAGGTCTGCCATCTCCATCTGTGTCAACATTAAAGTATGAAACAATTAAATTTTCATACCCTATATTATAATCAGGCTTATTATCTTTATTGCTATCACAGTTTACGTTACAAATTTTATCACCATCGGTGTCTACATTTAAATCGGGCCACCCATCTCCATCTGTGTCAACGTTTAGATTTCTTGATTTAAGCATTATGTAATTCATTACTATATATGATGTTACACAAGTTACACCAATAAATAATATAAATACTAAAACTATTAAAACAGTCTTTGATTTTCTTTTCTTAACAGGTTCCTCCTGTTCAAAATATAATTTTTCTTCTTCTATTATTTTTCTTTTTTCTTTTTCGTTCATAATATCCTCCTCTTATTCTATTTATAATATTACCATATTTTTTTAAAAAACTCTAGATATAATAAAAGAAAATGCACTTAGTGTACATTTTCAATTTGAATTTTTGTTGTAAATTTCTTACCTTTTTCTGTATCTTGATTTTCGTTTGTGTCTTTAAACATTAATTTAAATAGGTAAGTGTGTGTTTCGCCAGGTTTGATTACTACGCTTTTTAGCATATCACCATCTTGGTAAGGCGCTTTTGCTTTGTCTATGTCTATTAATACTTCTCCATCTCTTATTAAACCATAGTTAAGGTTGTTTTTTGTAGTGAATGTATTTTCTACATTTGTGAATTTTATTGTGTATACTAAGTCTATTGTACTTGAGTTAGTTATTTCAAAAGATTTAGCACTACTCCAGCCTGGATAGATATTTATGTTTTGCATATTTGTTAAATCTTTAAATGTTATTGTGTGTTCTTCGTCTTTTCCAATATCTATAGGCGCTCCACAGAATTTGTCACAAATGCCGTCTCCATCTGTATCACAGTTCTTATCGCATACGCCATCTTTGTCTATGTCACAATTCTTGTCACACTTGCCGTCTCCATTTGTGTCGCAGTTGTAGTCACATAAGCCATCTTTATTTGTATCGCAATTTCTATCGCAAATGCCGTCGTTATCAGTGTCGCAATTTAGTTTACATGAGTCGTTTTCTTTTCCATCACAATTTTTGTCACAGATGCCATCTCCATTTGTATCGCAGTTCCTATCACAAACGCCATCATTGTTTGTATCACAGTTTAATTCGCAGTTTCCGTCGCCATCTGTATCACAATTTCTTTTACATTTATCACTGTTTGAGTCACAATTATAGTCACACTTGCCATCTCCGTTAGCATCGCAATTTTTATCACACTTGCCATCAGCGTTTGTGTCACAGTTCTTGTCACATAAGCCATCTCCGTTTGTATCACAGTTTAGCTTACATGAGTCATTTTCTTTTCCTTCACAGAATTTATCACAAATTCCGTCGCTATCAGTATCGCAGTTTTTATCACATTTTCCATCATTATTTGTGTCGCAGTTTAAATCACATTTACCGTCATTATTGGTATCACAATTTTTAACACATACATCATTATTTTCTGTACAGTTATAATCGCATTTACCATCTCCGTTAACGTCACAGTTCTTGTCGCATCTTCCGTCATTATCAGTGTCACAGTTAATATCGCATTTACCGTCAGCGTTTGTGTCACAATTTATTTTACATGAGTCGTTTTCTTTTCCATCGCAATTCTTGTCACAAATGCCGTCATTATCAGTATCACAGTTTTTGTTACATTTTCCATCATTGTTAGTGTCACAATTTATGTCACATTTGCCATCGCCGTTTACATCGCAATTCTTGTCGCATACACCGTCTTTGTCTGTATCACAGTTAATAAGGCAGACGTCACTTCCTTTGTTTCCGCAGAATTTATCACATATTCCATCGCCGTTTGTGTCACAATTTTTATCACACTTGCCGTCGTTATTAGTGTCGCAGTTTAAGTCACAAACGCCATCACCATTAACATCACAGTTCTTATCACAAACACCGTCATTATTTGTATCACAGTTTCTGTCACATTTACCATCGCCGTCTATATCACAATTGATTTTGCATGAGTCATTTTCTTTTCCAGTACAAGCTTTATCACAAATTCCATCTTTGTCTTCGTCAATGTTAGTGTCTTCTTTTCCATCTTTATCAGTGTCACAATTTAAATCACACTTGCCATCGTTATTGATGTCGCAGTTAATATCACACTTGCCATCTTTGTCAGTATCACAGTTTAAATTGCATATTCCGTCATCGTCAAAATCTATGTTGGTATCTGGATATCCATCGTTATTTGTGTCACAGTTTTTAATACACATTCCATTTTTGTCTTTTACATTTGTTAAGTTTTTGTCTGGTTTTCCATCACCGTCTGTGTCAATGTTAAAGAAAGGTTTTTGTATATTTTTGTAACCAATGTTAACATCTGGTGAGCCATCACCGTTTGTATCACAGTTAACGTCACACTTGCCATCTCCGTCTGTGTCTATGTTTAAATCAGGTAAGCCGTCTCCATCTGTGTCTATATTTAGTCTCATTTTGTAGTTATTTATAAAGTTTATTACAGAGTATGTTGTACTTACTGTAGCCGCAGTAAAAAGAGTAAATACAAATATAATTATTAGTATTTTTTTTCTTTTTTCTTTCTTATCTGGCTCTACGAAATAAAGTCCTTCTTCTTCTATTATTTTCTTTTCTTCTTCATTCATAAAGTTTTGCACCCTACTTTCTATCATAAATCATACCATAAATAACGTTTTAAATCAATTATTTTTCATAAATTTGTTAATAAGTTTTAAGTTATTCACAATTATTGCTGATTTTAAAAAATGCAGTGAATATTGCTTTGTTTTTATTGCTGTTATTAGTGATAGAAATAAAGAAATGACATCGCTTAGGGCAATGTCACTAGTTAAACTAGGTAGACATTCAGTTACTGAATACTTCCTATATTTATATTATATAATGTTTTCACAAAATGCTCAAGAGGTTTATTTTCTGGAAAAATGTGTGAAATGGGCTAAAAATAGTCGGAATTTTGTGTAATTTAGTGGCAAAATGGCCGGAATTTTGTGTAAATATTTAAGTATTAGTTGGAATAGCGACTGAATTAGGTGGGTAAAACAATACTTTTTAACAATATGATAGTAAAAAATCACAACATTATAAAAACGAGCAATTCCAGTAAATATAGGAGATTGCTCGTTTTTGCTGTCATACTTTATCTAATTGTTAATAAGTTTTAAGTTATTCACAGTTAATGTTTTTGTGAGACCATTTCTTTTATTTTTCTAAATCTGTGATTTATTCCACTTTTTGTTATTTTAGTATTTGTTTCTAATGAAATAATATCTGCTAGTTCTTGCATTGAACTTTCTGGATATTTTTCTTTGTAGATACAGACTTCTTTTATTTTGTCGTCTATTAAGTCAAAGTCTTCTCTTTGTTTTAATTTTTGTATGTTTTCTAGTTGTTCATTTGAGGAAAATACTATTTTATCAATGTTAGCTTGTTCACAGTTATTTAGTCTGTTTGTCATGTTTTTGTGGTCTCTATATATTCTTATGTCTTCATAATAGAATAGTGAATTGTAGGCATTTAGTAGTTTTATAAAATCGCTTATTCTTTCGCTCTCTTTTAAATAGACCATGTAGTGTTTTTCTCTTTTTAATATTTTAGAGTTAAAGTTTAGTTCTTGTAATAAGTCATTTATATAGTTTGCAGTTATTTTATTTTCTATTATGAATTCTAAATGGTATCTACTTGTTTTTGGGTCATTTACACTTCCACATATTAAGAATGCTCCTCTTAAGTAAGATTTTTTTTCTTCAATGTTTCCACATATGTAATCAGATGGTTTATATTTTCTAGTATTATTTGTGTAGTCATATAAGTCCAGTGTTTTTAGAATTTTTTCTACATCTTCTTTTATAGTCATGTGTATTATAAAGTTTTTGTTAAGTCTATTTATTTCTTCTTTTGTTATGTTTATTTCTATATTGAAGATGTCTTTTAATAGTTTATATATTCTTCTTGATACACCTATGTTTTCAGTATAAAGAGAAATAGAGTTGTTTTCTATTTCTCCGTTTATGTTAATTATTGCTGATAATTCACTTATTTGTTCAGTTTTATTGTATTCGTTATTTAGTATTTCGTTTTTTATATTTGTTGTATATGACATAGGTTCCTCCTTACCAGACTCTTGAAGACCACCATCCGCCTGGGAAATATATTACGCTTCCTGGGTCGATTACTGAAGCTTTATAGTTAGCTATTGTAACGTGTCCACGGCTAATTGTCAAGTGTAAGTGTGCGCCTGTTGTACATGAATCGTATCCACCATTTTTTCTTGCAGTTGAGTATCCACCCATATGTGCAACTACTTCTCCTTCAGATACTACGTCTCCTTCTTCTAAGCCATTATAGTCTAGTAAGTGCATCATTACTGATGTATATTTAACTCCATTGATGTTATGGTATATAAACATTACTTTACCACCACATCCCCATTGTGTTTGAAGCGCAACTGTACCTGATGCTACTGGATAAATTGGTGTCCCTTCAGCCGGACTTTTGTTACCTATATCTACTCCGTTATGGAAAGATATACTTGATGGGTAAAGTGGGTTTTTTCTATATCCATATGTACTTGTGATTATTCCTGTTTCAGTAGGCCTTTTAAAACCTGTTGAAGTTGGAATAGCCATACAAGTAGATAGTAAGTCATACGAATTTGAACATCCTTTTTGTCTATAGAATTCTATTAATTGTTTTTGAGATTTGATTAAATCTTCTATTGAAACTGAATCTTCTTCAAGTTCGTCTATTCTTGAACCTAGCTCAAACATTTTTTCTTGAAGTGTATCTCTATTTTTTTGTTCACTTTCTATGTCTTTTGCTAGTTTGTCTTTTAGTTCGTTGTTTTGCTTTATAAGACTTTTCATTTCGTTTATTTGTTCTTTATTGTATTTAGATAGTTGTTCTACAACAGATATTCTATGGATAAAGTCTGTAAATGACGTTGCTTTAAAAATGTATTCTAAGTAAGATTTTTCTCCATTAGAAAGTTGCAAGAATACTAAAATGTTATCTGTTTCTTCTTTCTTTTCTTGTATTGTTTTTTCTAGTTCTTCTATTTTGTTAGAAGCTGTTATTATTTGATTATTTAAGTCAGCTACTTTTGCTTCAATAGCTTGCATTTCTCCGACAACTTTGTTATATTCAGCTTCGCTTATTTGTTTTTCTGTGTCTTGTTTTTGTTTTTGTCTTTCTAGTCTATCTAATTCATCTAGTAAGTCTCCGTAGGTTCTTGCAGCTGCATTTGTTTTAAGTGGTAACAATAATATAAGAAGCGAAACTATAATTATTAGAATTTTTTTCATTATATTTTTAGGTACCTCCTTACAGCACGAGATGAACCTATTGCGCCAACTACTACACCTATTGATACTATTATTAGTATTGTTTTTAACATTAAATCATTTGGGTTAACTAGGCTTATTACTTCAGTAAACAAGATGCCGTTCATTTTGTCATATAGGTAAGTGTAGCCAAAAGCAGTTAATAGTACTGGAATTATGCTACCTATGAAACCTAGTATAATACCTTCAAAGAAGAAAGGTGTTTTTATATATGTGTTTGAAGCACCTACTAAACGCATGATTTCTATTTGTCTTTTTCTGTTGTTGATAGTTATTTTTATTGTGTTACTTATTAGGAATGCTGTTACTATAATAAGTCCAATTACTATGACTACCATTATTTTTTTAACTATGTCAAATATTTTTACTAATTCTTCTACCATGCCTTCACCGTATTTTACTTGGTAAACTCCTGATAATTCTTTTATTAATTTTGCAGTAACGCCAATACTTTCTGTGTCTTTTACTTTGACTAAGTATTCGTTTAGAAGTGGATTATTTGTTTCGTCGTATTCGCTTAGTATTGTACCAAGTCCATCACTTTCTTTAGCCATGTCTTTTCTAATACTTTCTTTTGACATAAATGTAATGCTGTCTATGTTTGATAAAAGTTCTATTTTTGTTTTAAGGGCTTCTATGTCTGTGTCTGTTGCATCTTTGTTAATATAGACTACAATTGTTACGTCTTTTTCTATGTCAGAAGTGAACTTACTTACGTTTTCGCTTAGTAAAACAGCTACTGCCACTAGTATTAGTGTTATTGTTATACAAGATATACTCGCTATGCTAAGTGAGAAGTTACGGAAGACACTTTTTAGTGAGTCTTTGATGTTGTTTCTTATTATTCTTAAGTATTTCATTATTTACCATAACCTCCTTTAACTGTATCGCCTACGAGTATTCCTTTTTCTAGTTTGATAACTCTTTTTTTGTAGTAATTTACTATGTCTTTGTCGTGTGTTGCCATTATTACAGTTGTACCGTCTTCGTTGATTTTGTTTATTATTTCCATTATTCCCATTGATGTTGTTGGGTCTAGGTTACCAGTAGGTTCGTCACATATTAGTATTTTAGGATTATTTACTATAGCACGCGCTATTGAAACACGCTGTTGTTCTCCACCTGATAGTTGATCTGGATAACTTCTAAATTTTTCTTTTAGTCCTACTTTTTCTATTGCATTCATTACTTTTTTTCTTACTTCGTTTTCAGGTAAACCGTATATTTCAAGAGCAAATGCAACATTTTCAAATACAGTTAGGTTTTGCAATAATTTATAGTCTTGGAATACTATTCCTAGTTTTCTTCTTAATTTATACACTTTTCTGTTTCTTAATTTACTTACATTTATTCCTCCTACATAGACTTCTCCACGAGATGGTTTTTCTTGTCTATAGAGTAGTTTTATTAGTGTGCTTTTCCCTGAAGCAGTTGAGCCTATTACAAAAACAAAGTCGCCTTTTGGAATAGAAAGTGTTATGTCGCTTAGGGCTGTTACACCGTTTTTATATTGTTTATATACATTTTTTACTTCTATTAAATTCATTTGTACCTCCTAATTAATTATATCATTATATTCTTAAATCATGAAGTGGTAGTTTATACCTATTTGTTCCACCGTATACTTCATATGAGTCTAGTACTGTTAGGAATGCGTCGTTATCAACTTCTATTATTTTTTCTTTTAGTATTAGATATTTTTCTGTTGGTACTACACACATGATAATGCTAGAGTTTTCTTTTTTGTATCCTGTTTTTACTGGAATTTCGCTTATTCCACCTTCTATTTCTGTTATGATGTATGATATTATTTCTTCTTTTTTGTCAGTGTTTATGAATACTATTTTTGAGTCACTTATTCCTATTAGGAAGTTATCTATTATTTTACTTTCAATAAATCTTATAATTAGTGAAGTTATAAGCATTTCTACACCGAATATAAATGTGCCGACAATTAAGACTGTGCCGTTTACTATGAATAGGGCTGTTCCTAGAGTTAGACCAAATTTTTTATTAAAGATTACGCCCATTATGTCTAAACCACCTAAACTGCAACCTGACAAGTATACCATTGTACAGCCAATACCAAAAAGTACTCCTATTGTGATTATGTTCAAAAATGGACTACTTAGTGTAATAGTGACATTTAGTAATTCAGTTAAATACATGACTAGGGTGTACACAACAGCACCAATTATTGATGGAATTGTGTCTTTTAAGCCTAGGCAGATTATACCTATAGTTACTAAAACTATGTTTCCTATTAGTAAAACATACGATGTTTTTATTCCAAACAAGTGATCAAAGATTATACCTACGCCACTTAAGCCACCAGGAACAATTTTATTAGGGACACAAAAGATATTGAATGTTAGTGAAATGAGTAAGCATCCTAGTATTAAAAGCATTGCATTTATCATTATTTTTTTCTTTATTTTTCCCATATCTATTTATCCTTTTCTACTAAATTATAACATATTATTCTATATTTTTCTATAACTACAAAGAAAAAATATAGAATGTGTACAATTTAGGTTATAGTAAAACTCGGAGTTTGTAACATTTCTCCGAGTTTCACTTTAAGATTTTAATTAAATTCTTGTATTTTTTCTTCTACACAGTTAAAAAATTTATATACTGTTGTTGCACTTTCTTGTTCTGATGGATGTGTATCGCCAAAGCTTGTATGTATTTTTTTAGCACGTTTTATTGCATTTTCAAGCGAACCATATTTACAGAGTTTATTAAAGATTTCTTTATCGTTTTTCTTGTATTTGTAATTTAATCCTGAAAATTTAAAATACTCATTAAGTTTGCTAGCGTATTGTGTCCTATGTATTTTTCCTTCAACATAATTAAAATGAAGTAAGAACCAATATTCAAATGCTTGATTAGACCATAAAGGAATATATCCTTTTCTTTCGCAAAGTCTTATTGCCTCATCAAATATTTCTGGGGCAAAATCGTCTTTATCAAATACAACAAATATTTTACTATATGGTATCTTTTCTTGACTTAGAAAGTCTACTTTCCCAATGAAATTTTCAACAGAATTTACAAGTGATAAAGTGTTTTTACCGGTTCCAATTATGTTTACTTTAAGTTTGTTTGATGCTATGAGTTTTTTATTTACTTCTTCTATCATACTATTAAAATAGTTAACTTCTGTTTCTACTCCTTCACAAACAACCAACCATTTTGTAGATTTAATTGTTTGCAGGTTTTCTTTCCTTTTTCTTCTTTCTTCTTTTCTCCTTTTAAATAATTCATCACTTCCCATAAGACACCTACTCTTCTATAAATGGAATTGCGCCAAATTCTCCAGTTAGGTATCTTTTTTCATAATCTGAGTCAATTCTGATATTTCTAAATTCAGATAATGAGTATAAAGTAGAAATTCCTAAATTGTTTTTTTCTACAAAATAAATTTCATCTCTTCTCAATTCTTTGCTATTTAAAAGCACTGTAGAATGTGATGTGTATATAATTTGAGCATTATTCTTGTTAATATTTTTATCTTTATACATGTTGACAATTCTTCTAAATAAAAGTGGATGTAATTTGGTATCTAATTCGTCAAAACATAAAATTCCGCCTACTTCTAAATTTATTAAAATTGAAGGTAAAACGTCAAACATTTTGATAGTACCAGATGACTCTAAAGAAAGTGGTATCATTTTTTCTTTTTTTGTTTTTATGTCACGGTGTACTCCACTTATATTGTATGTTTTTTCTCCTGTAGTTTTAACATCTTCTTTTATATCAAGTCTGATTAGACATGGGTCAAATTCTTTTAAAAGTTTTTCAAATAATACATATACTGACGTATTATTTTTTAAAATATTTATGCTTATTTTTTGATTTAAATTATTATCAATTTTAAAAGAAGATTTTGTTATGTAGTCATAAATACTTCTTAGTTCTCCTTTTTCTTCTTTAATAGAAATATTACTAAGCACAAGTGATTTATTAATATTCAAGTTAATGCTGTTTTCTAAAAAGTTCCAAATCCCTTTATACTTATTATATGATGGTGCAAAGGTTACTTTATCTTTGTATCTTTCAAAAATTGTTTTCTGTTTCGTATCATTACCTGAAGAAATTTTTTTCTTGTAAAGCCATTCTTCAACAAATGAATTTGCATTTAATGAAAAACCGTATCTATATTCTGTTTCTTCAATTATAATAGAAATTTCATACTCACTATTTTCTTTTTTTGCTTTTTCACTAAAAGCAAATGGAACTGTTGGTAATGCATCATTGACATCCATTTTATTAGAAAACTTAATCATATAAAACATATATGCTAATGCGTCTAGAATAGAAGTTTTTCCACTTGCGTTTGCTCCATGAATTTCTATAATTGGTAATACTTTAGTATTCTTTATGTCAAATAGTGTATCAGTGTAGTTCTTTTCTTGAGTTGCTGTTAAATCTAGTATTGTTTCGTTATAAAAAACGGAATGATTTTTACATTTAAATTGTAATAACATATTATTCCTCCTCTTCAATGGTTATATTTTAACACTATATCTTTTAAAAATCAAGCATTTTAAGAGGATGTCCCTCTTAAAATCTGCGATTTTGTTAATATTATATGAATTTTATAAATATTTATGACAAAACTCGGAGTTTGTTAATGTTTTTCTCCGAGTTTTACTTTATGATTTTGTCCAGTGTAGTGGATAGTTTTTACATTTTTAATTATTTTGTCCAGTGTACTAGACAGTTTTTACAATTTTGATTATTTTGTCCATTATATTGGACACTTTTTTACAATAAAAACCTACTTGTGGTAGGTTTCGTTATTCATTATTTTGAATACTCTATAGATTTGTTCTAAAAGTATTAGTCTAAATAAACCATGTGGATATGTTAATTTTGAAAAAGAGATTAGTTCGTTTGAGATAGACTTTATTTCGTTATCTAGTCCATCACTTCCACCTATTATGAAGGTAATATTTGACTGTCCACTTGTAAGTAAGTTATCTATTTTGTCTTTTAGTTCAATTGTGGAATACTCTACACCCTCAATACACATACTTATTATATAGTCACTTTTGTTTAAGTGAGAAAGTATTAGTTTCTTTTCTTCTGTTATGTTACTATCTTTTAGTTCTATTAAATCTACTTTATGATATTTAGATAATCTTTTCATGTAATCATTAATAGCATCCATTAAATATTTTTCTTTTATTTTTCCTATACATATTATTCTTATCATATACTTACCTCAGTTAGAATATTTTGGTCTGCACATTCAAGTGTATCAAAAATTATATCATTTTCTTCTAATACTTTTTTGTTAGTTGATAAAGCTAGTTCTTTTGTGTTGTTTGACTCAGATAGGTGAGCTAATACCACTTTTTTTGTGTTTGGTCCGATTAGTCTACTTAAGTAGCCTGCACATAACTCGTTTGATAAGTGGCCTTTATCGCTAATTATTCTTCTTTGTAAATATTCTGGATAAGGTCCTTTTATAAGCATTTCCGTATCATGGTTACTTTCTAATATGTAGTAGTTTTTATTTTTTAGATATATAAAGTTTTTTTGGTTGATGTAACCAGTATCTGTTATGTAGACTAAGCTATCATTATCTTTTTCTATTAAGTAACCGTTAATAGTAAGAGCATCATGGCTTAGTGGAATTGGCTTGATTAGAGTTCCATAGTAAATCATTTCATCTGTAAGGTATTCTGAGTTTTCATATTTTGTACCAAGACAGAAATTTTCTACTTCTGGAGTTATAAATAGAGTTGGTTTTACTTTATTAAGAAACACTTTTAAACCATATGTATGGTCTATATGATCATGTGTTATTAAAAGTGCATCTATTTCATGTGGGTCAACGTTAATTAAAGATAATTTTTCTTTAATTTGTTTATAGGAAAACCCTACATCTATTAAGATTTTTTTGTCTCCTAAATCTATAAATGTAGAGTTTCCTTTTGAGCCACTACCTAGTACCACAATACGCATTTTTATACATCGTACATGGGTCTATATATGTTCCTTCATAGATAAGTCTGAAGTCTAAGTGTGTACCTGTACTTCTTCCTGTTGTACCCATATATGCAATTACTTGTCCTTTACTTACAGCATATCCAACTCTCATTTCGTCATTAAATCCGCTTAAGTGCATGTATAATGTCTTGTAGCCTTTTCCATGGTCTATGTATATGTAGTTACCCATATCAGATGCTCTACCCATCTTCCATACTGTACCAGATTGTGCAGCATAGATAGGCGAACCATGTCCAGTACCTGATATGTCTAGTGCTGGGTGGTATGAACGTGAGCCATCAATTGGGTCTGTACGCCAACCAAAGTATGAAGTCATTACACATGGAGTAAGTGTAGGCCAAGCCCAGTCTCCTGTTTCTCCATAGTAGTTTATAGCAAGTCCACCTTTTACTACAACTTCATTAACTACTGGTGTTATTACTTCATTATTAATTGGTATTACTTTTGTTATTGTACCATTAATTGTTTCTGTGTAGTATTCAACTCTGCTTACACCATTTTGTCCTTGCTGTTCTGTGTAAGTTGTTCCTACTACAAGTTTGTTATCGTATTTAATATCTCTTTTATAAGATACTTCTTTATCCTCAATAAGATTATTTTCAACAACAACGCTTACTATTGGTTTTATTAGACCAACATTTACTTCTTGTCCACTATAAAGTAGTGTGTTTTCACTTAGAATACTTGGGTTTACTATTAAGAATTCTTTTGTATTAAGTTCGTATTCTTCTGCTATTTCTTTAACAGTTTGTCCGCCTATTACTATGTGTGTTCCTTGCGTTTTTGTTGTACCAAAAAGTAAATATTTAGATAGGTCAGTACTATTTGTGAAGATATTGTCTTCTGTACTTAAGTAACTTTCTTTTATTGTTATATTTTCTCTTATGTTTATGTCTTTGATAGTAGAGCCTGTTTTAGTTATTTTACTTTGTTTTCCTTCAAGATATTTTTGATAGTCTTCTTCATTAACGAAAGCTTTTATTGTGTTTTCTAAGGCTACATCAAAGTCTTTTTTGTTTAGTACTTTAAGTACTTCTTGTTTGTCTTCACTATAGTTTATAGTTATTTCGTACCCTTTTAATGTAAATGGTTCTGTGTCTTTTATTTTGTCGTATATACTTGAAGGTGTTTCCACTTCTCCTGTATAGGTTACTAACTTTGTTGTTTCAAGACTAAGTGGTGCATAGATTTTGTCTACACCATATTTCTTTTTTAGTAAATCTTGTTCTTTGTCTATTAAGTCATATAGTTTGTTTTCGTTTTCTATAATACCTAAAGATTCACCGTTTAAATATACTTCATATACTGTCATTGGTTGATCACTTAAGTCTTTTCTTCCTGTACCTAATATGAATACTAAGCTTGATAATATAACCCCAAATACTACCAGCCTATAAAAAATCCTATTATTCATTATCATTTTCCTCACTTTTTAAGACATTTTTGAAGTTTGTGTAAGTTCTTTCAAAAATTAAGTCTATTGTTCCTGTTCCACCACTCCTATGTTTTGATATTATTAGTTCTGTTGGTGAAAGAGTTGGTCTATCTTTACTTTTGAATTTGTAGTAATCTTCGCAATATAAGAACATTACGATGTCGGCGTCTTGTTCGATAGAACCACTTTCTTTTAAGTCACTCATTAATGGGCGCTTGTCTTCTCTTTGTTCTACTCCACGAGATAGTTGAGCAAGTGCAATTACTGGGACTTCTAATTCCATTGCTAGTTTTTTTAGGTCTCTAGAAATTTCAGAGACTTCGTTTGTTCTTTGTCCTGAGTATTTACTAGAACTACTAATTAACTGCAAGTAGTCTATTATTATACAATCTAAGCCTTTGTCAGAATTTTTTAGTCTTCTACATTTGCTTCTGATTTCAGATACTGTTATACCTGGTGTATCGTCTATAAAGAATTTTGTGTCTGCTAAAAGGCTTAGTGTTTCGTTGTATTTTTTCCAGTCCATGTGGTCTAGTTTACCAGTTCTTAGTTTTTGTGAGTCTATTTGTCCCACTGAAGAAAACATTCTGTTAACTATTTGAGTGGCACCCATTTCTAGGTTAAATAAAGCCACTGATTTTTTGTAGTTAATAGCCATGTTTGTTGCCATGTTGATAGCAAGAGCTGATTTACCCATACCTGGACGACCGGCAATTATTATTAGTTCGTTACCGTGAAATCCTGTTGTTCTTTTGTCTAGGTCATAAAAGCCTGTTGGAACACCCGTGATATCTCCACCGTTTTTTGCTAGAAATTCTAGTTGTTGTTGAGCTTTATCTAGGACTTCTTGTATTGGCTTGATTTCTTTTACCATACGGCCTGAGTTTACTTCTAGTATGCTTTTTTCTGCTGCTTCAACGATTGTGTTTAGGTCAGACTTTTCTTCATAGCATTCGTCTATTATGGCAGTAGACTTGTTTATTAGCGTTCTTAAAATATACTTTTCGTATATAATATCTAAATAGTATGACAAGTTTGCTGGTGTTGCAACTGCGTCTATGATTTCGGTTAAGTACTCATACCCACCAATACTTGATAATCCGTTTGGTGTTTTTGATACTTCGTTACTTACTGTTGTAATGTCTACTGCAATATCTTTGTTTCTTAAGGCTTTTAGTGTTTCAAATATAATAGCGTGTTTTTTTTCATAAAACATTTCGCTAGTTAATTCTTCACAAACTTTATCTAGTGCTTCTTTACTTAAGAAGGCACAGCCTAAAGCATTTATCTCAGCATCTATACTTTGTGGTTCTATTCTTGGCATTATTTACCACCAGCCTTTAAAACAACATTTAGGTGCGCTACTACTTTTTTATGTAAGTTAATTGTTACTGTATGAGACCCTAATGTGTTTAGATTTTCTCTATCAATAAGTTTTTTATCAATATTGTAGCCTTTTTTCTTAAGTTCTTCACTTATTTGCTTAGAACTTATGCTACCAAATACTTTGCCATCGTTTCCAGTTTTAACTAAAAACTCTAAAGTATCTTTTTCTAACTTATTCTTTATATTAGTGCATTCTAAAATTAGTTGTTCTTCTTTATCGTTTCTATCTTTTATTTGAGTATTTAGTACTTCATTACTCTTTGTAGAATATAGAACAGCTTTTTTATTTTTAATTAGGAAAGAACCATATCCGTCTTTTACTTCTTTTACTTCATCTTTCTTTCCTGTTCCTTTTACATTGTCTATTAGAATTATTTTCATAAGTCCTCCGTCGTATAATTATACCAAATTTATTTGTAAAATGCAAAAGTGCAAGATATTGTACACTTGCACCTTAGTTTTTACTGCATTACATATGGGTCAGTTTGTGTGCCTGATCCTGTTACTTTTACATCTGCTGATAAGGCCATGACTGGGCTTACTAAATAAGAAGATGTAACACCACTGCTATTTTTAGCATTGTTGCTAACATATCCATAATTACTAAGCCAAAAAGAATAATCATCATAATAGGCATCTGGACTTATCAGCCATTGGTATTTACTCGAACCTTGATAAAGCCAATTATTTATATGACACTTATTATTATCTGGTTCAGAATACATATACAATTCGGTCTCTCTTGCACAATCGGATGCTAAGACACCATACCCATAATCACTTGGATATATTAATCCAACATTAACTACAGAAACTGTTTCACTATTATAATAAGATTTAGCTGATGAACCAACACTACCTTTATTATTTAGCAGTCTCTCCATATTATAGTAATCATTTGTAGTATAACTACTACTGTCATTTCCGGTACCACCCAAATACACTTTATAATTCACTGTGTTTTTATAATTTGATGTTGAGTAGACGTTTTTAAAAGAAGTATACAAAGATGATTTAGGCCAGTGATTTTTACCACTTGTATCATAAGCACTTTCTACATAACCTCCTCTTACTCTTATTACGTCTTCCCCATTTTCTCCATCTGAGAATAACCCTATTATTCTCCACATTTCTGTTGTTCCATCTGTTTTCTGCATTTGGATGTAGTTGTTTGGGTCAGCACCTTCGTATCTATATCCATTTTCATTTACTGCATTTGTTTGTATTAAATCTGCTAATGTTGGGCCTTTTTCCTTAAATGTTATATTACAAGTTTTTGTATTTGTTATATTATTTACTGTATATGTGTTTCCACTATAAGTCCCACCGCATGTATTACTTTCGTAAACATAGCCATCATTTGGTGTAACAGTGAAACTTAAACTTCCACCATTACCCACCGATTTACTAACTGGTGCTGTTACAGTTCCATTGGTTGCATTTACCGTTACAGTATATCCATCTTTAAAATCTAAAGTACAATAGTCTGGTGCTTTAACAGTTTTAAATACTAACCAATTATTCGAATAGTCCCACTCTGCTACTGAACCATTCTGACAAGTTATACTATCAACTACTTTATTTTGACTTAACCATTCATAAGTCTTATCAGTGTTTTGTCCGTCTAATGTATAAGAAACTAAATTTATATCACTTGCTGGACTTATGATGTATGGATCACTCACTGTTCCACTTCCTGTTACTTGTACTCCAGTTTGTAAATATATTGTTGGTTTTAACTCACTTGTATTACTTGGGTTTGTTATTCCAC
>DOEC01000021.1 GCA_003524085.1 Bacillota bacterium | reverse complement strand
GAGTTATAGTTTGCCATCCATTCCTTTAATTCTACGCTAACTTCATTTTGAAAATTTATGCGACTTTGTATGTATTCTTTTCTTTCTCTTTCATTATATAAAAAATCTGTCTTCTTATTATTTAATTCGTATCCTTCTATTGTATACTTTTCTAATTCGCCAATAAAGCCATATGATGGGGTATAATGATTTGCTGTCTTTTTTTCATATGGAGGATTGTCATTGACGTCAAATTCTCCAATATAAATTAAAGAAGATTTCTTTTCTTTCCTAGTAAATATAAAATCATAGTCATAGTTGAATAAATTATTATCACTATCTGGTAAAGTAGTATCTTTATAATTTTGTAGAGCTTCATCGTAATTCAAGCCTCCCATAATTGGAAACACTCTTAATTCGTAAGGACATGCTTGCATTTTCACAAATTCACATAAGTTTATTTCTTCTACTGTTTTTGGCAATTTCATATTATTAGTTAATTTCACTTTATAAAGATTTCTAAAACCGCCTTCTTCAATTTCAGGTTGTTTTATTAATATGATATATCTTCCTTTATATTTTTTATTTTCTTTAATTTGATAAGCGTATACTTTTTTTAATCTGCCCATTTTCCTCCTCCTAAATAATTGCAAGTTGTACCTTTTGACATTAAATGAGCACAAGCGGCATTCATATATAAATCATATTTAGGATTAGTGTAACTAATACCATGAATTTGATTATTAGTAAAGTTTCCTCTATTTAATGTACCATATTTTCTAATATAGTATTCTTCCTCTCCACGAGCTTGTTCATAAGTCAAATTAGATTCTAATTCTTTTAATTTTAAATTTGTTCTATAAGGATTATTACGATGTCTTATTCTTGTTTGCTCAATACTTTTAGTTCTTCCTACATATTCACATGTATCTTTAAAAATGTTCGGTGTTAAACAATAAATAGAATATGAGTCAGTATCATCTTTTTTCTTTTTCTTACGTTTTTCTCTTATTTTAGGTTTTTCCAATGTAATATCTCGTGTGGTATCCATTGTCATCGCATATGCAGTAACTATTAAAATAGCCGCGCCTACAGGAAGTGCAAGCGTTCCTATTACCGCTGCAGCACCACCAGCGCCACCTATCACACCTCCGACCGCAGTTATTGCTCCTGCAACGTTTCCTTTTGTATCAATATGTGTAGACGGACTATTATTACAATATGTGTAAAGATTATAAGCAAATCTCTCTCTTTTTAAACCAATTAAACTATCAGCATTAATAAATCTTCCCCATTCTGGATTATAATATCTACTATTTAAGTAATATAAGTTTGTTTCTGTATCGTAGTAGTAACTTCTATATCTAAATGGGTTTATTAATCCTATATTTGTAACATCTGTTATTTCTTGATTATTATTATCTGTTATACTTATTATATTACCCCAAGAATCATATTTGTATTTTACTATTTCTTCATAACTCGAGTTATAAATGCCTATTATATCTTGTTGATAGTTCTTTTTGTAGTAATATAGTTGATTATTGTATTTTAATCCAAGAAGTTCTCCATCTGTGTTACGTATATAGTATATCATACTATTACCTATTTTTTCAAATACTATATTATTTCCTTCTGTAAAGTAAGTATGCTCTACATCTCCAGTTTTCTTACTTATTCTTATTCCGTCAATATTATATTTATATTCAGTTGTAGTATTTCCTTTAGTGTAAGAACTTAAACTTCTACCATTAATCCATGTTAATGTATCATTTCCGATAGTTAATGGGTTTCCGATGTTATCATAAGTAATGCTTGTATCATTATATTGTGTTAGTAGGTCTTTCCAACTATTACTATAAGTATAATGATTAATATTGATAACATTACCTTTTAAGTCATACTCTCCTTTAGATAGAATATTTCCACTTGTATCATAGATATACTTATACATTTTGTTTTGAGTATAATCAACATCTAATATCATTTCATTATATTCATCATATTTGTATTCATTTATTAATGTATTGTTTAAATAGATGTGAGTTATATTGTATAAACTATCATACTTATATTTATATTCTTCTTCTCCAATTTTAATTTTATCAACTATAATTGATGTCTTATTACCATTTGTTAAGTAATGATAATTTACTTTTAAATTACTATTTACGTTACTTTCACTTAATCTTCCTAAGTAATCATAAATATAATTAAATTCTTTAGTTGCATAAGTTACTTTAGTTAATGAATCGTCACTATTGTATTGATATGCCATTTTTTCTTTAATTCCAGTGCCATATGAATATGCTTTATTGCTAACCAAATTATTTACATTGTATGTATATTCAATTAATAATTTGTTATAAACATATTCACTTAGTCTTTTTGCTAAATCGTATGAGTATCTATACTTTTCATTAGTACCAATTATTTCACTAATATTTCCTGAATTATCATATAAATAATTATATGTATTGTCTTCTTTAATAGTTTTACTTACTCTTTCAAGTTTATCATAAACATAACTTATTTCATTATTGTTTCCATACGTTTTCTTTAGTAAATTTCCCGTACCATCTTCGTAAGTATTTTCAATTAATTGTCTATCATTTACACTTATGGTTTTTTCTCTTAAAAAATTATCGTATGTGAAGTTATATTCTTTGTTATCACATACTATTTTAGAAAGCATATTATTTGTATTGTAAACGTAAGTGATTAAATTATCGTTATATAAAATTGAAGTAATTCTATTTTTGTCGTCATAAGTGTATATAGTAATATTTCCTTTAGCGTCTATTACTTTTGTAATTAAACCACTTGATGGGTCAACTGTGTAATTTGTTTTATTATTTAATGCGTCTTCTACACATGAAATAAATCTACCATCAGATGTATAGTGAGACTTAGTTTCTATATAAAGAGGTGTGTCTATGTCTTCAAAATAGAATTGATTTTCACTAACTTCTACATCTTTAGTAGTAACTGCAATAGCGTTATTTGAAATAGTTATACACTTATTATAATCAGTTTTAGGAATTATAGTATAACTACCATTAATATTTTCATTTAAAATAAATAATGAATAATCATTAACATTCGTTGATAAAGTGATTTTATTACTTTGATAAGTTAGTAATAAGCCCCCAAGTTTAATTCTACAGTAATCACTTTCTTTAACAAGCTTGAATGCTAATTTATTACAACTATCTTCTTTAAATTCCAATGTATTTGTTAGATATTTATCTGTACCTTTACATCTGATATAATATAATTTATCAGTTTCAACTTCTGCAGCAACATTTGATATAAGTGTTCTATTAATATTTTCAAAAGTGTCATATTTGAATTCGTTTGATATTCCTGTGGCACTTATTCCTTTTCTAACTCTTTCATGTTTTAAATTATCATATTCATATTTAAAATTTTTACCAAGAGGGTTAAATACACTTACTAATTGATTATTTGAGTCATATTTAAGTGTAGTTGTTTCGTTGTTTAAATCATTAATAGATTTTAAATTTCCATTTGTATCATAATCATAACCTGTCACTCTTGGATTTTGAGTAACCATTACATTAGTAATATAGAAATTGTTAGCTTCATGAGATAACAAAATTGTTAAACTTGCACTATTGTAGTCATAAGTTGATGTGAACACATGTCTAAAAAATTGCCATTCATCTTTATTTGAGTCTAAGAAAACATAACATCCATCGTCTCCCATTTCTCCATTAGTATGGTCCATACTAAAAATAGCAATAGCGCCTTGATTTTCATAAGCATCATTTTTAGTTGTTGTTCCTTCATTTTTATACCAGAATGATAACTCATAAGATTCACCTATTAAGCCTTTTAAATGTAAATTTTGACTTACGGATACTTCCTCGTCAACATCACTTACAACTTTTAGAGCTTTTTCGCCACTAGGTAAAGTTACAACACTAGCATTACTAGGAACTGTCCACGAAGTTAATCCATTACTGAAGTCTGAATTGGAAACTAAGTTTCTCTCATTTGCTACTATGCCTCTTTCTAATTGTATGTCATCAATTTTACTTTGAGTAACTGCAGGAGCACTATAATCTAAAATCAACGTACTTCCTTCTTCAAAATATCCTTTAAAAATCATTTTTTTGTAAACATATTCGTCTTTTCTATATGGGTAACCATCAACTTCAAACTTATCTACTACAATTTCCTCATCATTAATCTTCTTAAGTAGCCTAATACTGAGAAATCCCGCTTCTTGCATATCCTTCCATATATAGAAACTTAAAGTATAATTATCAGTTGCTGGTATTTGATAACTTAATCTTCCAGCATTAGCAACAGTCCAGCAATAACTTCCAGTTCTATTAAGATAATTTTGAATTTCGCCATTAGTAATTGTAAAATTGCAATTACTTATATCTTCTTCAAAACCACTATTAGTTAATAAGTTAGTAACGCTCTTTTTAGGTAAACTACTACTCATCAGTTTATTTTTATAGTGTGTTAAACCAGCATATGAATTATCTATATAATTTTCGTCAACAGAGTATGCTTCACTTAACAAGTTATCTTCTGTATACATATTTACTTGAGTAGTGTTTCCATTATTATTAAATAAATATACAATTTTCTTGCCTTTGTTATCTGTTATTGCTGTAGAATTAAATGAATAAGTATAAGTTAATGAGCTTCCTACTTCATTATTTAAACCATATTCAGTTACCTTCTTTAGTTTATAAGGAGAAACACTGTAATATTCATAAGTTTTGCTCATGTTGTCATCATCAGTTATTTTACTTATTAAGTTGTAACTATTGTATTCAAATACAGTAGTTTCTTCTTTTGTCTCTATTTTAGTAATTTTATTATCAGATAGATAAATTTTCGAAGTCTCACTTTCACTTGTAACTGTAATTAAATTATCTGCATAACTAATATTTATTTCTTTAGAATTTGCATCAGTTATTTTAGTTATCTTGTTATTAGTATAACTGATAATAATAGTATTGTTTTCAGTATCAATTATTTTTGTCAAATAATAACGATTATTAAAGATACTAAATACTCTTTTGTTTCCATCTTTGTCAGTTAACTCATAGTTATTATTTACAAGTTTAATAGTTAATCCTAAATTATCTTCGTCTATATATTGATTATCTTTTTTATAAAAATAATGTAGAGCACCGCTTTGCTCATAGTATTTTATCCAGTCACTATCATCAATTGTTGTCTTTTCTACTTCTTCAAATAGGTTGAATTTAAAGCCTTTAGCAAAGTTGTTCTTTTCTATTAAAACGTCTTGGCTGTTGTAACAAGCTACTAAAGTAACAGGTAATTTACCCGCAAGAGTTTTGTTTACATAGAATTCACCTACTACATTACCATTTAAATTATTTATATTGATAGTTCCATTACTATGCGAAAGTGTTGTATATGTCATTTCACTTAATAATCCATTTTGATTTTTATATGTTATTAGCAAATATGGTCTCATTTTGCTTGAACTAGTCACATTGTATTCTTTAGAAACAATAGATATAACTTTATTATTTTGATTATATGTTTCTTTTGCCCACTTTAGCATTACGCCATAGTTTGGCTTACCTGAATACCAACTTTTTACTAAATTAGTGATATCAAAAGTAGTTGTATCGTATTCAAGACCTATTCCGTTAGGTAAAAATACACTTTCCACACTACTTTCTATTTTGTTATTAATTGAATTCCAAGTGACATTTGACTCGTTCCAGTCTTCAGTAATTGCGTGTACACAAATTCTTTTGTCTTCAGTACTATATTCACGTGTAATGTCAAATGGTTCTATTACAGCTTTAGCACTAATGATGCTATAACCTGTTCCTATAGTAGGCAATGTAAACTTCATAAGTGTTCTATAGTTACCAGTACTATCTGAACCAATTTTTAATTTTGTTTCAGAACCGTAGTTTGTACTGGTATTTGCAGAAGAAATGTAAGTATCATATATATTAATATCTTTTCCATTTATAACAGTTGGGTCTATAATAATTGGATATAATCTTTCTTCTAAATCGTTTAAATTAGCTAAAGAAATATTTAATTTGTAAGAGGTTTCATTATTAACTAAATTATAATTTAAACTTGTAACATAATTGCCATCTTTATCAAACACTGTCAAAGGTAACATTGTAAATAGCACTTCTTCTCTATCACAAGCAATTATTTTATCATTTTCTTTCTTTAAAGCTAAATTAGTTTCAATATCAAATGTTATTGAAGTGAAAGTTAAATCTTTACTTTTTATAATTATGTCTTCTTTTAGTTTATCTGATATAACTTTATAGATAAAATCAACGTTATTTAAAGTGTCTTTATAAATAACACTATCTTTATTTTCTTCAACAATGAAGTTTTCTATATTTTTCATGTTAAAATTAATATAGCTTCCATTTTTAGTTATATTAATCATTTTTGTTAAATCTTTATAAAACTTTACTTTAAAGTCATTATATTTATTTTCGTAGTAATTATCTTTTTCTACTAAACTATTATTAATTGTTCTTAAAACTCCATCATTAATATAGTGGACGTTATCTCTATATACTTGTGCTGTTATACTTCCATCTGAATTTTCAAAATACTTTTCTTTTAATTTTCTTAGTTCTTTTATTTCTCTCATAAATTCCTCCATTATTAAAGAACAGCCACTTAAGCTGTTCTTTTCCAAACATAAACTGTTAAATATGGTGGCATATTTCCTGCATTTCCACTTCCTGCACTTCCAGTAGTTCCACCATTTACACTAACTGAATGTGTATGTGCTCCTGCACTTTCAGATACACAGTTTTCCGTATAGTCTGCTTTTACGGATGTAGGAGACGCAATGGCACGGTAATTTGTCTGAGTACCTGCTGCATATGTTGTCGTTCTTTTTGACACTATGTGAGTGTGCGCTCCAGTTGATGCTGCAGTACCTGATAGTGATGGTATTGAGTGAGTATGAGACTGGATAGAAGCACTTCCACCAGTACTACCAGCACTGTAAGTATTACCTGCTGCCAATAAGAATCTGTCTTTTATTTGTTCCCATGTTCCACCAAAGTAAGTTTTAGGGTTAGTTGAATTTACTGATAGATATATACTACCTACTGGGTATATTTGATTAAATGTTAAAGATGGTTCTTCAGTTTGTCCAGTTGTTAATATAGTATTACAAGTAATATTACCCATGCTATCTATTCTGAAGTTACCTGATTTACTAGATAAACATTTAACTTTGCATTCATTAAATTCAACATTGATGTCTCCTCCGTTGTCAGTAAAGCAGTCTTTAAAATAGATGTCGTCCAAAGTTAAAACTTCTGTTTTTCTGTTTAAACTATATAGAGTATTGTTTAAAAATAATTTAACAAAATCTATATTTTTTGGATATACAATATCTATCACAGCGTTTTCATAGTTAGTAGTAATTGTGTTTAAATCTTCAACTAGATATATTGGTAAACTTGTTACTTCTTCAATGGTTGGGGTACTTTTAACAACGTTTCCTTCAATTCTTCTTATAACTTTTGCTGCTAATGTAACTTTAGTTTCCTTAATAACTGGTTCTAAAACAAATTCGTCAGTTACTCCATCTAAGTATAATAAAGGGTTTTGTAAATTAAAAGTATAATTTACCGCTTCAGTAGTAGTACTTCCTGTTGTATTAGTAATTACTATATTATTTTCAGTGGGTGCTATAGTATTTTCGTTTAATTTTAAAGTAAATTTAAGTATTGGTGCATTAATAGAGTCATTTATAGAAATGCTATTAATGCCTGTTTTAATCATTTCATTTAAGTTCATTAATTATCTCTCCTTTCAAACTTTGTAATTATTAAAACTTATTAATTTTCAAACAATAATCATTTCATAAAATTCACCTCCAAAAAAAATGAGCTGCATTTGAAATCAAATCAACTCATTTTACTACATTATACCGCAGTATAAATTAAAGTAAATATTTTAAAAGTGTTAAAAAAGTATTAATTTAGTATTTTAATAGTGTTTTTTATTACGTTTATATTGTTTAGGTTAACAAGGTTACATAAAAATTTAAAATAAATATAAGAAAATATCTTGCTATTATATTCTTTTAAAAGTAAATTGCTGACAATTTTATTTTTTTGTTCAATGTACATATAAACATAATATTTTTTTAAATTTGATAAGTAATATAGATTAACTCCATAATTATATTCTGAATTTTTTTCATAGTGATTAATCAATTCTTTTTCTTCATTTTTATATTTAGATACTACATAATCTTTTAGTTCATATATATTGAATGGTAGTATTTCTTGTTTATTTATTTTTGAACTTAATTTTTTATGAACGATATTTGATAATGCACATTTATATAAAATTTCTATTCCTAAACCATGCTCTTTTAAATCACTTTTGTCACATTTATCATTTAAGAAATTAGAAATAAATTCATTTCTTGCTAACTCGTTGTATCCAAGCATATTTTCTTTTTCTTTTGTTTTATATAAATCACCCAACGTTATTTTTTCAAAAGGTTTTCCACCAATTAAATCTGAATTTCTGAAAATCAAAATATCAAAATGTTCTAGACCACCAATATTTTCTTCAGTTAAAATATCTTCTCTATCTTTAATTTCTTTTGACTGGTAACTATGTACTTGAATATTCATAAGAGGACCTACTTGAATATTTATTCTTTCATGTCTTATTCTGCCATTACTCTTATAAAAGTCTCTTGTTTTTATCCAACCTCTTCTTGAAAACCCGTAATGAAGTAAATTCATTGATACATTTGTAATTGTATTACCTTTACTATTTTTAAATTCAAACAAACTATAAAAATTTTTTTCTCCAAAATTTTCAAAATTATAATTCCCTTTAGAATAATAATCAGGTATTTCCTGGTTATTAAATATTCTTTTGTAATCTTCAATATTAAAAACATCTAATTCATCTTTTGGAGTAAACGAATTACTGTATAAATTAAAATTAGTTATTGCTTTTGTTTCACATAAATTATTATTAATTTTTATTAAATCACTTAATAAATCTATAAAGTGGTACCCACTATGAAAAAGCTTGCCATAGCCATATTTATAAGGGTGATTTTCTTTTAATAAGTCATGCGGCATTTCCCAGTTGCCATCTGAGTGATATATATCTATGTAAGTAATTGGAATTTGGTATTTTATAACCGTTTCTTCTAATATTTTTTTTATATACGTATATCCACGATGATATTGTCTTTGACACATAACCTTACATGACGTTAAACTATTTTTTTCCAGTTTTAACAATTTATAATAATCAGTTTTTATTTCACTAGCCCCTAATTTACTAAACATTTCACGGTTAGCAGTAATTGGTTTATCTGTTAGTACGTTGATGTTATTTTGTAAAGCAAATTCTATATACATATAATGTGCTTTAGGCTCAGTTGAAATCATTATATGATTAATTTCTAATTCTTCACATATTTTTTTCAATTCAATAAAAATATGACTGGGTAAATGTTTATTGTCTTTAAATTCATCAGGTAAAAATAATAATTTTGTTTTGACAAACCCTTGTTGATTTAAATATTCAATAGTTTTGTCTTTATTTGACTCTAATTCAATAACTAATTTTAAATTTACCCTATGAGTTTTTAAATAATTAATATAAATTCTTTTAGCATGTGGACCAATTCCAATTAACAATACATTTTTTTTCATAAAATACCCCCAACATTTAAAATGTAGTTAATATTTTATAATACATCTAAAAAAAAAGATAATATCAATTTTAAATGATATTATGCATTTTTGCATAGCATTCTAAAATTAGAACATCTCTCTTCAATATAAATAAATCGTGATAGCTTTTAATATCTATATATTTAAGTGAACTCAATGAGTTTTTAATTAATTGTATTGCATCAACAATATCTACCCATACAATAGATGAGCCATCTTTTAATTCTTCAATTGTGTAATTTTCACTTTTTTCCTTCTTCAAAATTTTTCCAACAAATATTGTTGAGTACTGCATAAAATTGTCTTGACTCTTTTTCTCTACCGCTACTCCTAAATTTTCTTTTATATCAATTGAATATCCAGTCTCTTCCATAACTTCTCTAATAAAAGTTTCTTCTATTTTCTCGTTGTTTTCTTTTCCACCGCCAATTAATTTATATTGGTTTTTATTTTTCTTATATAATAAAGCAATTTTATCTTCGTTATTATAAATTATTCCTCTTGCTGCATATCTTATTCTAGGTTTTTCAATTTCTTTTGTTTCTATACCAAAATCTTTGTCTGTTACTTCAATAATCATATTTATTCTCCATCTTTTACTATTTTTATGAATTCTTTCGCAATGTTATTTATGTAACTTTTATAATAAATTATTCCAATATGATTTACCGGCATTTTTTCTTTTAATTTTATTTCTTTAAGACCATAATATCTTATTTCTTCTTTTATAAAATATCCAATATAATCGGTATCTTTTACTAAGTCAGCCATTAATTTTGAGTCTGGCAGTTGCATTATAGGATTTAAATCAATATTCTGACTTTGTAATAAATCATTTAAAAATTGTTTTCTTCTAGAAAAACCGGGAATTATTAATTTATAATCTTGCAAATCTTTTAAGGTTTTGATTTTTTCTGTATTTATAAAATTGATACTGCATGCAAAGCTAGTCTCAAAACTAGCTATTTTTTCTGTTTTTAAATCAGAAGAATTATTATAATTGATATGAGGAAGATAATCAATTAAAATATCAATTTTATGTTTAGATAAGAAAATATCTAAACTTTCCGCATTATCTATGATTATTTTCAATTTTACGTTTGGAAATTTTTCTTTGAATTTTAATATGTATTTTGATAGTAAAATGTCTGCGATATTACGAGTTGTACCAATAGTAAGCGTTATATCAGACATTTCTTCTGAATTAACATTTGAAAACATAATGTCTAATTTGTTGTACAACATTAAACCATCATTTGTTAATTCAAAGCCTTTATTGCTTGTATTTAATAATTTCAAATTCATTATTTCTTCTAATTTCTTTATATTTCTACTTAAATTAGACTGGGAAACATAATTGTTTTTGGCAGCATCAGAAAAACTATTTGCTTTGACAACTATATAGAAATCATATAAAAGATGTAAATTGTTTCTTAAATCTTTCACCATACCACCTCTTTGTTGCATATTGTACTATATATTAGTACAAAAGTAAAGTACTTAAAAGATTTTATACATTAAAGTTATCTGTTTTTAAAGAGAAAAAGAAAAAAAGTACTCTTTTTAAAAGCACTTACTCTATAACTCTAGTTCATTTAACTTTAAGAGTTCTACTAAAGCTGCTGTACGAGACGCAACTTCTAGTTTTTGCATTACATTAGAAATGTGGTTTCTTACTGTTTTTTCAGATATATTTAAAGTACTTGCTATTTCTTTTGTTGTTTTGTTTTTAACTAGTAGTAAGAATACCTCTCTTTCTCTAATTGTTAAAATATTTTTACTCATAGACACCACCTATCATAAGTTCTCTAGTAATATTCTATGAAATAAATTAATTTTTGTTATTCAAATAACACTGTTATATACATTTTTTCTTTATATTCTTTTTGAATACATCTCATTATATTATTAGCTAAACTAGCATCATGTTCTTTAGAATTAATAACAACTTTAATGTTATCTTTATTAATTTCTATATAACTTTTAATTCCAAACTCACTTTCTAATTTGCTTTCTAATTCATTTTCTTTAGTAACATTTAAATTAAGTAATTTTAGTTCTTCAAATGCACTATTCTTTTCTTCAGGAGTAGCATCTTCTTTTGTTAGTATAGTCTCTAGTTTCTCCTTTTCACTTTCTACTTCTTCGCTTCTATTTGCTCTTAGTGCAACTAACTTGTCTCCTTCTGTAACACTTGCGTTTACTTCTTTAGTCATATTGTCTTTTGTAACTGCACCACTTAAAAGCTCATTAGGCATAGTGATGTAATAAACACCAAGCACTAAAACTAAAGAAAATAATGTTAAAAACCACATACTTTGTTTGTTAATCATTTTATTTACCCTCCTATTAGTATATATGTCGTAATAAAAAAAATAGTATCACTTTTGACACTATTTAATGATTAACATGTAACTTAAAGCTGCTATTAATATAAGAGTAATGATAAGTCCGTTAACTATTTCTTTTGTTTTTCTTTTATTAGGTAAACCTAATGTATAACTTAACACTATTCCACCAATTAAGCCACCTATATGGCCATACACATCTATTCCTGGTATCATAAAACCTAAAATTAAGTTTAAAATTAACACAGGAATAATTCCACTTCTTAAGAAATTATCTAGTACATTTCTGTATTTATAACCAAAATATAACATACTAGAGAATAATCCAAAGATACTACTTGAAGCTCCAACGCTTACTGAAGAAGTTAAAACAGTAGTAAATAGTCCACCCATTAATGCACTTCCTAAATATATTATCAAATAATTCATTTTACCATAATACTTTTCTACTTGAGGTCCTATATAATAAAGTGCATACATATTAAAGAATAGATGTAAGAAGTTTGCATGAACAAAACTATAAGTAATCAACCTATAAATCTCGCCTTTCTTAACATTCACATAATAATTTGCAAATAAATCTATTATTTTAGTATAGTCTAGTATGCTTAGTAAAAACATTACTACATTTATAAATATTAGGATATATGTTATATATGGAGTGTCATGTCTTAAGAACACCTTTGATAAATCTTTATCATTTTCAAGTGTTTTTCTATTTAACTCTTCTGTCATTTCAAACATATCTCCATATCCAGCATTTTTATTTAATACTCCATCTTTAAAATTAGGAAAATACTCGGTCATAAACTTATTCTTCTTTAACTCTGTAATTGAATTACACTTTATACTAAATATATTACTATCTTCAATTACATTAACTTCTTCTCTTGCATTTACTAGTAAATTAAGTACATTCATGTTTATTGAAAAAGTCTTCTTTTTTATAGTTTTTCTAATTACAGTTACTTTTCTTTGATCAATTTCTAGCTGCTCATTATTATGTATATAATTAGTATTTATTCTTATTAAAGGTATTTCATTATCTAAATTTTCAAGCCATATTTCATTGTCTACACCTCTTACTACTACAGGTTTATAATTTTCTTTAGTAACAAAATAATGTATCAACTTCATTATCATTTTATCTTCTTTACTTACTTTATATTCATTCATATATTTTGCTCCTTGTATATTATTTTACTATTTTTCATAGAATTAGTAAAGGGGTGCAATATGAAAAAAATTATTAGATTTGTTTTAATATTAGGTATGTGGTTACTTGGTGGGCTTATATTTAAGGTAGACATAGAATACTATAACATGCTTAGTTTACCTAGTTTTGTTTTACCAAAATTTCTTATTAGTATAGTTTGGTTTATCTTGTATATTTTAATTTCTATAAGTATATATAAAATAAGTGAAAACACAAAAGTACTTAGTAACAACGACTACTTCTATGTACTAGTAACTAACTACTTAGCTAACGAGTTATTTATTTACGGTTTCTTTACATTAAAAAGTCCATTCTTTGGATTTGTACTTACTACAATTACTTTAGTAAGTAGTGTTTTCTTATATTTAGAAACAAAAAAACTTAATAAAAACGCAAGCTACTTTCTAATACCATATATGATATTTAATATATATGCCTTTATATTAAGTCTAAGTATTTACATTATGAATTTTTAAACATCTCTAGTATCTCATTAAATTCTTTAGGAGCGTCTACTGTAAACTCCATAAACTCTTTAGTAATTGGATGATTAAAACCAATATAGTAAGCATGTAACATTTGACCAAAATCATTTATTACATGTTTTTTATTGTACACAGGGTCATTTATTAATGGGTGCCCTATATATGACATATGAACTCTTATTTGATGTGTTCTACCAGTTTCAAGAATACACCTAATTAAAGTACTGTTTTTATATCTTTCTATAACTTCAAAATTAGTTACTGCTGGTTTACTATTTTTATCAGTTACCATCATTTTAGTTCTGTCTTTTGTGTCTCTTCCAATTGGTGCGTTTATTTTGCCTTTTTCTTCATTTATCACACCTTCAACTAAAGCAATATATTTTCTTTTGATATTCTTGTTTTGAAAGTCTACACTTAAAATATTGTGAGCTAGATTAGTCTTACTAATTAGTAGTAATCCTGAAGTATCTTTGTCTATTCTGTGAACTATACCTGGTCTATCAGATTCAGATTCACTTAAATTATCAGTGTGATACATAAGTGCGTTTACTAAAGTATGACTTTTATTCCCGTTACCAGGATGCACTACTAAACCACTCGGTTTATTTACAACCATGATGTACTCATCTTCATAAAATATATCTAATGGAATATTTTCTTTTTCAAGTTTACTCTCTTCTAAAGAAAAATTAACATCAATAGTGTCATCTTCTTTTAATGAATAACCATTTTTTACACTACTACCATTAACTAAGACATTCCCATATTTAATTTGTTTATCTATATAACTTCTAGTTTTATCTAATTCTTTACTTAAAAACACATCTAGTCTAACATTTACATTTTCATTATTTACTACTATTTTCATTTTTAACCTCCAGAATAACACTTATTATAAACATGAAACAACCAATTACTATAAACGCATCTCCTACATTAAATATTGCAAATCCTTTACTAAATAAAGTAAAATCAAAGAAATCTCTTACACACCCTAGAAATACTCTATCGTATAGGTTACCTAATAGTCCCCCTATAATTAAAGATAAACTATAGTTAGTTAGCTTTTCTTCACTTTTACTTCTGAATAATTCAAATAGTAAGTAAATAAGTATTAAAACGCTTATTAAAGATATTATAAAAGTATAACTAGAAAACATGCCAAATGCTGCCCCTTTATTTTTAACATAAGTCAAACTAAAAAAGTTTTTTATTACTTCTACACTTCCATTTAAATTAATACTATTTGAAATAATTAACTTTGATATTTGATCTATACTAAATACTAAGAAAATCATAATTACATATTTAATCTTTTTCATAAAATTCACCAACACTAATATACCAAAAAAGTGCTATTTTATCAAGTATTAAATGTCTATTAGTATTACATCACTACCTAACTTTTTAATTTGATTAAACTTTATAATAGTATCTTCTTCACTACTAAACAAACTTCTTATATATTTACTTCTTTCAATAACAAAACCGTCTAATGTCCCATCTATTTCATTTATAAGAACATCTATTATTCTTCCAACTATCTTACCATCATTTATATTAACTATATCTTTTCTTTGAAGTTCACTTACTTTCATATATTCCACCAGTAAATTATATGAAATATCGTGTATTTTTAAACTAATTATATTAAAAGTTATAATTTCAAAGTAAATTAAACATTTTTAATTAAATTTTAAAAAGCTAGTAAAGATTATACTATTTCTTGACACTCACCTAAACGTTTTTTAATACATTTTCTTGTTATTTATTCTTTTATAGTTTATAATGTTTTTTGGGGAGGTAAAAATATGAATTCAGATAATTTTGTATATGCTGATGTGTTAATGTGTTATGGTTTTGAAGGAAAAGAACCTCTATGTAAACCTTATATTCTAAATGATGTTTTATTTAAATTAGACGAAAATCATTTTATTAGTTTAAAGCATGTAAAAAAAGAAAGAGATTTAATTAGAATTAGAAAAAAATTTAAAAATGGAGAAATTTTAAAAGACATCGTTTTAGGTGTCAAACCTGATGGATATGGCTTATTTGTTGACAAAAGAACACTAATGAATTACTTTATAGAGTATGACGAAATGATTGATTTTAAAGCACTAAAAAAGGCTCAAAATAACTGAGCCTTTTATTTTTTTAGCCACATATACATTCTACATAAGTATCATTTAAACATCTTAAGCAGCATAAGCAGTTGATGTTCATTGTAAATATTGAGTCTGTGCCTACATATGGATAAGGACTTGTTTCATCAGTGTTAGCTGCAAGTACTCTGAATGTACAGCAGCATCCATCTACTTTCTCTACTCTAAATACATTGGAACAGTTTTCACTAGTAGCGTCTGTACATACTGTATTAGTTCTAGTAGTTGGCATTGACAAAGGTGTTCCGTTACTTCCACACATGTAAAGCATAATTGGTCTAGTATTACACACTACACAGTTAGTACCACCTCCAAGTGCTGGTCTATCGCAAGAATTTAAGCAATTATCTGGACAAGCATTTGATTGAAGAACATTTATAACTTGTAATATTTCAGCTATACAATTATTAGTTTCACAAGTGTTGCAGTTATTATTTTGATTACATCTAGAACATCCTGTATTATTATTCATATAATCCACCCCTTCTTTATATTCACTATTAATTTATGTTAGTTTATAACTTTTGTGAGTGAAATAGTCTACATTTATTAAAATAATGTTTATTTTTCTTTTCATTTATAGTATAATTTTTATAGGAGGTATATTATGGATATACTATTTAATTATGAATATTTAATAATACTACTTATATTAATATTAATATCTATTGTTATAATTAGAATTAATAAGAAAGACTTTACAATTAAGATAAACAAATTAATTGAGTACTTAGGTGGAAAAGATAATATTTTAAATGTTGAAAGTAATATGAGTAGACTTAACATTAAAGTAAAAGATACTAGCATTGTTAATAAAGACGCAATTGAAAAACTTGGTGCTAAAGGGATAGTTGAAATTGACAACGAACTAAAAATTATAATGGGCCCTAATAGCAAACAGCTTAAGAAGTATATTAAAGATTTAAAGTAGAATTTTCTACTTTTTTTGTGTTTTTTCGTCATAATTCGACAAAATACGACATTATTATGTGTTATTATTATATCGGTGATGGAAAATGTTTTTAGTTATAAATGGCATAGTTGTTGTATTTCCAATACTAGTTTATACATTTTTTATAGTGTATGAAGAAAATATGAAATTAGAAAAAAGTAATATAATGCTTAAAATAAGTTTATTTATATCTATGTATTTAGCTCTTTACTTTAAAAAATATGTAGGTCTAAATTATCAAATATCTTGTTTAATCTTACCTATTATTTTAAGTTACTTATATAACGAAGGAAAAGTTGCTTTAATACTTAGTACCCTTTTGTGTTTGCACTCATGTTTCTCTTTAAACTACAATATATACACATCTATTATATTCTTTCTACTTCTTTACTTAGCATACAAAAAATATTCAAAAAGTAATATGAGTAGCAAGTTTTTAATAAACTCATCTATTGTTCTAATGTTAATTTACTTCGTAGCTAATCTAATAATTAGTTATAATGATATTGTTATGTTAGACGAAATAATTTCTTTAATAATGTATTCCTTAATCATATATGCTATAAATTATGGAATTAATGAAAGTAAAAATATAATAAGTTTACACATGAATTTAAAAGAGTTTGAAAAAGAAAAAAATATAAAACTTAACCTATTTAAAATAACTCACGAAATTAAAAACCCTCTAACTGTAGTAAATGGTTACTTAAGTATGTTTGATGTAACAGATATAGAAAAAAGCAAAAGATATATTTCTATTCTCAAAAATGAAGTTAATAGAACTCTTAACTTGTTAAGTGACTTCATGGAATTTACTAAAATTAAAGTTGTCAAAAAAGAATGTAATTTCAATGATTTAATAAGTGATGTTAAAGAAGTACTAATTCCTTTCTTTGTTAAAAAGAATGTTAGTTATAGTTTCTGTGTTCAAAATAATATCATAGTTAATATGGACTACAATAGAATTAAGCAAGTAATTATTAATGTAATAAAAAACGCAGTTGAAGCCTGCCGGGAAAGTAATGGCATGGTTACAACTACAGCTTTTACAGAAGAAGATTATTTAATCATTGTCGTTAAGGATAATGGTATTGGAATGGATAAATTCGTACTTGACAATATACTAGTGCCGTTTTATACGACAAAAGATAATGGAACTGGTTTGGGAGTAAGTCTTAGTAAAGAAATATTAGAAGCTCATGGTGGGACAATTAATTATGACAGTGTAAAAGAAAAGTACACTACTTGTAAAATTACTATTCCACTTTAATAATATGGATAGTAGTATGGTCTTGGAGGATAATATGGTTGTGGACGTGGTCCAACAGCAGCCACAGCAACTCCTCCAGTTAAAGCACCTAATAAGAATGGACCTGCAAATGGAACAAATCTGTCATTCTTATAGTTTATACTTCTATAATACATAAAAACACCTCTACTTTAGTGTATGAAGTGTTTTATTTTTCGCCTGTGCTTTTAAACCTAAACAAACTGATACTTGGTTTATTAAATAATCTTAAATGATAAGTTCTTGTCCCTATTCCATTTGATATATACATATTATTATTTTCATAGTAGTCTTTATAATATGTTGTACTTCCATCATACTTCTTAGATAAAAGTGGTAAATTCACTTCTCCACCTAAAGTATTTCCTGATAATACGAGATTAGCTTCTTCATTAGAAAGCTTATTAACTACATCTGGTTCATGACTAACAAATATTGTATAATATCCTTTGCAATTAGACATGTCTAGAAGTTTATAATTACCTAAAATATAAGAAGACACTCCATACAAGCATATTGGAGTTACATCTTTATAGTATAACAATTCATAGTTATTATCTAACTTAGTAAATCCACTTTTATCAAGTATTTCTATAGACTCGTCTTTATCAAGTGAACCTGTTACATAATATTTTCCTATAGAAGTTTCTATACTTGAAAGTAAAGATATAACTTTTTCTTTTTTACCTGTTTCTTTATAAATTAAATTTCCACCATAAATTAATATATCCGGTTTTAATTCTTTTATTTTATTTACAACATTATCTAACTCATCAATTGTTACTGAACTACCTAAAAGTAAGTCTGAAAAGAATACTAGTTTTACTCCACTATAAGAAAGTGGTATTTCATTTTCTACAAGTCTAGTTTCCTTTATTACAAGTGTTTTAGGTTCTAAATATTTTGCATACATAAATAGTCCTACTAAAACAATTACTATAATAATTAGTATGTCTATTAGTTTACTTTTAAAGTCTTTTTTAATTTCTTTTTCTACACTCTTCTCTTCCATATTAAGCCACCGTTAAAATTATTATAAAAACAATAGTATTATGTATGCTATGACTTACTATAGTAGATATGATATTATCACTTTTATTGTATAGATAACCAAAAGCATATCCAAGCGAACCATAAGGTAATATAAATAAAAGTTCCTTTAAAGATAAACCTATTCCAGCAAGAGTATGTACTCCACCAAAAAGTATTGCTGTTATAAGTGGAAAGTATTTAGTTTTTCCTGTTACTTTTCTAAGTCCATAACGGAATAACATTTCTTCAACTAAAGGCGCAACTATTGATATTGATATAAAACCTATTATAGGATAAGAGGTTATTGCTTGTCTATTTAACTCTTCGTTAGCAGATATATTACCATTAAACACTAAGTAAATTAGTATTATATTAAATAAATACATTAAAGCTAAACCTATACCCCAATACTTTAAACTATCTCCAAAGTTCTTAGCAAAATTACTAAAATACTTCTTAATACTTTCCTTAAACATATCTCTATACTTTATCAAATATATTATAGCTACACAAATATTACCTATATACAAACTAGTTACTTCAGATAACTTCACTACTTTGTAAAAGAACAAACCAACAAACTGTGGTATAAACAAATAAATAACAATGAGTAGTAGTAACTCTCCTATATCTTTTAATTTATTCAAAACTTTTTCCATTTAAAACATCTCCATACTCTAATTTTACCAAATTTTAAGCAAAAAGAAAACTCTAATTAAAGAGTTTTACATTTATTATTGAGTTACTTTTATTATGTTCTTTTTTCCTTTACTCACAACGGTATCATTTATAGTTATTACTTCATCAGGATAAGTCATTTTTTCATTGTTAACTTTTATTCCGCCTTGAATAATTAGTCTTCTTGCTTCACTTTTAGAAGGTGCTAAATTAGACTTAACTAGTAAATCTACTAAACTTAATTCTTTATCTTCTATTTTAACAGTTGGCATATCGTCATTTATTTTTCCACTAAAAATGTCTAAACTTGTTTGTCTAGCAATATCTGCTTCTATTTTACCATGTAAATCCTTTACAACTTCATAAGCAAGTGTCTTTTGTGCTACTCTAGTTTCTGGATGTGCGTTTTGTTCTTTCATAACTTCCTTTATCTCTTCTAATGTAAGGAATGTAAATACTTTTAAGTATTCTTCTACTTTAGTATCATCACTATTTAATAGATATTGATATATCTTATATGGAGAAGTTTTTTCTTTATCAAGCCAAAGAGCATTACCTTCACTTTTTCCAAATTTATGACCTTGTTTATCTAGTATTAATGGCATTGTAAAACCATAAGCTTCTTTTCCTAGTATTTTTCTTATTAATTCTATACCAGTTGTAATGTTACCCCATTGGTCACTTCCAGCAGCTTGTAACACACAGTTTTTATCTTGATATAAGTGTAAGAAATCATATCCTTGAAGTAAAGTATAAGAAAACTCTGCATAAGTTATACCACTGTCAAGTCTTCTTGAAATAATATCTTTATTTAGCATATAATTAACATTTATATATTTTCCTATATCTCTTAAAAAGTCCAAGAATGTTACATCTTTAGTCCAGTCATAGTTGTTTACTATAGTTGCTTTGTTGTCAAGTAAGCTTGAAACTTGTTTAGTTAAACCAAGAATATTTTTTTCTACAGTTTCTTTTGAAATAATTTCCCTTTCAGCAGTAGGTCTAGGGTCTCCAATTAATCCAGTAGCCCCACCTACTAAAACTATAGGCTTGTGCCCATGTAACATTAATCTTTTTGCAGTCACAAATGATGCATAATGTCCGATATGTAAGCTATCTGCAGTTGGATCTGTTCCTATATAAAAAGTTAAACTTTCATTGTTTAGTTTTTCTTCCAAATCAGGCGAACTTACATCTTTTACTACTCCTCTTTCTTTTAATTCTTCATAAAATGTCATATTTTTTCCTCCTCAAAAATAAAAAGATGGCTACCAAAGGACGAAATATTCGTGGTACCACCTTATTTTATACTCATTTACTATAAAGCGTAACCTATTAATCTAAAAAGTATGTATTTCATTTTTATTCCAATTGTTAACTTCCACCAAATGTTAACTCTCTATAAATTAGATATAAAACTACTTTTACTTCTTCATGCAATTAATGATTAAATTATATCATGTTTTTCTTTAATTGTAAAACATTTTTATTCGTGATAATTCGCTATGATATCTTTATCTTTATGTGGTTCGTATCTTAACAAATCGTTAAAGTCTTGTTGTCTTAATGCTTCATAAACCATTACTGCAACTGAGTTACTTACGTTTAATGCACGCACATTACTAGTCATAGGTATTCTCATGCAATTATCTAAATGTTCTTTTAGTATATCTAAAGGAATTCCAGTACTTTCTTTTCCAAAGAAGAAATAGATGTTCTCTTCTTTATTTGAATAGTCAAAACTAGTGTGTGGTTTAGTACCATATCTTGTTAGAAAGTAGAAAGTTCCATTGTTTTTACTAAAGAAGTCATCAATATTTTCATAAACTGTATAGTCACACTTATCTATATAATTTACTCCACTTCTTTTAACATATTTATCTTCTAAACTAAAGCCCAACGGTTTAATTAAGTGTAACTTAGTATTTGTTGCAACACAAGTTCTCATAATATTTCCAGTGTTTGCTGGTATTTCTGGTTCATATAAAACTACATTTATCATACATTCTCCTTTAAAAAGGAAGAATTAATTTTCTTCCTTGTCTTTATTACCCATTAATACTTCTTTTCTTGAAAGATTTAATTTACCACGTTTATCAAATCCAGTTGCTTTTACCACGATTTCGTCTCCTACTTTAACTACATCGCTAGGTTTCTCAACACGTTTTACATCAAGTTGACTTACGTGTACAAGTCCTTCACAACCAGGCCATAATTCTACAAAGCATCCGAAGTCTTCAATTGTCTTAACTTTACCCGTATAAACTTTACCAATTTCAACTTCTCTTACTACTTCTTCTATCATAGCAAGCGCTTTATCAATTATTGCATAGTCTGTATGGTATGCTATTACTCTTCCATCATCTTCTATATCAATTTTAACAGCGTCTTTATCGTTAACTGTATTAACACCTGAACTTTCTAGGATAATCTTAGTAATCATTTCTCCACCACGACCAATTACATCTTTAATCTTATCTGGATTAATCTGCATTGTCTTAATCTTTGGTGCATAAGGACTTAATTCTTTTCTAGGTTCAGCTATTTCTTTTTCCATAACGTCAAGTATTTCCATTCTAGCAGTTTTTGCTTGCGCTAGGGCTTCCTTGAAGATATTTTTTGTAATACCTTTAATTTTGATATCCATTTGAAGTGCAGTTATACCTTTTCTAGTACCAGCTACCTTAAAGTCCATATCTCCCATATGATCTTCAAGTCCTTGTATATCAGTAAGTATTGTGTAGTTTGAGTCGCATGTACCGTCTTCAGTAATTAGTCCCATTGCAATACCAGCTACTGGTGCTTTTATTGGAACACCTGCAGTCATTAAACTCATGCATCCTGCACATATACTTGCTTGAGATGATGAACCATTACTTTCAAGTACTTCACTTACTACACGAACTGTATAAGGAAATTCTGCTTCATCTGGCATTACTTGAAGTAGTGCTCTTTCAGCAAGTGCACCATGACCGATTTCACGTCTACCAGGGGCACCATATCTACCAGTTTCACCAACACTAAATGCTGGGAAGTTATAATGGAACATAAATCTTTTCTCGTCTTCTGGCATAATACCGTCAAGTATTTGATGTTCTCCTAAAGCACCTAATGTAGTTATTGCAAGTGCTTGAGTTTGCCCACGAGTAAATAATGCACTTCCGTGAGTTCTTGGAAGTAAGTCTTTTCTTGTAGATAACTCTCTTATCTCAGTCATACCTCTTCCGTCAGGTCTTACTTTCTCATCAGTTATTAATCTTCTTACTTCAGTTGCTTCTATATTATCAGCTATCTTTTTAACTTGCTTTAATTCGCTTTCTAAAGTTTCACTTTCAGCATGTTTCTCTGTATAATTAGTTATTGCTCTTTCTTTTAACTCGTCAATTCTAGCATATTTTTCTAGTTTGTCTTTAATTTGGATAGCCATAACCATATCATTCTTAATGTCACTTTCTACTTCATTAACTATTTCAGGGTCAAGAGATGCAAGTTCTACACTTATTTTTTCTTTACCAACTTCATTAATAATATCTTCTTGTATTAAACATAATTCTTTAATATGTTCATGACCAAACATTAAGGCTTCTAACATTTCTTCTTCTGATACTTCTTTACTACCACTTTCAACCATGTTTATAGCGTTTTTAGTACCAGCAACTGTTAAATCAATTGTACTTCTTTCCATCTCTTCTACTGTTGGATTAACTTTAAGTACCCCGTCAATTTTACCAACTTTAACACCTGCAACTGGTCCATCAAATGGAATACTACTTATTCCAAGAGCTAAACTTGTTCCAAAAAGTGCAGTCATTTCTGGAGTATAATCATTGTCAACACTTAACACTGTGTTAACAACTTGCACTTCATTTCTGAAGTTTTCATCAAACATTGGCCTTATTGGTCTATCAATAACTCTTGCAGTTAATGTAGCCGCATCAGTTGGACGGCCTTCTCTTTTTATAAATCCACCTGGTATTTTACCTACTGAATATAATTTTTCTTGATATAGTATTGTAAGTGGAAAAAAGTCTGCAGTACTAACGTTATTACTCATAACAGCAGTACTAAGTATTACTGTATCTTCATATCTAACTAAAACTGCTCCATTAGCTTGTTTTGCAAGTTCTCCAGTTTCCACTACTATTTTCTTTCCTAAAAATTCATACTCAAAATCTTTTCTCATATATTTTCCTTCTTTCCAAAAAAATAGACACTTAAAACAAAGTGCCTACTTTCTTAATCCTAATTTACTAATAAGTTCACGATATCTAACAACATCTGTTTTCCTTAGATAATCTAATAAACTTCTTCTTTTACCTACTTTTTGTAAAAGTCCTCTTTTTGAGTGGAAGTCATGGATATGTTCCTTTAAATGTTCAGTTAAAACTTTAATTTCTTCAGTTAAAATAGCAACTTGAACTTCAACACTACCAGTATCCTTTGCATCTCTTTGATATTCTTTTACAATAGCAGATTTTACTTCTTTTGTTAAAGCCATTTTAATTTCTCCTTTCATAATATAACCGTTTAATCATAGTCAAAAGTTGGAGTATCTAAAGACCTTGAAAAAACTTACATAACTAATTATACAGTAACTTTACTTAAATTGCAAGTTATTTTTTTAGTGCAACCATTTGCAATGTATTCTTAGATAAATAAGGTTACGCAAATACACAAAAATTTGTTCTTTTTTATATTGATTTAACTTATCAACTATGTTATAATTTATACATGGAATATTTAATTTGTTAGGTGTCACCGAGTTTCTTTTAGGAGGTGATAATTATGTCAAAAAAAGACTTCTTAATAACAGCATTAATCATAATTATTTTTTATTAATATTCATTATAATCAAACAAAAATAAAAAAGCACCTGATTCGCCATTGATGGTGCTTTTTTAATTACAAACAACAGGTGACACTTAACTGTGAAATTAAATGTTCCTTTTTTATTATATGAAGATTTCTCCTCTATATACATTATACTAAACTATTTAACTTTATGCAAGACTTACTCGCCTTTATTTTTAAAGTTAAGAATAATTGGCGTACCACTAAAATCTATATTACTTCTTATCTTATTTTCTAAATATCTTTCATAACTAAAGTGTATTAGTCCTTTAGAATTAACTTCTATATCAAATTTTGGTGGCTTAGTTCCACTTTGATGTGCAAAATAAATTTTAAGTCTTCTACCCTTATAAGATGGTGGTGGAGTTTCTATAAATGCATCTAATATAATTTCATTTATAACGTTTGTCTTTATTTCTTTAGTAGCATTAGCATAACTTTCAAGTACTAAAGGCATAAGTGTATTTATTCTTTTTCTAGTTTTAGCACTTAAAAAGCATACTTTAACATAAGGCATAAATTGAAAATTATCTTTAATCTTCTTTTTCCATAACTTCATTTCTTCATCTTTATTATCTACTGTATCCCATTTATTAACCACAAGTACTAAAGCTTTACCTGCTTCAATTGCATATCCAGCAATATGTTTATCATGTTCAATTATACCTTCTGAAGCATTAATTACAAGAATACACACGTCACTTCTATCAATTGCTTTCATACTTCTTAGTAAACTATACTTTTCTACACTCTCATATATCTTACCTTTTTTTCTAAGTCCAGCTGTATCAATTAAAACATACTCATTTTTATCATAAGTTAAAGTTGTATCAATTGCGTCTCTTGTAGTACCAGCTACATCACTTACTATTACTCTGTCTTCATTTAACAAAGCATTTACTAAACTGGATTTACCAACATTAGGTCTACCTATTACACTAAATTTAAGTCTATCATCAACTCTTTCTTCTTCCAAATTAAAGTCAGATGTTGCCTCTTCCATAAGTTTATTTATTCCTACATTATGTTCTGCAGATATTGGAATATAATAGTCAAATCCAAGTGTATAAAAGTCATAAATATTCTCTTCAGTAAGTTTATTATCCACTTTATTAATTGCCACGATTACTTTTTTATTAGTCTTTCTTAACATATCTCTTATTAATAAATCATTAGAAGTAACTCCTTCTTTACCATCCACTACAAAGATAATAACGTCACTTTCGTCAATTCCTATCATTACTTGCGCTTTTATCTCGTCGTTAAAAGTTCCTTCACTATAGTCTATTCCACCAGTATCTATTAAATAAAAAGATGTATCATTATATGTAGCTTTACTATAAATTCTATCTCTTGTAACACCTGGTATATCTTCAATTATAGATATTTTCTTTCCAACAAGTCTATTAAATAAAGTACTTTTACCAACATTAGGTTTTCCTACTAAACATATTGTTTTCATAATTTTTCCCCTTTCCAAAATTAATTGTTCTCTATTTTATCACAAATATTCAAAAATTAAAAGTGCTTTTAAGCACTTATTTCCCAAACTACATTATCATTTGATATTAGTTTAGCAACTTCTTTGTTATCTATTTTATATACTCCTAGTACTCTCCACATTATTCCACTATAGTATAAATAATTATTTGGATCAGTCGTATTATCTAAACCATACACACATTTTCCTTCATCTACTTTCTTATTTTGTTCAGTACAATTTAAGTTTGATTTTACTATTTCTACTAAATTTGATGGTTCAAGTCCACCTATTACACTTCCATCATCCCACACAGCAACTAAGCTTTTGCCGTTTACTCTTATTAATATTCTATCATTATTCATACTTGTATCGTCCACTGGATTTATTATACATCCATTTGTTGTATTAGAGCCTTTACAGTTAGTATTGTTAGGGTCAACATCTCTTTTAATATAGTCTTCTAATAAAGTATAAACATTAATATATGTATCAGTTGTTAATTTTCTATCATTTCCATAAAGTTGAGCTGCAACTAGTATTTCTTGCTTTTTTTCAGAAAGTAATCTCTTATTAATTCTTTTTCTTACTTCTACTACACTAGGTATAGCAATTGCCATTATTACGCCAATTAATACAATTACTACTAATATTTCAGTTAAAGTAAAACCTTTTTTCTTCTTCACCAGCGCACCTTCCTTATCATAACTTAATTATAAACAAAAATGGTAGAAAAGTCAATTAAAAGAAATTTTATGTTATTAGCTTCAACCTTACTATATTTCGTATATATCATTAGCTTCCAGTCTTTTTTCAATATCTTCTATACTAGGCAAGGTGCTTTCTAGATATTCAGGTATTTCAGACAATATTTTATATTCACTAACACCAATTGGCTTGTTAACGTCTTTTAAAGATAACTCTGCTGTAATTTTTTTATTACTCTTACATAAAAGTATTCCAAATGTTGGATTATCTTCTTCACTTTTAACAAATTTATCCACTGCATTTAAATAGAAGTTAAGTTTACCAATATATTCAGGTTTAAATTTAGTTGTTTTAAGTTCTATAACAACATAACTTTTAAGTTTTAGGTTATAAAACAGTAAGTCTATATAATAGTCTTCGTCTTCTATCTCTAAATGATACTGCCTTCCAACAAAAGCAAAACCACTACCTAGTTCTAATAATAACTTAGTTATATTAGAAGTTAATTCTTTTTCTATATCCACTTCCTTTAGTTCTTTGTCAGCTGTTATAAAATCAAAAATATAAGGGTTCTTTAATAGTTCCTTCATTCTTTCATTATTAGGTGAAGAAATTATTTTATCAAAGTTAAAAGTTTTATTTTCCATTATAGCTTGTCTTTCATACAATTTGCTTTCTATTTGGTGAGTCAATATTGAAACTGACCAGCTATTTTCCAGTATTTCTTTTGCATACCACTTTCTAATTTCTTTGTCTTTAAGCCTATCCATCAATATTTGGTTGTGATTCCAAGATAATTTTGCAAGGACCCCTTGCAAAAATTCGTCATTATCATATTCACTTGCAAATTTCTGCATATACCTTAAATTTCTTGCAGACAGTCCTTTAATTGTAGGAAATTCCATTTTTAAATCTCTTGCCAGTTTATCTATAAATGACGAACCCCATTTATTATTCATAATTAACTTTGAACCAATACTATAATACATTAATATTAATTCCTTATTAGCATTTTCTACTATTTTATTTCTAGTTACAACTAGAGTTCTCTTGATATCGTTTAATATTTCAAAATACTTATCATTGCTTTCCAACATAATTACACCTACTTTCTAATTTTTAAGTAATTAATATTTTAAAAAGGGATACTCCTAAAAAGAAGTATCCCCGAATAGATATATTTTCTCTTGCCTGAAAATATAAATTATCGACTAAATTGTATTTTGTGTTAAATCATAAGCAAGAAACTTAACACAATTAAATAGTATCATAATAATCAAATAATATCAAAGTTTTTGTCTTATATTTTTCGTTAATTTTTACAGTAATTTGAAATTTATATCTTTACCTATAAACTTTTATATTGTCAATTTCAAATTAATTTCTTTTTCTTCAGTAAGTTGTCTATATTTTACCCCACATATATCAAATAGTTGTTTTGAAGCAATAGTTTCTTCAGTATTTGCATATTTATCAGATAAATATATTACTTCCTTTATTCCTGACTGAATAATTTCTTTAGCGCATTCATTACATGGAAACAAGTCTACATAGATTTTCGCATTTTGAAAGTCATTTCTATTACCTAAGTAATTTAATATTGCGTTTCTTTCAGCGTGTACTACAAACAAGTACTTTGTTTCAAGTTTTTCTCCTACTCTTTTCCAAGGAAATCTTTCATCATTATATCCGTTTGGACTACCATTATATCCAATTGAAAGTATTCTATTATCAGAACTTACTATTACGGCACCCACTTGAGTATTGGGGTCTTTACTTCTTAAAGAAGTTAACTTTGCAACAGCCATAAAGTACTCATCCCAAGTTAAATTATCTGTTCTTTGACTTTCGTATATCTGATGTTTTTTCTTCCAATTATTGAATTCTTGTAAATCCATATTACTTTCTATTTCTTCATGGTAATAATGGCGAGTAAATTCTCCACATGAAGCGCCTATTTCTTTTCCTGGTGGAGTATAAGTTTTTACTTTAATATTAGCCTCTTTTAGAGAAGTACACCACACACTTTCTTCCTTACTAACACTCATGCTATCCTTTGGATTAAATCTTATAAACTTAACAGTAATACCTTTACCACTTATAAGCCTAATAAATTCGTTTAATTCTTCCTTTGTATCGTTTACCCCATTAATCAAAGTATAGTGTATTTCTACTAAGTCATCACTCTTATGATGGAGTTTATGTTTACCCATAACACTTTTATTTTCTCTTATAGTATCACTATAGTATTTTAGTAAGTCTATAGCATCAGTTACATTAACTCTTGTATTAGGAATAAGTTCTTTTCTTTTTTCATCTATTGGCGAATGCAAGCTAAAGTGCACTTTAAGAGGCATATTTGTTTCATTTACATACTCTGTTAACTCTTTTAAATTATAGTTTGGCATCATTGTACTTAACGCATAAGCTATACTTTCATAACCTAAATTCTCTTTTATTATACTTTCGTATTTATAAACTTTTTTAATAAGTTCTAGATTAAGAAGTGGCTCACCTACACCCATAAAACTAATAAGTAGTCTTTTCTTATCTGTTCTTTTAGTAGTAGTATTTTGTACTCTCAAGCTGTAAATCAAACTTTCCATAAAATCATTTATTCTAATTGGCACCATCTTTTTATTTAGTTTGTTATTAGTTAAATGACACATCTTGCATCCTAAATTACAAAAATGATGAGTTGGAACACATATTACGTCTTCATACTCTTTATTTTGAATTAAAGTCATTTCTATAATCTCATTCTTCTCTGTTTTAAACACACTTTTTATACTATCATCATTGAAATCTTTAAATACACCTATATTATTTACCATAAACCCTCCAAAAAATTTAATCTAATTTACTTTCCATCACTTTAATTATTTTATCTCTTCCTACTTTAGTTATCTTACTAAAATATATAATTTCATCACCTAGTGCTAAATCAATAGTATTTTCTATTAACTTATTTTGTTTTTCTTTTTGACTTTTCTTTATTTTATCATATTTAGTACAGACTACTGTTACAGGTAAGTTATAATATTTTAGAAAATCATACATTATAAGATCATTATCTGTTGGTTTATGTCTATAATCTACTAGTAAAAATACGTGTTTTAAGTTAGGTCTATTCATAATATATTCTTCTATCATAAGTCCAAACTTTTCTTGTTTTTTATTACTTACTGCTGCATAGCCATACCCTGGTACATCAACTAAATAACATAAATCATCTATATTATAGAAGTTTAGTGTTTGAGTTTTACCAGGTTTAGCACTTGTACGTGCTAGATTCTTTCTATTAACTAGTGTATTAATAAAACTACTTTTACCAACATTACTTCTACCAACGATTAAAAATTCAGGCTTGTTATCAGTTGGATACTGCGTAGTTCTAACAGCAACACTAGTTAACTCTATTTTATCAAAATTCATAAAATTCTTTTTCTCCTTCTAATAGTATTATACTAGATATAAGCGTGTTTTGCAATTGAAAAAAGAAGTTACATAAGGTAATCTTCTTTAATTTCATGATCTACTATATTATTTATTTCTTCGTTTGTTGGCACGTCTTCTATTATATCAAAGTCTTCAAAATTGTTATCCATTATTTGTACTCTTACTTTAGTATCGCCTATTATTTCAATACCTAGAGTTTTCTCTATTTCATAAATTATCTTGTTATTACTACTCTTCACATCAACTACAGTAGGGTTCTTTAAACTTGTTACTAGTATTTCTGAATTATTAGTTAAAACTTGATCATTGTTAAGTCTTACATTTACTAGTTCTGTATAAGATATTTTTCTAGCATCCACATTTGTTTTTGTATTATCGTCATAACTATACCAAATATTTACATCAAAGCTGCCTGTTATTTTAACTTTTCCGTTTTCACTCACTCCACTCATTGTATGATTTATTACCCAGCAGCCTAATACTGTACTTATTTTATCTGTAGTAAATAATTCATATGTATTTCTAAACGTCTTTTTACCTTTTCCAATAACTGCTTTTGTCACTATCTCTTTAAACATTAACTTCACCCATTATTAATATATGACAAAGACCTAAAAAATGGAACTTTTTCTTATTATTTTCTAATAGTACTTGTCACTTTTTTCTTTCCAATAAAGTACATTAATGCTAAAATTTTTAAATAATAACTCTGTGTAAATTGTCGCTCCAGTGGGGCGAATTTTTGAATTAATAAATAAAATTGTTGCATTTTATATAAATCTTTTTCCTTATATCCACTTCCAAATTCCTTGGTTAAAATACATGCATACTTTTTAACTATGCCTTCTACGTAGTGTTTACCAGTTTCTAATAGTTTCTTTCCAAAATTGTAATTTGTTTCTAATTTGTTAATATAGTTCTTGTTTGTTCACTTATAATATAACTTCTTATATTCTCTAAATATTTTTCTTCCATAAGTTTTTCCTCCTAACTAACTTCTACAACTTTATTTATTTTGAATTCTACTATAGTTACTTGATTATCTTTTACATAATGAGCTTCAAACTTATTTACTGATTTTGTTATAATTATTCCAATTGTATTATTTTGAGTTATATTTTTTAAGTGTTCGTCAATATAATTCATATATGTTTTTATTTGACCATAGTCAGTTTTTCTATACGCTCTTGCTTTTATTTCTACTACACAATATCTACTATCAACCACATTATAAAATAGGTAGTCTATATAGTTCTTTTTGTCTCCAATGTTAAGTTTATATTCTCTACCCATATAAGTGTATCCGCCACCTAATTGTTTCATAAAGCTATCTAAGTTTTCATAAATAATTTCTTGTAATATTTTTTCAGTATAAACTTCATAACTTTTATTAGGCATCAACACTATTGGACTGGGTATGCTTTGGACTAATGAAAGTTTTTCTTTGTTTTGAAGGCTCTCTTTTGCTTCAATTGAGAGCCTACCATATTCATCACTTCTTATTCTTTCAGCTAATTTCCTATAACTTAAATTATCTCTTATAGAAATATTAATATAATAATTGATTTCGTTGTCATTTTTTAAAGAAATTAATATCTTATAGTGATTCCAAGATAATTCGTCATGCATTGCATGACCTTTTTTAATAAAGCTATAGAATAATCTCATGTATTTTAAATTTGTAATACCATAATTTGTACCAAATTCATTGGTCAACTCTTTAGCATATTTTTTAACTATTCCTTCTCCGTAATGTTTACCAGCTTCTGCTAGTTCCTTACCAATATTGTAATTCATTGTAAGTTTTACATTATTTATCTGATAATTCTTAGCTACTACTTTAGCATTACCATTTATTATTTCATTCCTTATATTTTCTAAATAATTGTCTTTCATAATTTTTCCCTCCTAATATATTTATTCGATAAAAATCACCAAAAGTCTTTTTTTATTTTGACTTTACACAAAATTTGACACAAAATTTTACATTTTTCGTGTAAAAACAGCAATAAAAAAAAGACTTTCTATTTAGTCTTCTCTTTAGTTATACAAGTAAAATCTATTTTGTATTTTTTAAAAATCCACTTTTTAGTTACAGTTACATCAGCTATACATACTTTATCTTCAATTCTAAGTTCGTCAAGATATCCTAAACTTTCTAACTCTTCAGTAGTAATTTTAAATGGATAAGTTACTTCGTGCTTATTAATATATTCTTTTGCACTAGTTTTAACTTCTTCTTTAAGTGTAATATACTTTATCTCATTTTGATAAAATGTTCCGATTACAAATATTACACAAACTAAGAAAACAATTATTGACCCCCACAAAACTATTACTTTATTACTCATTATCCATCATGCCTTTCAACATAACCACTTGTAGTATAACTTTTACATTTTAAATATGGTTTATAAACATTAGCCCCGTTATCATCTACATAAACAGAAATGTATCCCGAACACTTTCCATCTTTATCAGTTATCTCACTCATATAGTTATTTTCAACTAATGAACTAACTTTAATATGAAGAGTATCGAGTCCTAGTTGGTTATTATAAAAGTCATTTATATATTTTTTTGAAGCACTAACCATATTTTCTTCTACTTCACTATAATCTGTTTTTTCTTGTGGAGTTGGTTTTTGATCGTGATAGAAACTAAAATTCCAGTTTTCATCTAACAACCCAACTTTTCTAAGCGCAAAAGCACTGGCAAGTAAGCAAAATATAAATATTCCTAAGAATATGAAAAACTCTAACAATCCCCATCCATTTTTATTTAATTTCATAATATCCCTCGTTTCTTTTTAAATTATACCACACTTAAAAGAAAAATAAAAGTATTACAACTTTTATTTTTCTTTACAATTAGGGCAATATACACTGCCTTTCTTTTCTACTAAAAGACCATTACATTTTGTGCAAACTTCTCCAGTAGGTTTATCCCAGCTAGCATATTTACATTTAGGAAAATTACTACATCCATAGAATTCTTTTCCTCTTTTAGTCTTTTTAACAATGATATCCCCGTCACATAGTGGACACTTACATATAACAGTAACACTTTTTTCAACCTTAGGAATATACTTACATTCAGGGTATCCACTGCAAGCAACAAACTTGCCAAACTTACCATATCTATAAACTAAAGGTTTACCACAAACTGGACACATTTCTCCAGTTTCCTCAGGAGCTTCTTTTTCCATTTTCTTCATTGCCTCTTCAACAAGTGGTTCAAAATCTTTATAGAATTTGTCTAAAAGCTCATACCATACATATTTTCCTTCAGCTACTTTATCTAAATCAGTTTCCATATCACTTGTATATTTAACATTTATGATACTACTAAAGAATTCCTGTAATTTATCTGTTACTTGAATACCTACAGTAGTTGGAATAAACTTCTTATTTTCTACTGTTATATATTTTCTTTCTTTTAATACTTCAATTATCTTAACATAAGTACTAGGTCTACCAATACCAAGACTTTCTAGTTCTTTAATAAGTGTATCTTCTCTAAATCTTGCTGGTGGTTCAGTAAAATGGCTAGTTGCTTTAATTTCTTTACTCACTATAATATTTGAGTTAAAACTTGCAAAGTCAGGTAAATAAGTATCTTTACTTTCTTCAAATTCACCATATACTTTCAAGTAACCATCAAATATACCCACCTGTCCACTTGAAGTGAATTTATAGTCGTTATTATCAAGTATTACACTTGTAGCCATAACTTTAGCGTCTGCCATTAAACTAGCTAGAGTTCTAATATAAATCAAATTATATAGCTTATACTCGTCTGGTGTTAAATAAGGCTTAATACTTTCTGGGGTTCTTTCAATGCTTGTTGGTCTAATACCTTCATGTGCATCTTGTACATTTTCTTTTTCTTTAGTTTTCTTTACATAACCAACATAATTTTTTCCATAGTTGTTTTTAATAAATTCAAAAGTATCTTTAACAAATACATCACTTAATCTAGTTGAGTCTGTTCTCATATAAGAAATCAAACCTACTAGGGTATTACCAATTTTCTTACCTTCATATAAACCCTGGGCTAATTTCATAGTCTTAGATGCACTAAAGTTAAGTTTAATGCTACTAGTTTGAGTTAATGTACTCGTTGTAAATGGAAGTTTACTAGTTTTTTTCTTTTCTTTGCTTTCTACAGTTTCTATTTTAAAAGCATTAGATAATTTACTAAGGATTTCATCCTTTTGAGTTACAGATTTAATTTCTATCTTTTTATTCTTATACTTTGTTAAAGTTGCTTCAAAATCAGAAAATATTCCTTCAATTGTAAAATATTCTTCACTTTTAAAGTCTTCTATTTCTCTTTCTCTATCAACGATTAGTTTTAATGCTACACTTTGTACACGCCCAGCACTTTTTCCTTCAGTCTTACTTTGCATAAGCTTACTTAATCTAAAACCTATAATTCTATCAAGTATTCTTCTGTCTTCTTGACTGTGCACTAAATCCATATCTATTTCTCTAGGAACTTTAAATGCTTCTTTAATTGCACCTTCAGTGATTTCATTAAACACAACTCTTCCATAATTATCTTTAAGTCCTAAAGCATCTTTTAAATGCCAGCTTATTGCTTCTCCTTCACGGTCTGGGTCGGTAGCAAGTATTACATAGTCACTATTTTTAACTTCTTTTTTAAGTTCAGTAACTAACTTCCCTTTTCCAGTTATCACTTTGTAATTAGGCTTAAAGTTGTTTTCTATATCAACTCCTAAACCAAATTTACCACTTGTAGCTAAGTCTCTAATATGACCTTTACTACTTGTTACTTTATAATCTTTACCCAAGTATTTTTCAATAGTTTTACTTTTACTTGGACTTTCTACTATTACTAAATTCTTCATGTTTCCTCCTCCCTTATATATAGGTATATTTTCACTTAACAAATAAAGGATAAAAGAATATTCTAAGTTTGTCAAGCATTTTAATAAAAAAGATGCAATTATCTTTTTATTTACTCAATATAAAACTAACAAGCATCAAATATGCTAGGTTAAATTTATATTTAACAAAGAACTTAGAGTCATTAATACTCACTAGTAAATCTGCAATACTGACTATCCAAGCTTCTTTACTTTTTGGTTTACTAAATTTGATAGATGCTTCTTCTTCCCTATTTATAAAAGGAAAGATTTTCTTTAGTATCACATGATGAAACATATGCGTTTCAATTGCACATGCCACTTTATCGCCTACACCAAAATACTTAACAGCATTATTTCTAGCTGTATGTGGATGGTTTAAGTAGCTATTTTCTATAGAGTCTGTTCTTTCTCCATAAAATAAGTCATGTAATAACCCCGCTGTTGTACAAGTAATTGTGTCTGCCTTAAATATTTTAGACATCACAAAAGCGCATTTGCTTACTCTAACTAAGTGTTCATACTTAGTTCTACCATGATGCATATCATTTTTAGTCATAAGAAAATGCTCGTTATTTATTATATTCTTTGTTAAATTATTATATTCTTCTTTATATTTTTTAATCATATTAATCTTTCTTCCAACGAAATAATTATATAACAGATTAGTTTATTTGTAAAGTAGCCCTCTTTTATAAAAGAAAGTCAATATATAAGAAGTTCCTACAATTATTGTTAATTCAAAATCAAAAAACACTAACGTTTTAAACATAATCAAATTACCAAAACCACTAAAAAGTAAGCTCGTTATACTATATGTAATTACTCTAATAATTAGTAATACTAAAAAAGATAATATATACTTTTCTATAAAATTAGTTTTAATACTTTTTCTTAAACTAATGTATTCCAATGAGTTTTCTTCTTCATAAGAAAAATATAGATAAAGTGAATAAATAATCATAGTTACTTCTAATACAAAATATATTATTTCAAGAAAAGAAGTATTATAAATGTCTATAAAGCCTATCATAGTTATAAAATTACTAACATTAAATACTGGATACTGAACTTTCAAAATTACATACATCAGTAAGTAAAATACTAAATAGAAAAGTATCAACTTATAGTACTTACTTAGAAATAAGTTTTTCATTATATTTAATTGATATTTCATAACATGACCTCACTTTTACTAGTAATAAATTTTTTATATATGATAGTATATATAGCAAACAAAATTAAAAATTGTACAAGATATGAAAATATTTCTAAATTAAAACTTTTAAAATATAATGTTCCATAGTAAGGCAATATTAATAAAGGAATTTCTTTTATAGATGTTATTAGATTGATTTCATAAATGTTATTATATAAGAACACTAGTAATATAAAAACAAACAATAAGCAAATCCAGGTTTTACCACCGAACTTATCAAGCAACATAATGAATATTAATGAAGTTAGTCCAAACATAATTATATCTTTTAAAACAAACAATAATAAATAAGTTACTATATTAATAGGATAATTACTATATCTAAAAACGCTTATATCAATTTTAAAAATTAATATTAGTATTAAACTTGATAAAATAACAGTTAATATCAAAGTAGATATAACATATTTAATAGTTTTAGATAATATAACATGAAACAATTCTTTTTTACTAGAATATCTTTGCAAAATATTTTTATTTACAAAATAATCCTTATATAAAGAATACACATAACAATTTGTTAAAAGAAAAAGTACTAATATATACCATATATTATTTAAAATAATTAATAAACTATCATAAAGATTATTCATGTTACTTAAAGAAAATATACTTAGTAATATAGGTATTAAAATTGCTACAAAAGTAATTAAACAAAATTTATAATTAGTCTTCATAATTACTTACTTCTCCCATATCAAATGAATAAATTTTATCACACAAATTTGATAATTCTTCCATATAATGTGATGCAACAATTATTATTTTACCTTCACTCTTTTTCTTCTTTAAAACATCTATGATCTTTTCTACACTTGCATTTTCTATTCCGTTAAAAGGTTCATCTAATATTATAACTTCAGGATCTTCCATAAGTGCCTGTGCAACTCCTAATTTTTGTTTCATACCAAGTGAATAATTAGAATACTTTTTATCTTTTTCATTTATTAAATTAACACTCTCTAAGGTCTCATTTATTTCTTTATCAGTTATTTTATTTTGAATTTCACTTAACAATTTTAAATTTTCATAACCTGACAAATTAGGAAAGAAATTAGGCTTTTCTATCAAAGCTCTTACACTTGGTACAAATTTATTCTCCATGTTATAGTTAACACCATCATATAATACTTCCCCACTTGTTGGAGCATATAAGCCACACATAATTTTTAAAAGCACACTTTTACCACTTCCATTTTTACCCCTAAAGCCATATATTTTACCACTTTCAAAAGTTACATTAACATTTTTTAATACCTCTTCATTTTTAAATTTTTTACATACATTTTTTACTTCAATTTTCATAATTCTCTCTCCTTAATTATTTTTTTCACAATCTATTATTAATTTTTCTTTATTCTTATATAGTATTAACACAAGTATAAACGTTAACAAGAAAAAACTAATAGTAAAAATTAATAATTTGCTAACTCCATAATTTATATTAAATATAAGCAAGTTCATAATATTAAAGATATTACCAACTTCACTTTTAAATACTAAACCAAATATTAAACCATTTACAACAATTTCTAAAAACACTTCTATTCCTACAAATACTAGTACAGAAAGTATAATAGCTTTTATAATATTTTGTTGTTTTCTAAGCACTATTAACGATATATTGATGTATGATAACGAATATATGGTTATATTTATTAAATATAAAAATACAAACAAAACTGGTTTAAAAATCAAATTACTTCGCCATATACTGTAATTATTACTAAGCGAATAAGAGGGGTCCATTTCTGAATAAAATAAACAAATTAGTATTAACAATCCTATTATTATAGGTAAGATAAAATAATACTTATACGCTTTTCTTATAAAATCTTTTATAAAACTTTTATAACTTTGTCTAGTTAAACAGTTTGTTATTACTCTGTTATACAAATAATTTGACACACAATATAAAGAAGGAATTATAACTACAAGAAATGCAATAAAATTAAGATAATGAATATCAAACACCAAAATATCGCCAAACATACTATAAAATTCAGTCTTTATTTCTTCATTTGTAATTGCTTCAATATATTGTTCACAAGATAATTTTTCACTTTCTTTTACTTCGTCACTTTTACAATATGTAGTTCTCTCTTCTCTACCTTCTTTTACTTTAATATCGTTTCTAATATATTTAAAACATGAATACATCACTATAAATAAAAGTATAGAAAATATTATAATAGCAACTTTATTTTCATTTAAAAATTTCTTTAATTTTAACATAAATCCTCCATTATTTTGAGAAAATAAATGGTTCTAATTCAATTTACCAATTTATTGTCCAGTCTATATCTGCATTAGTTTTAAGAGCACTAAAATCTGCTCTCATAAATCCCATTTTGTAGTCGCCAGTTTTAGCACTATCTGAATTAAAATAAGTTGAATTTCCAGCTGTTAGTGATACTCCTGTGAATGATGTTCCATCTTTCATAAATAATTTAAATCCAATAACACAACTATTACAAGGGTTTGTTAATGAAGTGAACGCACTATTTAATTTAATTTTTTGTGCGGTTCCAGTATTTTTATTATAGTATCCTATTTTTCTATTAAAATTGCCATATTCAATTTTATCTACACAAAGTGATATAGTTTCAGCATTTGAAGCCTTAAGTCCTACACAACCTAAAATCAAAGCAAAAAACGAAAATATTATTATTTTTTTTAACATAAAATTCCTCCTTCAAATAACCATCTATTTTCTCTAAAAGAAGTATATCACATTTTAAAATATGCATTTTATAGTTATACCCTAAAACCTTACTCATGTATCTTTTTTTAACAAAATTCAACACTTAAATTTTACACATTACATTTTATACAAATTTTTAACTATTTAAAGCAATAAACTTATAAATTTGGTTTACATATTGTATATCCAATATAATAATATCATACATTTACACTCAAAACAAGAAAAAAATAGACTTTACTACAAAGCCTATTCTAAACCATAAACACACTTGTTGTATAAAAATTCTATTATCTTAATATCTACTCCAGTAGTATAATATTCTGTTAAAAGTTTGTTAAATTCTAATAAATCATCATCCTTAACTAAAATTATACCCTTACCATTCATAATCATTATTTTATTAGCAATAATCATACTTGTTCTTTTATTACCATCCCAAAATAATTGATTTCTCATTCCATAAAGCATATATTTAATACTTCTTAATGTTATATCTGGAATTTCTAATATATTTTTAATATCTTCTTTAACTACGTTCTCTTCTGGAATTTTAGGAATGTAATCAGTGCCTGAAATACCTACATTACCTGTTCTTAATTCTCCCCAAGATAATGACTCATTTCTACTTACATACGAGTTTACTTTTAATATAAAGTCTAAAGTAACTTCTTCTTTTATATTATCAAGTACATACTTCCAAGCATCTCTTAAATTTAGTATTGTGTTTATTTCATCTAATTTAACATTTGGCACATTTACTCCATCTAAAATAGTTTGAGTTTCAGGAAATGTAACATTTAAACCTTCTATTTTTGCTCCCATATAAATACTTGAAACAAGTTGTTTTTTTGCTAAAAATACATTTTCTTCTAAAGTCAAATTGAATTTATCTTTCATATAATCACTTTCCTTCGTATTAATTTTATCATTTTTTTTCAAAAAAAGAAACCTAAAGTAAATCATTATCTAGGCTTTCTTCGTTTAAATCAATTTTAATTATATTTTTTATAGCTTCATCTAGCAAGCTTTCGTCCATCTTTTCTTCTTCGCTTCTTGCCACATCTAGTCTTGGGTTAATTACTGGATGAGGAGGCACAAACACAGTACAGCAGTCAATATAAGGAAGTATACTTATATCATAACTACCAATTTTCCTTGCTATATCCATTATTTCTAACTTATCAAAACTTGCAAGTGGTCTAATTATAGGATAATTTGTTACATCATTTACTGCTTTCATACTAGTTAATGTTTGACTTGCTACTTGACCAATACTCTCCCCATTTACTATCGCATTAGCATTTCTCATTTTTGCAACTTTTGTAGCAATTTTATACATTTGCCTTCTCATCATCGTAATCATGTAGTCGCCTTTCATTTCTTTATAAATAGTTTCTTGAATTTTAGTAAAAGGTACAACTAGTAGTTTTCCAGTATTTCCATAACTCTTAAGTATTTTAGCAAGACTAATTACTTTATCTCTTGCTTCTAAACTTGTATGAGGTAAACTTTCAAAATAAAGAAAATCTAACTTAACTCCTCTTTTCATAGTTAAGAAACCAGCAACAACTGAGTCAATCCCACCACTTAACATAAGAAGTGCTTTTCCAAGAGTACCTGTAGGATATCCTCCCATTCCAGGTATTCCACTAGAATACAAATATACTCCTTCTCTTCTTATTTCAATATTAACTATAACACTAGGCTTATGCACATCTACTTTTAAGTTAGGAACATTTTTAAGTAAATAAGCACCAACCATTCTAGATAACTCCATACTATTAATTGGATACGTTTTATCACTTCTATTAGTAATAACTTTAAATGCACTTCCTTCTTTAATCAAAGTCTTACTAATATTCTCAATATTTTCTAAACTAGCGTCTTCTGTAAACACACACCTTACTATTTCATGAATACCAAAAACTTTGCTAAGCTTGCTAATACTACTTTCTATATCACTAACATATATAAACATTCTATAGTAGTCTTTCTTAATAGTTGGATTTAACCCATCTAAACAAGATAACACATTCTTTTCTAAAGTATTTATAAAGAAATTCCTATTATCTTTTTTAGTAGTTAACTCTGCATATTTAATCATTATTACTTCTTTCATACATTTACTCCTTTAATAGTAACTCTTTATATGTTTTATGAAAACTTACTATAAATTTATTTATTTCTTCTTTTGTAGTCAAATGGCTTATACTTATTCTTATACTAGTAGAATTTACTTCTTTATCACTAGTTATATGTTTTAGTATACTAGATGGTTCGTTACTTGAACAAGCTGTAGTAGTACTTATATATATTTCATCTTTTTCTATAGCTCTTACAAAAGTTTCACTCTTTATCTTTTTAAGACTTAAATTAAATATTTGAGGCACACATATATTATTAGAGTTTATGTTAACTGGTAAGTCACTAAGTCCTTCTTTTAACATAGTGTTTAACTCTTCACATTTCTTTATGTTCTCATCTAAACTTTCAATAGCAAGCCTTACTGCTTTACTAAAACTTACGATTAAAGGAAGTGCTGGTGTTCCACCCCTATAAGGACAATTATCAGTTAAACCATATATTAATGGAATTATTTCTATTCCATTCTTTTTATAAAGTAAACCAATTCCCTTTGGAGCATATATTTTATGACTAGACATACTAGCCAAATCAACATCACTTAAGTTAACATGAATTTTACCAAGAGCTTGAGTCATATCACTATGAAATACTACCTTACTATTCTTTTTATTAATAATTTGTCTTATAGTTTTTAGTGGAGCCTTAAACCCAACTTCACTATTTACTGCACATATACTTACTAATATAGTATCTTCTCTTATTAAACTTTCTAAATGTTTTAAGTCAATACTTCCATCACTATTTAAGTTAACATAACTAATTTCATATCCTAAAGTACTTAAATAATCCATATTTTCTACTACACTTTTGTGTTCATAATAACTTGTTATTATGTGTTTACCTCGGTTAGCATATTTGAAAGCTATTCCTTTTATTGCAGTACTATTACTCTCACTAGCGCCACTTGTGTATATTATTTCATTAAAGTTACATCCTAGCATATTAGCAATTTGTTTAGTAGCTTTCATCATTAATTCTTTACTTTTAACACCTAAATTATGTATTGAGTTAGCATTAGCTATATACTCCGTAGTTGTTTTAATATAACTATCTAGTACACTATCGTTTACTGGAGTTGTTGCACTATAGTCTAAATATATCATACTATACCTCCTGTATAACTGTTAAAATAACAGGTTTACTTTCTGTTAATCTATAAATATAACTTCCAACTGTATCTCTAACTTCAGTTCTAATCTTTGTATAATCAGCATACTTTCCATTATGTGTATTAGCTTTTAACACTTCTATACTTCTTTTCTTAATCTCATCTATTACGTCAGTTTCATCTTTTGTAATAATAAATCCTCTTGTAATAACTTCAGGACCATTTTTAATAGTTTTAGTTTTCTTATCAACAGTTGCAGAAACAAGGATCAAACCATTATTACCAAGCATTTCTCTATCTTTTAAAACTAATTCACCTACGTCATTTGAACTCTTTCCATCAATTAGTACATCATCTACATTAATATGTTCAAATTTATCTTTTAACTCACCATCAATTATAGTAACAACATCTCCGTTTTCTTTAAGTAAAATGTTTTCCTTTGGTATACCCACTGATAAAGCAAGTTTTGCATTGTTAACTTGATAACGATATTCTCCTTTAATAGGCATATAGTATTTTGGATTAAATATTTTTACCATAAGCATTAAATCTTGACTTGATGCATGAAGTCTAACACTTTTGTTTTTTGGTACATCAAATATTCTAACTCCGTGTATAGCGATATCATTTTTAATTCTAACACTAGTTAACTCTTGCGCTTCATAAGATGGGTCAGCAAAACATATTGAGTCATTACTTTCTAAAGTTACATATTTATCATATCCATTTACTATTCTACTCAAGTTATAATATGGACTTTCTCTGTCATTACTTACTAAAATAACACTATCTTTATCTCTTAAATTTCTTAAGTCTCCAATTACATCATCATCAACAAATAAGTATTTTTCTCTAATAGCCATGTCAATAATATTTTGTAAGTATTTTCCCATTACAACTACTTTTCTATTTGTACCTTTTATTGCATCAAATATATTTTGGATAGTTAATAAATGAAGTGGTAGTATACTAAATATAATTCTTCCTTCACTTTTTTCAACAACATCTTTAAAGTATTTATCAAGCTTATGATTAGGACTAGTAAAACCAACTTTCTCACTGAACACACTTTCATTCATAAGCATTAATACACCTTGTTTACCAATATAAGCAAGTTTACCCAAGTCCATATCATACATTCCATTCATAGTACTATCTATTACAAAGTCAGTCATATACACTATTGCGCCATTTGGTGTATTTATACTAAAGCCAACACTTTCTGGTACACTATGGCTTACACTAAATGGAAATACACTAAATTCTTTAAAATCAACTCTTCTATATGGCTTGATTACATGTAAGTTAGGTATATTAACACCTGCTTCATTTGCTTCTATTTCTATAATTTTAGATGTGTAATTAGTTGCAAAAACATGCAAGTCTGGTATTTGCTTGATTATATCTGTTAAACATCCCATATTTTCATAATGAGCATGACTTATAAAAAGACCTGCTATTCTCTTTTTATTTTTAACTAGATAAGTAATATCTGGAATTACATAATCTACACCAAGCATTTTTTCATTAGCATACTTAAGCCCTGCATCAAAAAGTAATATTCTATTATTAATTTCTATTACATACAAATTTTTTCCGTTTTCATTTAGTCCACCAAGACTAAACACTCTTATTTTATTCATAAAATAACACCTTCCTTTTTATTATGAATTTATTATAAATTAAAATAAAGTTTTGAACGACTACATAAATATACCACAAAATCGCTTTTAAGTCAAATTTCACATGAAAAAACAGCATCAAATTTTACTTTGAATACCGTTTTAATCTTAAATATTTTTGTTTTATTTTATTTTTCTAGCTTCAAGATAATATCTCTTGTCATTAGCGTGTCCCATAGAGAATGTCTTTCTAGGAAGTGCTCCATCTAATATAACTGTTTTAAATAAGTCTTCTTTAGCCATTGCATCAAATATAAATCCTACATTATTATCTTTACTTGCAAGACTCTTGGTAACATCTTCTCCATGAATATAATCTATCTTCCCAACATTATCTTTTAAATAATCGTCTAAAAACATTTGAATACTACCAACTGCTATATTGCTTTTAGGGTTTTCAATATACCACGCTTCGTCAATACTATCTGTTACTACTCTAAACTCTTGTCCATTTCCTTCTTTATTAATAGTGTAGTATTCTTTTAAACTATTTAGTAATTTATCTTTATCTGTATTAAATATAACTCTGTTGATAGCTTCAAATTCTAATGCATCAGAATGTAAATTAACTAGTTCAACTAAAGCGTATCTACTTTTACTACTTAGTGCTTTTTCTCCTATTTCTTTCTTTAAATTTTCATAACAAGCTTTTGCAGTAGCAAGTGAGTGATTCCCATCTCCCATTGCAAAAAGTAGTATTCCTTTATCTTTTACTCCATATTTATTTTCAAAGTAATCTTTATCTGCTAAGCATTCTAAACGTTCATCTACTTCATCCATAGTTTCATTATTAAGTAAATATCCCTTAATATGTCCACCATTTTTCATTAAATCAAAATCATATACTATATCACTTTCTGTAACTTTATTTTTTAAACTTTCAATAATATTCTTCTTTTCATCATCTATTAAAATCATAATATGTGGTAACTCTAATAGAGCATTTTCTCTTACTTTAACTCTTGGTGGAATTCTTTCAATAACAGTCTTTTCTGTAGCTCTTATTAAAGTTTGACTACCCTTTTCATAACTATAATCTTCTAAGTCAACTATACCCATAAGTCCTTCTCTTACTTTACCATCTTCTTGAGTTCTCTCTAAATATATCATAGAGTCACTGTATTCATTAAAAAAGTCCATATTAACTAACTCTTCCATATTTTGATTAATCTTTTTAATTCTTTCTTCAACATCACTTTCTTCTAAATAAATTTCAGGTAGTGTCAGATTAAGTGTTGAAGGGTTACTTCCCACAATTTCTCTTACACTATTCCAATATTCAGGCTCACTTGTATATTGATCACAAGCTACTACACTCCACTTTGTCATATCAGTGTTTTTAGGTAGTAAAATATTTCCTCTTTTAAAAGGTATTTTCATATAATCACTCTCCTAGTTAATTATACAATACTTTTTATCTATTTAAAAGTCTTATTTTAATATATGATATTTAAAAATTTCAGTTTGAACATCTTATGAATCTCAAAAAAAGTTTTAAATAATATTTTGTCCTATGCATTCAACACACATATTAAAAATAATTTTTATTTACAAAAAAATAACCAACTCCTTTAAGTTTGGTTATTTGATTTTTACAATTCACTTTTTATTCTATAAATCTCCATGGAACGAATTTTTTCATTTTTTCGTTCTATAAATTTCTATGGAACGAATTTTTTCATTTTTTCGTTCTATAAATTTCCATGGAACGAATTTTTTCATTTTTTCGTTCTATAAATTATTCTGATAAAAATATCGATACATACTCAGAAAATACAAATATTTGATTTCTGCTAAAGCCTGTTGTCTCTTGTATTATATTAGCTAATTTCAATTCACTAATAACACCATTAACAGTAGATTCAGGCATTTTTAATGCTTCTGATATTTTTTTTCTTGATGAGCAAGGTTCATTATAAAAATAATCAACAATTTTTTTTGCGTTATCATATTTTACACCTAAATTTGTTAATTGTGATTCTACTTTCTTTGTAAGTTCTACAACTTTTTTAAATTTTTTCTTTGCTATTTCAGCAGTTTCAATTATTCCCTCTAAGAAAAATTTTATCCATCCAATAATATCGTTTTTAACTCTAACATCATTTAATTTTTGATAATATAAATCTCTGTTTTTTTCAAAAAAGTAAGATATATATAAACATGGATTATCTAGATATTTTTTACTCTGAAGATATAATGGAATTAACAATCTTCCAATTCTGCCATTTCCGTCCAAAAATGGATGTATTGATTCGAATTGATAATGAATCATAGCAATTTTTATTAAATCTGGTGTATCTATATCTTCATTATTGATAAACAATTCCAAATCTTTTAAACAATCAGATAAATCCTCTACAAGAGGTGGTACATATGCAGCAGTTGAAGGCATTGTTCCGCCAATCCAATTTTGTGATATTCTAAATTCTCCTGGTGTCTTTTTTTCTCCCCTTACACCAGTTAATAATATTTTATGTATTTCTCTAAATAATCTATTGCACACCGGAAATCCTTCACTAATTCTAGCAACACCATAATCAGTTGCTTTGACATAATTTTGAACTTCTTCCCAGTCATCTCTCTTTTCAGGGTTTATATCCCGTAATTCAGATAAATCCTCTTCAATAGTTGTTTTAGTTCCTTCGATTCTACTAGATTTATTTGCTTCTATTTTTACGTGCATTTTAATATATAAATCAACATTAGGAAGCAATAGTGAATAGGCATTTAATTCTCCAATTTGTCTATTTGCTTCAGCAAGCAAAGAATCTAATTTCGTATCATCCCATCCCCAGTTATAATTAATATTACTTGGTAAAAAAGCTTTATATCCATTTCCTTGTTTATATTCTCCTGCTTTATATTCTTCTAATTTCATAACCTTACTCCTTTCAATTTAGTCTTGTTTAAATATTTATTAATTTTTTTACAATTCAATTGTATCAAATTTCCTAAAAAAAGTCATCACTTTAACCAACATTAATACTTTTTTTAAAAGTATTAATAGTATCCACTTGAAATAAATTTTACTTTTAAATACGCATTTTAAAATTACTACTATAAAATTCACAAAAAAATAAGCTAATCTAAACTGATTAACTTACATTTAATTCTAGAAATTGTATTGGTTATGTTTTTATAAGGTTTATCAAGTATTTTAGATATATCACTATTACTTCTACCTTCTTTTTTTAACTCATACACTTTTATTTCTTCTATTGTTAAATATTCTTTTATTTCTTTATCTGTTTCACTATTAATTACTTTATCTATAATATTTCCACTTGTACTAAGAATATTATAAAATCCTAGACTATCATTATCTAAAGAGATTGCTTCATTTAAAACATTATTCTTTTTTCTATTATTATTCTTAATCAAATCTTGTAGTTTTCTATTAACAATTAGTGTTATAATTGTACTAAATTTCTTATTTTTAGTTTCATCAAATAGCTTTATTGCTTCAATTAAGCCAACTAAACTTTCTTGATATAAGTCACTATACTCTAGTCCACACTTACTTGCAGCTCTTAAATATTTAGATACATTTATTTTTAATATTTGATTATACATATTAATTATTTCTTTAAGTGCTAATTCGTCGTTATTTCTAGCAAGACATACTAACTCTTCTGTTGTCATTTTCTATTCCTTACTACTTCATAGATAAGTATACCTGCTGCAACGGACGCATTTAAACTATTTACTTTTCCCTTAAGTGGAATACTTGCAATAAAGTCACAATTTTTTCTTACAAGTTCTTTTAGTCCAAAACCTTCACTTCCAATAATTAATGCCACTTTTCCTGTATAATCAATACTTTTGTAATCTGTTCCTTCAGCGTCACTTCCAACTATCCAGTAGCCTAGTTCTTTTAATTTAGAAATTGTGTTATTTAAATTAGATACCAAAGCTACTTTTTGATTAGTAAGAGCACCACTTGAAGTTTTCATAACTGTACTAGTAACTAGTGTTGTTCTTTTATTTGGAATAATTATATAATCTACTCCAGCACATTCACATGTTCTTATAATTGCGCCGAAGTTTCTTGGGTCTTCTATATGGTCTAATATAACTATAAAATTAGCTTTACTATCATTCTTGATGTCTTCAAAACTAAAGTACTCATAGTCTTCTGCTTCAATAATTATACCTTGATGCACTTCTTTACTAAGTTTATCCATTTCACTCATACTTTTATATATTGGTGTAATATGTCTTTTATTAATAAGTTTAAGTATTTCACTATTATTAAAGTTCTCATTTAAATAAATACATTCTATTATATTAGAACTATTTAATATTTCTCTTGCTGCATTCTTTCCTACTATTTTCATTTATTTAGCCCCCTTATATAGTTATTTGCTAATACTGCACACTTTGCTCCTTCACTAACAGCAGTCACTATTTGATACAAACTCTTTTTAATAATATCACCACATGCATATAACCCAGCAATATTTGTACTTCCATCACTTGTAATGATGTAACCGTTTTCCATATTTACCCCTAAGTTTTCTAAGTAGCCAGTACTTGTAGTAAAACCAATATAACTAAATACTCCATTAGCTATTATTTCTTTACCATTAACTATTAGTTTATAAACGTCATCGTCAAATTTGATATCTTCAATATTAGCATTTTCTATTACTTCAATATTAGAGTAACTTTCTAGTTCACTTTTAAGTTTACCCTTTATTTCACTTCTAGAAATAATTTTAACGTTCTTTGAAATGTTAGCTAAGTAAATACTTTCTTCTACTGAAGAGTCTCCTCCACCTAGTACTACTACATCTTTATCTTTATATAAAGGTGCATCACATATAGCACATCTACTAAGTTTTAAAGTGGATACTTTTTCTTCAAAAGGTGTCTTTTTAGGACTTCTTCCACTACTAACTATAACACTTTTTGTAGTATATTCACTCTTATTTGTAGTTACTTTAAATAAATCTTTTTCTTTAACTACATTATTAACTTCTTCTATTTTAAAAGGAATATTCATTTCACTTACGTGCTTAAACATCTTGTAAGCCAATTCTGGCCCAGTAACATCTGGAATCCCTAAATAATTGTCTATCTTATTTGTTGTATTAACAAGTCCTCCAGGACTATTTTTTTCAAGTATCAAAGTATTTAAGTTACTCCTTTTTGCATAAAGAGCAGCACTCATGCCACTTGGCCCCATTCCTATAATTATTAAGTCGTACATAAAACCTCCTTTTTTTAAAAATAAACCATTTCTACTTTTTCAGTATCATTATACATTTCAGTTAATTTTGGTTTTCTAGCTTGAAGTAAAATGATTATAACTCCTACGATTATAAACACTATACTTACAAGCTGCGCTACTTTAACATTTCCTAACATCAAATTGTATTTAGCATCTCTCATTCCTTCAAAGATAAATCTACCAACACTATACCAAATCAAGTATCCACCAAATTGCCATCCAAGGCGAGTATATTTAAATTTTCTAATTAATAACAAGATAACAAAACCTGCTAAACACCATAAAGACTCGTAATAAAATAGTGGTGTATATGTTACTCCATTTATATTCATACCATATATTATAAACTCTGGAATAAACTTTAAACTTTGTAAATGCTCTATTGTTGTAATAGAACCATATACTTCTCCATTAAAGAAGTTACCCCATCTACCTAACGCCTGAGCAATTAATAAATAAGGCGCTATTATATCAAACATTCTATACACTGATACCCCATATTTTTTACAGTATATTATACTAGCAATTCCGCCAAATATTATACCACCATGTATGGCAAGTCCACCTTCCCATACATATAGTATTTCTACTAGGTGTTTACTATAGTATTCATAATTAAACATACAATAGTATAATCTTGCACCTATAATACCTACAATTATTGCCCAGAAAAGTAAGTTAGTTATAAATTCTTTTTTAATATTAAACTTCTTAGCTTCTCCGTTAATAAGAATATAACAAATTAAAATTGCTGCAAGTATAAAAATGCTATACCACTTAATTTCAAAACTCCCTATTGTAAATGCTACTGGATTCATAAATTACCTTCTTTCTTTATATTTATCTACTATTAAGTTATTTAATAATACATTTACTACACTTATAAATATTGCTATAAATATTGGAATAATCCATCCATTAACAACAAACTTACTTCCTAATATTAAATTGGTAATTTTAAGTATTACAACATTTATTAAAGGTGTAGTTAAACCCATTGTTAAAATGTTTATTGGTAAAGCAATAAATTCTAGAAGTGGTTTTAAGTACACACTTATTACACTAATAATTACACTAGCTAAACAAGCATACCAAAAATTCTCAACATAAAAACTTTTAAACAGATAACTAGCTATCATTAGTGATAAGGCTCCAGTTAAAATTTCTAAAACAAAAGTCACAAATTCTTTTTTCTTAATATTCATCTCATACTCCTTCTTCCTATACTAATTATATTAAATTAATTATTTTTTTACAAGTGTGTTCACTAACTTTTCACTACTTTTTTTATTCATTTTTCACTTGTTTACTATCAATTTTCAAAATCTCTTAAAATTGTGAATAACTTCGTACTTTTTACAAGAAAAAACACTTATTTTCTAAGTGCTTTTATAAATATTTTTTTAAATACATTCCAGTATAGCTGTTTTTATTTTTACTTACTTGTTCAGGTGTTCCAGTTGCAACTATCTTACCACCAAAGTCTCCACCTTCGGGTCCTAAGTCTATAATGTAGTCAGCTACTTTAATTATATCCAAATTGTGCTCGATTACTATAACAGTATCCCCGTTATCTACTATTCTGTTAAGTATAACTAGAAGTTTCTTAATGTCATCTATATGAAGTCCTGTGCTAGGCTCATCTAGTATGTACACACTTTTTCCAGTAGGTCTTTTTTGAAGTTCTTTAGCTAGTTTAACACGGCAAGCTTCTCCACCAGACAAAGTAACTGCATTTTGTCCAAGCTTTACATAACCGAGTCCTACATCATGCATAGTATCTAGTATTCTCTTAATTTTAGGAACATTTTCAAATACTTCTAAAGCTTCATCTACTCTTAAATCAAGAACATCTGCAATACTCAAACCTTTAAACTTGATATTTAGTGTCTCTTTATTATATTTTTTACCATGACATACGTCACATGGAACATACACATCAGGCAAGAAATGCATTTCTATCTTTTTAACTCCATCACCCTGACATGCTTCACATCTTCCACCTTTTACATTAAAGCTAAATCTGCTTTTAGTGTAACCTCTTAACTTAGCTTCCTTAGTCTCTGTAAACACATCTCTTATTAAATCAAATAATCCTACATAAGTAGCTGGATTACTTCTTGGTGTTCTTCCAATTGGATCTTGACTAATATAAACAACTTTATCAACATCATCTATACCACTAATACTCTTAAATTTACCTGGTATTTCTTTTGATTTATAAATAGTACTTGATAACTTTTTATATAGTATTTCATTAACTAAACTTGATTTACCACTTCCACTTACTCCAGTAACACAAGTTAAAGTACCCTTAGGAAACTTAACATTTACTTTCTTTAAGTTATGTTCTTCTGCACCTTTAATCTCTATAAATTCTCCATTTCCTTTCCTACGTTTTTTAGGTACATCTATTTTTAACACACCACTTAAATATTTACCTGTTAAACTATTCTTGTTTTTCATTACTTCTTCTGGAGTACCAGCAGCAACAACGTATCCTCCAAGAGTTCCAGCACCCGGACCGATATCTATTAAATAGTCACTTGCTAACATTGTATCAGTATCATGCTCTACTACTATAAGAGTATTACCTAAATCTCTCATTTCTTTCAAACTGTTTATAAGTTTATCATTATCCCTTTGATGTAATCCAATACTAGGTTCATCAAGTACATAAAGTATCCCGCTTAACTTACTTCCTATTTGAGTAGCTAATCTAATTCTTTGACTTTCTCCACCACTTAAACTAGAAGCACTTCTTGCAAGTGTTAAATAGTCTAGTCCTACATTTTGTAAAAAGTGAAGTCTCTCTCTAATCTCTTTCAAAATCAAGAATGATATCTCTTCTTCCTTTTTAGTAAGCTTAATATTATCAAAAAACTCTACTAAATTTCTTATACTTAAACTTGTAATATCATAGATATTCATTTTATTAATGAATACATTTAGAATCTTTTCACTTAGTCTTTTACCTTTACAAATAGGACACGCACTTTCTTTCATGTAACTTTCTATCCAAAGTCTTATACTTGGACTATTAGTTTCCATGTATCTTCTTTCTAAATTAGTTATAATTCCTTCAAAATAGTCATAACTCTTTAAAATACTACCACTTCTAGTTTTAACATTAAAATGTATTTTATCTTTAGAACCATAGAATATAGTATTATATTCTTCTTTAGTAAAATCTTTTACTGGTTTATTTAAGTCAATGTTATAGTATTTACATACACTATCTAGTTTCCTGAAATAAATACTTAAAGTTTCTCCACTTTGAAAACTTTCTACTGCACCTTCTTTAATAGATAAGTTTTTATTAGGTATTAATAGGTCTGGGTCAATTGACAATTTAACGCCAAGTCCTTTACACTCAGGGCAAGCTCCATAAGGACTATTAAATGAAAACATACGTGGTTCTAGTTCTTCTAAACTATAGTCACATTCTGTACAAGCGTAGTTCTCACTCATTAGTATTTCCTTGTCTCCAACGACATTTATTAGTACTTTTCCACCTGCCATTTTACAAGATAATTCTATTGCTTCAAAAAGTCTACTTCTTGACTTTTCATTTACAACAAGTCTGTCAACCACAAGTGATATTATGTGCTTAACATTTTTTTCAAGAACTATATCTTCAGATAAGTCTCTAGTCATTCCATCAACCTTTATTCTAGAGTATCCATCTTTTCTTAAATCTTCAAATAAGTCCTTAAACGTACCTTTTTCTCCCCTAGCAATAGGTGCCATTATTTCTATTTTAGTACCTTCATTAAAGTCCATTATCTTATTAACCATTTCTTCAATAGACTGACTCTTAATAGGTACTTTATGTTTAGGACAATATGGTACACCAATTCTTGCAAATAAAAGTCTCAAATAATCATATATTTCAGTAACTGTACCAACTGTACTTCTAGGGTTTTTATTAGTAGTCTTTTGGTCTATACTAATACTTGGACTTAACCCATCAATGGAGTCCACTTCTGGCTTTTCACTAGCCCCCAAAAATTGTCTAGCATATGCACTTAAACTTTCAACATATCTTCTTTGACCTTCAGCGTATATTGTATCAAATGCCAAACTAGATTTACCACTTCCACTTACACCTGTCATAACAACAAGCTTATTTTTAGGTATCTCAATATCAATATTCTTTAAATTATTTTCTCTTGCTCCTTTAATAACAATTTTATCCATAATACATAACCTCTTTTTTAATATTCACATTTCTTTTCTTTTTATTCAAGAACATTAATATAATAGCAAACATTTATTGTTATGTCAAGCGAACAAAAGAAAAAAGTAATAATTTTTTTAATATTACTTTTTAATGTTTATCACTGAAGAAATTGGTATACAATAGTTATTTTCTTCTATTCTCATAAGTTTATCACATAAGCAAATTATTCCACCAGGCATAACCTTCTTTTTAGTGTCATTTAAATATTTAAATGAAGACAACATTTCTCTAGTTGGACTAGCCGTTTTCTTTATTTCAAATGGATATATCTCCGTTGCATTAAAAAATACTAAATCAATTTCGTGTTTATCTTTATCTCTAAAATAACTAATATTTGCTTCCATACCGTGAGCATTATAACTTTTAATAATTTCACTAATAACGTATGTTTTTAAATAATGTCCTGCACTTGCACTCATTTGAAGAGTTCTTGCATCTTCATATCCTGCTAAAAAAGCACATAATCCTGTATCCATCCAAACTATTTTTGGCATATGATTAACTCTTTTTTCTCTACTTAAATTATATGATGTTAACAAATAAACTATCCCACTAGTTACCAAAATATTAAGCCATGCTTTTACAGTTTTATCTGTTATTCCAACTTCACTTCCAATTTTACTATAGTTAAGTTGTTCTCCATTTCTACTCGCAATAGTTATCATAAAATTTTTAAATGTTTCAGTGTTTGTGATACTAATAATATTTTCAACATCTTTAGTTAAATATGTCTCAATATAACTATTAAAGAAATAATATCTTTTCATTTTCTCATTTACATAAAGTTCAGGCATGCCACCTTTAAAAATATTTTCATATAAAGTATTAACATCAATTATACTAGTATCAACAAAATTTTTAGGGTCAAACATAACATTTACAGAATTTTTATTATTTATCTCATTATAAGTCAGACTATTAAGTTTAACAATTCCAACTCTTCCGGCAAGTGACTCTTGTACGTTTTTCATAAGCTTAAATTGTTGACTTCCTGTTAACCAATACATACTAGGTTCTTTTATTTCATCTACCTTTATTTTGATATATGAAAATAAATCTGGTGCATATTGTACTTCATCAATTAATAAAGGATATGGGTGTTCTTCTAAAAATAATTTAGGGTCATTTTGCGCTAATTCTCTTGTTACTTTATCGTCTAATGTTACATAATTCATATTTTCAGGCATAATACTTTTTAAAAGCGTAGTTTTACCAACTTGTCTCGGACCAGTTACTAATAAAACTTTAAACGCCTCTGCAATTTCACTAATTGTTTCTTTTGCTTCTCTTTCAATCATATTTCCACCAACTTTCACTTATATTATACAACTATTTTGTAGTTTTATCAACATCAATTCCGAGATTTGACGCCTTACATTCCGAGTTTAGAAAGTGTTTATTCCAAGATTTAGCACTTTTCATTCCGAGTTTAGGAAGTGTTATTCCAAATTTACTAAAACAAAAAAAGGCTTATTTAGCCTCAACAATTAATTTAATAGCAGTTCTTTCTTCTCCATCTACTAAGATATCACTAAACGCAGGAGTACAGACTAAATTCTTTCCAGTAGGCGCTACATAGCCTCTTGCTATTATAATTCCTTTAATTGCTTGATTTAAAGCTCCAGCACCAATTGCTTGCATTTCAACCTCATCTATACTTTCTCTAAACAAATTTGCTAAAGCACCAGCAACTTTCTGTGGTACACTTTTACTAGATACCTTAATAATATCCATATTATAAATTCCCCCTTAATAAAATATATTAAACTACAAAAGAAAAAGACCTAATTAGTCTTCTTAGGTCTACCTTTTTTCTTTACTTCCTTTATCTCTTTTTTTATTTCTTCTTTAATAACAGCTTTCTTTACTTCTCTTTTAGCTTTATTTACTGTCTTTTTAGCAGATTTAACTGTTTTTTTAACTTCTTTCTTAACAGGTTTAATCTCTTTTTCAATCTTCTTCTTTAAAGGCTTAGTTTCTTTCTCTATAGCTTTAACTACAGGTTTTGCTTTTTTCTTAAGTTCTTTTGTAGCTGGTTTTAATTCTTTTTTAACTTTCTTAACTTCTTTTTTAATTTCTTTATTTACATCTTTACCATTAACTTCAATTTTAGGTTTTCTTCCTCTTTTCTTTTCAATTACAACACTTACTTCTTTAACTTCAGGTTTGTTTTCTTCATTAATAGCATCAACCATTTCTAAGTTTTTATATTCATTTTCAACAACTTTAGAAACAAATTTATCGAACTTATCTTTTGTTACAAATAATTCAACTAAATTTTCTATAGTCATAATTACACCTAAACAAGTGAAGTAGTATCCTAACATTAAAGTTTGAACTGAAATTTCTTTATATAGATTTACACAAGTTAATATTGCTAAGAAACCTATTAAAAATGTTCCAATAAATTTAACACTCCACATAAAATTATCTTGATTTTTATAAGTAACTATTTTATAAATTCTATTAGCTATTACTAAAATATTAAATATTGTTAATCCAGCACCTAATATCATTGCTGCATCTTCATTTTTAAATATAAACATGAATGTTGCAGTAAGTATACTTATCAAACTAAATAATAAGATTTCATAGTCTCCTTCTCTTCTTCTAATAAAGTAACAAATTACTCCAAAAAATGCTAATATAAAGAAGATAATACTCCCATATAATACCATATCAATTAAACCAAAACTCTTGAAAATCATTATAGTAACTCCACCAATAAATATCAAAATTGATAACACTAATTGAGTTATTAAAGTTAAATCTTTTTTACCTTTCATCATTACACCTCTATCCTAGAATAATTTTACAAAATAATTAAATAATTGTCAAGGTTAAAACGCCAAAAAAAATGGCATATTTATAATGCCATTCATTTTTTAATTACTCTTTATTTTTATAATAAGCCTTAGCTTCGTCAACTTGTTTTAAACCTAAATTTACAAAGTATATTATAACTACCCAAGCAAGTACAGTTAAAGTAAGTGGTAATATATAATAAGGTAAATTAATTGGCATATCCCAAACACCATGAAGTACAATTGGTATTAAGCAAATAAGTAAAAATCTTTTATCATTTAAGTGTTTTTTGTCAAGTTTATCCAAACCTTTAACATACATTAAAGCAGCTCCTTCAATTGCAGCCCATGCAACGTGTCCACCAGGCGCTAAAATACCTCTTACCTTTATAACTTCTAACATACTTTGTAGTCCACCTTTTAAGCCATAGTTTAAAATATAGCCAGCAGTTTCAAACGCTGCAAAACCTGCTCCTACTGCCGCACCTATTAGTAAGCCATCTAATATATAATTACTTCTCTTTTCTTTAAATAAGAAGAATGCAACAACTACTGCTTTAGCTACTTCTTCTATTACACCAACCATAAGTGCTCCATCAAATGTTGAAATATCTGTATTAAAATCAAGTGAGAAAAACAATATTGCAACTATTAAACTAAGTGCACCACCTAATATAAAGTATTTCATTACCTTATAAAAAGGCATGTTTCTAAATACATTTATTTCAAAGAAGAATATTAAAACAGTTACAGGAACAGCGAAAGCAGCAAGCATTATCATTGCGGGTAAGAAGTTAGCATTACCATATGTAATAAAGCCTATTCTTGTAGGTATATAAGCAATTATAAAGAATACTAACATCTTAAAATATACCCAAGCTTTAGCATTATGTGGGTCAACTTCACTTACTTTAGGTGTAGTATTTTTACCTCCACAAATAAACACATCGTCTAATTCTTCCTCGCTATGTTTTTTAAAAGTATCTTTAAATAAATCTTTAAAAGTAACATAGCTTTCACTTCTAGCACCAGTTATTTTATCTAAGTTATCACTAATAATCTTACTAGTTTTCTTTTTTAATGGACATCCACAAGATGGACAACTATCCATTCCTTCACTTACTTTTTTACCACAGTCTGGACATACTTTAGAATCACTCTTATATCCACAATGTGGGCACTCTTTAGCACTACTAGATATCTCTTTTCCACACTCTTCACATTTAATTAAAGCCATGCTAATTTACCTCCTTTAAAGTCTTAATAATCAAAGCACAAACATTATTTATTTCAGTTGAATTCTCATTTTCTTCTTTAGTAGTAACTAAATACATACTATTACCTACTAAAAATGTATATCTGTTATCTATTACTAAGTGACCACTACTTGTATAAGAAAACATACTTCCATAAGTTAACTTATCTCCTACGTATCCTGATAGTTGATTTAATAAAATTTTTACATCTCCATAAGCTTTATTTAACTCTGTTGTAACATCATTTAATAGTACTAAAGGGTCAGTATAATTTTTATATTTTTCTATCATTATATATGGAATTAATGCTCCTTTGTCATCAATATTTTTTCCTACATAAATAGTCTTATCTTTATCTACATACACTCTATAAGTTGTAGGAAACTCAAAATACTTTCCATTCTGATTAAATACATAATTGCCATTTTGATTAGGTTGTTGTGTTTCAGTTGGATTAGATGGACTTGGCGCTGCTGTATTGTTTTCATTTTTACTAGTAGTATAAACTAAATTATATGTTTTAACAACTGTTTTTTTTAGTTTACTTATTTTTTATATTTCATATTAAACTTATCTATTTGACTAAGTCTTTTGACATTACTTGTACTTGGAATTTTCAAATAATTTAAGTCAACATAATTAAAGTTACTACTTGAGTTACATGGGTACATTGAAATATACTTATTAGTATTATGAAAAGTAATAACCAAAAAATAATCACTTATTTTACCATTAGTAACGCCACATTTATCATACTTAAATATATACACATCTTCATATGTTCCAAAATAATACGCTTTACAAAAGAGTATTTTCTTCTTTACTTCATAAAAAACTTTATCAAAAGGAAAATCTTCATTAAATGTACTAATTACATCATAGTCTTCCACTCTACTATACATATGTTTTGATATATGACTTAAAAACTCTTCGTCACTATAATTAAATAATTGTTCTAATCTATAGCTAGCATTAAAGTTAATGTTTTCCATCTTAGAATATTTAACTAAATTACTAAAATACCCAAATTTAGGATTTATTAAATATTTTCTGTTTTCATTTAATAGTTCTTCTACTTTATCAAAATCTTCTAAATAACTTAGACATCTTAATTTATTATAAAGTACTTTCTCTTCTATAATATTATACTTAGCAAAATCATTAAATAACTTTTTATTGGAAGTATACCTTTCTTCTATGTTACCTAAAACATATAAAGCCTCACTAAAACTACCCAATACTTTTAAAACTTTAGAATAGAACACACCTGCAATATAGTCATTTGGATATTTCTTTATATATTCTTCTGTTCTAATCAAAGCTTCACTAGGGTTTGTTCTTAAAAACGATTTAATATATATATATTCTTCATTATTAAAGTAACTTTTCATATCATTTCCCCATTAATATTGTAACACGTTTAAAACAAAATAGAAAGAGAAAATCATTAGTATTTAGTCTATTGCAATTTTGCCAGTTAGCAAACTAAAAAAAGTGTAACTATTTAACGTTACACTCATTAACATTTACAAATTTTTTACCTTTAATTCTATAAAGAACATTGCATTCCCCTATTTCGTCATAATAACTTATGTGGTATATAAATTCCTTTTTACCATCATTAAATATATCTAACGCATTACTAATAGTTCCTGCACTAAATTTAGTTATATCATTTTCTTCACTTTTGTATAAAATATAATACTTTTCTTCCTTATTATATACAAGATAACTAAAGTAATAATTAAGAGCCCCACCAATAACAGAATACACTTCTTCAATATTACTGTCCGCGTCAAAGTCCATCATTACTTTCTCACTATATGTTACTTGATTTAAACTAAATTTTAATTTTAATTTAGACTTAATAGTCTCTAATTCAAGAGTACTAACTTCGTTTTTATCTAAGAGTATTCCACTAATACTACCTTCATACATATAGAAACTATTATTATATTTAATACTATTATCTTTATAATCAAATATATAAAACCTCTTTTGAAATGAATCATAATACATAGTATTTTTTCCAATATCTTTTCCATCAATATTAGTGTTGTATTCTTTATTATTATACTTACTTACTTCACTAGTCTTATCTGTGCAGTCCCATTTCTTGCATTCTAATATTGTCAATGGACTAGTAATTAGTGTAAACGCATACTTTTTATAATACTCGTTTACTACTAAATATAATCCATACATAATAATAGAAAATACAATAACTATAAATATAATTGTAACTTCAAACTTATTATTCTTTTTTTCCATATCTTCTCCTAAATATCAAATCTATAAGCAATCATATAAACTACTTCATTAGCATTATAGAAAGGTACTACTATATTAGCATCACTTGCTGTATCAGACATATATATAGTACTTCCGCTTACTCCAGTTACAAGTACCCAGTGTTGTCTAGGGTCTGGTGATTTAACTCTAAGAATTACTTCATATCCATTATTAATATAACCGGCGATTACATTTGCTTTATTTTCAAGCGACCCACTTAAAGCACTACTCTTTCGTTCATAATCATTAACTAAAACTGATTTTAAAGCACAAGCACTTACCAAGTTATTTCCGTCTAAACATCCATTAGCTTTAATTGTATTTACAAATGTTCCTGGGTTAAAGTTAGCTACTTTTACTTGAGCACCACTTTTAGCAATAGCTTTAGCATGCGCGGTTATAAAACATCCTACACTAGACATATTTTTAGTTGATAACATAATACTTCCCCATTCACTACTACTTTGTCTCCATTTATCCCAGTCGCCACTTGCAAAGCTACATGATGGATTACTTAAAATGTATTCTCCGCCATAAGAGCTTCTTATTAATTCTACATAATCACTTCCTTGATTAGCCAAAGAATTCCAACTATTTTGAGTAGTACTAGTGTATCCTACTCCAGCAGGATTTCCTGAAGTGTCAGTAAGTATTATTCCAGATACTGCTTTAACAGCTTTTCTAATACGAGAATCGTTTTCTAAAGGACCTTTCCAATGAGTACAACTAGCCCCTTCTGGTACTGTACCTTTTGTCATTACAGTTTGCACACTTTGGTCTAGTGCTGAAGTACATATGTCACATCCTTTATCAGGATCACAATATGTTTGATCCCAAGTACTACTTGATATTTCAAGGACAACCTCACCATTTTCTTCTTTTATAGTACCACGGTTAAAAGCATAAGTTCTAGCCGCGATTGCTTGTGCTTTCATTGCTTCATCAGGTGCCCCACCATTTTCAGCATACACTACTCCTAGTACATACTTTTCAAAATCAATTAATTCTTGATTAGGAACAGCAGCATTCACTTCTACATCAGGCAGTGCACTATTTTTTTTGTGAATAAGTCTTACTTTTAAATTACTTACATCTCTGTTGCCAACTGTATACGTACAATTTCCTGAATAAAGAGCTAAATTTGTTTTAACTGTGTTAGGGTATCCTAGTAAATAGTTTATATAGTCTTGTCTAGAACTAACTCTGCTATCCATAATATTTTCAATATCCCTAGCCACTTTATAATCAAATGCTGGTTTAACACCATCTAAATTATATTCAGCCTTATACCTAGGATATGTATCATAAATAAATCCATCTTCATAAGTATATCCATCTATACTAGGTATCTTTTCTTCCTCGCTTGTTAAATCAAGTTTAACATCATACTTAGCTAGACTAGGTTTAGCTACACCTATATTGTCATAGCATTCACTACTTGTTAATTCATACGTTCTAATAATATTGTTATCATATTGATAGCTTTCACTTATATTTTCCCCATATCTTAAATATAAATTAAACTTACTTTCACTTGTTTGATAGTTAATAGGTGCACTAAAAGCATCACAGTGTCTTCCTATTTCATTGCCCTCTTCATCATAATCGATTACTAACTTATAAGGAGTAAGCCCATAACTTTTTAAGTCATACTTTAAAATATACTCATCTATTAATTTATCTAAATCTTTTTTTTCATAAATCTTTGTAACAAAAAGTGTACTAATTGCATCTAAGTCAGTTGGTGCAACGTAGTTTTTATCATCACTTTCTAAACCACTTGCATCAGGTACTTTAATAAATAGTTCACCATTTTCTTTAACATTTTGAGTATCATACGCATAATATAAACTACTTAAAAAATATCCAGGACTAAGTGTTGTTATACCAGGTAATGTTTCTTTTTCTTCAAGTGTCTTTTTAACATATAAACATAATTCAGTAGGATTTTCTATCTGATATACTCCAAAGAAATTTTTAATTTTAGTAAAAAAGCTTCTCTCTCCACAGTCTATTCCATCAGCGCTTTCATACAAACTATCTATATCTCCTCTAGACATTGCTTCTTCATACTTCTCTTTAAATACTTCGTAACTATCTTTTCCAGTTAAATTAAACTTCATACTTAACGAGCTTATTATTGTATGATATACAATTACGATTAAGAAAATTAGTAACATTACCCCAGCAAATATACCAAGAACCCATCCAACTGGCCCACTTAAAAGAGTTATTAATGCCTTAATGGCCTTTACACTAGTTTTAGTTGCCTTTACACCTTTGTTTACAGCACGTATTCCTTTTGCAGTATCTCCAACTATTCCATCATCTTCACTTGCCTTACTTAAAAGAGCATTCCCCGCACTATTTAAAGCATTTTTTCCTAAAGAGCCTTTATCTAGTTTATCTTTTTTTTCTAAAGAATCTGCTCCTAAACTTGTATTACTAGTTTCTCTACTTTCCATATTATTTTGTAAATTTCTACCTTTAGTATTATTTATTCTATTATTAATATCAGATTTATCAGTACTATTCACAAATGTATTATTATGTAAAGGAAAAGAACCCACATTATTTTGTGAATTTAAATTTTCACTATTAATTAAGTTCTTCTCCTTATCATCCATAATATACCTCTTAACTATAATCCTCCACCAGAACCAAATGAGTCTAGTTCTTCTTGAGTCGCTATTACATTAATTCTCATTCTACGCGTTCCACATACAAATAAAGCTTCTCCTTGATTATATCTTTTAATACTTTCTTTTTCTTGATCATTTAAATCTATTAATCTTGCTAAATCTTCAACTGCTTGCTTCTTTAAGCCCATTACTAAATAGTAACTTGCATTATCAAATATTGCTTTACCATGTACGATTACCTCAGGGCTTGCAAAGTCAGTAGGTTGTTGTGTAATAATTATTGTACCTGTGTTATATTTTCTGCTTCTTCTTTGTACTTGGGCTAAGAATTCTGCTCCCAAAGTATTTCTGTCTGCTAGAAGGGTATGTGCTTCATCTACCATAAGTATTGTATTAGTGTCTTTGTCTAAACATAAACCCCATGCATGCTTTAATATGTTAAAGAATAAAGCATTTCTTATATTAGCATCACTATTCATTAATTCTCTTATATTAAATACTATAAAGTCACTATTAGGTTCTACTGTTGTATGCCCAGTAAAGTAATATCTTAATTCTTTTGTTAAAGGTCTAACTTTTAACTCAAGTTTTTCCATTACTTCTTTTTCACGAGTAGCTTCTACCATTGATAAAAGTCTTCCTTTAATAGTAGCATACACATCGTCAAATGTTGGATAGTCTTCACTAGTAAACTTACTAAAGTCTGTTTCATAGTCTATCTTATATCTCTTATAAGTATCTTGTACTACTTCACTAAACAAAGTAAGTACGTCTTCTTCTATATCAGGACTATAGTACTTCATGAAAGCTTTAAGAGACTGTAATGTTCTTGTTAAAACAGCATTCCCTCCACCATCTTCAATATCAGAGTCAGCTATTACTTCAAGTGGATTTATCATTCCGTAGTCTCCACCTAATCCTAGATTAATGAAGTCTCCTCCATAAAGTCTAGTCATGTCTTCTAGCTCACCTTCTGGGTCAATTGCAACTATTTTGTGTCCATTTCTAATATTACTTCTTAAAAGTATCTTAGCAGCAGTAGATTTACCACTACCTGATGTACCTAAAATTATCATATTGGCATTATTTCTATTAAACTCTTTCTTAATCTGATATAAGAATTGATTAAATAATATAATACCTCCAGAAAAGTCTACACCTAGTAAACAAGATAACCCAGGGTCCTTGATACTATCAAATACAAATGGATACATCGCACTCATAGTAACACTTGGAATAGGTGTTCCAATTCTCTCTTCAATATCTGAGTCTGGAAATATTGGTAAACAACTTTTTAAAATTTTCTCTTGTTCATATCTAAGTATTGTGCCTTTCATTCCCATAGCATCTAAGTAGTTCTTTACTTGAACCTTTTTATTTTCTAATTCTTCTTTTGAGTCAGCCAATACCATAACGTGCATTTGAAAGTCAAATATTCTAGCTTGAGTACTTGTAAGCATTGTAATAAAGTTTTCTATACTTTCGTAGTCTTGTCTAATTCTTTCTTGAATAGTTCTGTCATGTTCGTTTTGATATTTCATTTTCATATCAGCTATTTCTTTATTAAGCATTTTACTTAATACTGAAAACTCTATTGGAATGTGTTTAATAATTACCTTAATTCCACTATATTGTGTTAAATTAGCTAAGTATCCCTCGTTTATCATTTTAGGATAACTAATAATAGTTAAGAAACAACAATACTTTCCACTTATAACCATATCCCCTGCATTAAATTCTAGCCCTTTTGGTGCTAATTGACTTTTTAAGTTCATGAACCCATCACCGTCCCAAATTCAGTTCTACTTCCATCATTTAAAAATCCATCAAGTAATACTCTTAAATCATCATTACTAGTTTGACTAGCAACTAACCCACATGTTGCAAAACCACTTATTAAGTTTTGTATTCTTTTTTGCATTATCTCAGGTCTTCTCTCCCTGAATAGTAAGTAATATTCTGTATCAGCTACACCTACTTCCTTACTCATAAATAGATTTGCCTTATTGATGTCTTGCATAACAAGTTTCTTCAAAACTGGAGTTTGTACGTTATTGTATAAAAGCTGTAATTGACTTAAATAAACATTAATATCAACTGGTCTATCTGCTACAATAATACTAAATTCATAATCAATGCTATTATATAGATTTCTTAAATTATATATAACGTTTCTTTGACTATCATTATCCATAATAAATATATTCTTAGGTTGTACTTTAACACCTGTTACTTGCATTCCATCATCAAGTTGTATAGCACCATTTAGTATAGACCTAATAGGTAGCCAATCTTCTGTATTTTTACTTCTCACTGTACTCACTTCTAACACACCATCCTTTCCAATAATATACTCTTCTATTTGCTAAAAACAAGTATAATTCTTTTATAAAACACATTACGTTATGATAAAATGGTATAGGTACTACCAAGAAAGTACATACACAAATTGGTAGTATCTTTATTATTGTTGTAGTCATTGTAGTAGCTTGTATTGCTACAAATAATAGTAAACTTACTCCCACACCACACAAGAATACCACTAAATCAATACCTCTAAATATGTTAAATATAAGCTTACCATTTTTACTATTAGCAGGTATAATATACATATTATTCATATTCTTTCTTCCTTTCCTTTATTTAATTAGTATTGTTATTGTTGTTTACATTACGAGACCTATATTGCGGTTTTTCTTCACGTTTATTTCTTCTTTGATATCCAGCATCTTTCTCAACATAATTTTTCTTTTGTGCTTCAATATTTTTCTTATCCTGCTCATACTTTTCAATTTTAAGTTCTTCAGCATTAATTTGTTGTTGATATTGAGCAATTTCACTTTGAATAGCTTTACTAGCTTCTTCATTTAATGTCTCTATAGATGCTTTCGCATCATTAGTTAAACCAACATTACTCTCGTATCCTTTAATTAATCTTTCAGCACCAAGACCATTATCAATACAATAATTATTGTAGTCATCAATTGCACTCGCTAAGTCGTTGTCAACCTTAGTTCCATCAAAATGACTTTGATAGAAATCGTCTCTAGCTTGGTTATATTGATTAGCAGCATTTAATCTTGCATTTTCCATATTTTGTTTTAAGTAGTCTATATCTTCTTGAGGTGTATTAGGATGTGCATTTGCAAGTAGTTCTCTAGCAGCTACATAATCTTTATTATTATTTATAAATTCGTCCATAGTTCCATAACCAGATTTTCTAGCAAATAAACTATCAACGTTTTTTCTTAAATTTTCAGCTTGATTTTGAACATTCAAGTTAGCATTTGAATTTGTAATTTTTTGTTGAGTAGAATTAATACCTTTTCTAACATTTTCTATAGCCTTATCAGTATTTGAAATTTGTTTATCAAAATCGCCTAGTGTAGCAGCATCTCTTCCTTTACCACCAAAGAAGTTTTCAACTCCTCCTACCATAAATGCTCCAAGTCCACCAGCACCAGCAACTCTAGCACCCATTCCAAAGCCACCTTTTATTGCACCGGTACTTGCACCAATCACACCAACAGCATTTTTAGCAGCAGCACCTTTTGTAACACCTGTAGTAAGACCAGTAAATGCTCCGCCTAACGCACCACCGACTCCGCCTGATATTCCACCAGCAATAGCTCCACCTACAAGTCCAGCTCCTCCAGCAATAGTTCCCATAAGTACTGCTCCAAATCCTTTCCCTGCATCACCTAACCCTAACTTCATTCCTAAAGCGTCTTCAATTAATTTAGGAAGTTCTTTAGCAGCATGGAATACTCCGATAATTAATAGAATTTTAGCTAACCAGTTTATTCCATCAAATACTGAAGTGACTAAATTTAATGCCACAAATGCAACATAAACAGTTAAAATTCTTACAAAAACATTTAGATAAATGCCACCATATAATTTAGCAAAATTAACTAGCTTATCACTCTTGCTAGAAGGATCAATACTCATAATAATTGGTATAGGTGAAATAACCTGTAAAGCAAATAATTTTATTATCCTAGTTCCAAGTTCAAATGCAAATGCAATGAAGTAATAGCAAAGTAAAATTCCAACAATTCCAGTTACAAATGGAATGTAATGAAACCCAGCATCATACGCATAAGGAGACAATAGTAATATTGATTCACCTTGTAAAACTCTATTTTTTGCCGTTTTTGCAGCTTCAGATGGTGAAGTTTCTGCTGTATTATTCTCAAATAATGTAACGAATACACTATTAACAAACTTCTTACTTGTTAAAGCCATATCCCCGTCATTTTCATCATTATAGTTAGCATCTCCATAAATAATTTTAGGAATTACATTACTATCTATTACGGCATTTTGAAATGCAAATAACTCGTCAAAAATAAATTTACTTGAAGCTAGTAAAACAACAGCAATTACAATTTTTTGAACAACTTTTATTCCAGTTTTTCCTGACTTTTCTATTTTATTAGGATCAATTATATAATTTATTAAAGTTATAGATAATTTAAATAAAGCATACACTCCACATAATAACATTATTCTAGAAGTTATATACGATATATCACTTATATTTTCTGTTGAAAGCTGTAATTTTGCAATAGCAAAGAAAGCTTGCATTGCAAATGCTGCTAAAGCATAAATCCAAGAATCTATTAATACAAATATTTCGTACAAAATTGGTATTGCAAATCCAAGTGAGCTAAACCCATTTAATAATACTTTCTTCATATATTCTCCTTCCTATTTAATACCACATAGAATATCAGTAATTCCAATTATATTTCCAACCATATCTATAAGTGTTGGTAAAAGTAATAGTACTAACACAACTATTAATCTTTTAGCACATTTTAATCCAGTTTTTTTAACATCTGTTTTATCGCTAGTAATTGCGCCACTAAAATCTATCATACTAAACACAATCGCTAATAAAATAGCCACAACTTTAATAATATTAAATGCTTTTTGTAAGTAACCAGCTACAGAATCGGGGTTACTTGCCTCTCCTAAATAATTAACACAACTTCCTAAATTTGAACTTACTACTTTATCAATAACTTTAAATTTAGGATCAGTGTCCATATCATAATTTCCATTAGCTTCCGAAGATTCCGCTGTATTCGTAACACCTTCTTTATTACTATTTCCATTAGCTGTCACAGAATAATAATATCTATAATTACCAAATCCTCCTGTTTGAACTGGAGTTATGTATAAACTAACGCTCTGTTGTCCTGTTTTACTTGAATCAAAAGGCATTTTAGCTTTTAAAGAATTCCAGTCTTCTTTAAAAATAACATAACTTCCATTACTCCATACAATATCATCGTTTTCATTAACATAACAATTATTTCCTGAAGAACAGCTTTCATTCATTTTTATATGATATTTTCCATCACTATAGGCTGTTGTTATAATGTTAATTTCAGACACAGTAGTTTGTTGAAATGAATACAAATTAGCAATTGAAGTACTATCTATAGCTGCCCTATAAGTTGTTTTATTATTGGTGTTGTCTTGATCGCCCGTGATACTTTCTCCCGAACTAGTTATTTGTGTCATTCCAACATTTCCTACACTAGTATAAATAACAGCAAAATCATACATTACTTTATTAACTTTAGCTCTAAAAATATCTGTGCCTTTAATTTTTCCATTTTCTTCATAATTGTGATCTAAACTGACTCTAAGGTTTGGACATTTCACACCATTTGAAAATAATTCTTGATAAGTAGGTACTCCATTGACACGTATCGAGCCAATGTATCCAGTCGTATCAATAATGCCCGGTTTATTAGTACCAAACACAACATAATAAAAAGAGTCACCAGAAGCTACTTTTACTAAATTATTATCATTTTTGTAAGATGAAGGTGTATATGAATTATTCGTTCCATCTTTACCTTCATTATAACTTTGTTTCCAATAAGTCATATTTTTATATTGATCAAAATTAGCATCATCTCTTCCTTGAACAGTATAAGTTTGATTAGAAGTGTTTACATCAAACTTAAGTCTGATTTTTGATGCATTTTTTCCATCATTATTGCCATTTGCTTCAAAAGCATATCTACACTCTAAAGTTTCGGCATTTAAAATATTTGTCAAACAAATAAAACTGAAAATACTAATTAATAAATATTTAAAATATTTTTTCATAGCTAGTCACACTCCCACTACTTAACATTATATCATAAAAAAAGCACTTATAAAAGTGCTAATTTACTAATTCTAGTTATTTTCTATTGGTGTTTTAGTTATTCCGCAACCAGCTGATTTATCAAATGGATGGAATGCACAATTTGCACAACTTTGCCAATCACCACTAGCAACTAAGCTAACTATAACACCAGTTAAAGCTATTACTAAATAAACGATAACAGCTGCGATTATCTTTTGTACCAATAATTTTTGTGCATCTTTAATTTTCTTCTCATCTTTTTCCATAACTGCATGAGCCATTGTAATCATACCAGATATAATTAATAATAAAGGCACTACTACCTTAATTCCCCAAATAATATATCCGAATATTGTCCACACAACACTCAAATCGCTACACATTCCTAATAAAAATAAATAATTCATATTTCTTCCCTCTTTCTGATAATTATTTTAATATAAAATACTAATAATGTCAAATGTTTTTGTTAAGTTTACATATAATTTAAGTAAAATCAACATTTTATTATGATTTTTTACTATTTACTTAATACTTTATTATCAAATTTACCTTGATATTCTATTTCAGACATATATTGATATGAGTATATATATAATCCATCTACTGTTTCAATTACAATGTTATTTGTATCTTGTTGTAATATAATTGCTGTTTCTTGATCTATTTCTACTCCATCATATACTATTTTTCCAAACTTTTCTTGTAAATTATAATTTTGTAAAGTATTAATATAATTTAAATCTTTTGATATAATAACTGTTTTAGTATCTTCATTAATTTGAATGTTACTTCCAATTATTTTAAACATTTCAATTGGTGCATATAGCATATTATTATAATATACTACTTCTTTACTCATCTCTATAATATCTCTTTCAGAAGTTACTTCATCAGCTAGTCCTAGTAAATTACTATATGGAGAAACCATATATTGTTTTCCATTTATTGTTATATAAGTAATAGCCTTTTGCCAGTTTACTTCACCATTAACGCTTTCAACTATTTGTCTTACAGGTAAATAAGTATCAGCATGATAATTTAATACATTAACTTTTAATAGTCTACCATTAACAATAACGTTGTATTGATTATCAACTTGTTCTAAAACAGTATCACTTTTACCTTCCTTTTCAATTTCCTTTGCATTTGTAGCAGTTGCCATACTCATCATAATAGACCCAGCTAGTAATGTTGATAGTACTTTACTACCATATTTTTCTTTTAAATTTTTAATTTCCATAAAAATTTACCCCCTTAATTGAATATAATTATACCATATTAAGTACAAAAAGTCAATATTTTGTACTTAATTAATTACACACTTTGCTTTATTTACTCAATTGCTTTATTTAGTACTATTAATTTGTTTGACATAGTCACTTGCATCATTAACACTACCAATAAACCATACTTCTTTAGTATTTTTATCTCTTATTAAATATATAAATGGTTTATCTATAGTCATATCTATTTCTTTTACCGGTACTTCAAATAGATAATCAAATCCACAGTCTCCTGCACCATAACCATAAGCACTCGTAATACTAGAAGCTTTAATTCCATCATTTGTAAATGATATTTCTGTAGAGTTTTTGATATTGTCTAAGTATACATTAGTTTTAAATATGTTACTCAAGTCAGATTTACTATAACTAAATACATCTTGTATATTTAATTTTTTAAGATTATCGGTTAACTCTAAATCATAGTTATATTTAAATAAAGGTATTCTACCATGTATGTAAGTAATATATCCTTCTTCAAAGTTATTATACTCTATATTTATCAAACTATTTATTAAATTATTTATTTTATCTACACTTAAATTATTAGCATAAGTATTTAAATCTTGTTTTATAGGCATTATACCAATATATTCTAGTTTAGTACCATTATACTCTTTTAATTCTTTAGAAAACACTTTAACTTCATCGTCAATGTAATATCTATAATCTGTTGAACTATCTATCTTCTTATAATTAGCACTTATTTCACTAATATACTTATTTACGTATTCTTCTGTAGTATCAATTGTGTCACAAGCATTTTCACTACCACTTGCTAACCAATTATTATATCTTGTGGATATATCATTCTTAATATTATCTAAACCTATAGTATTAATAATATCATATTTATTAATAACACTTGCAAACTCAGCATAATCTTTATTACTCTTATCATTAAAAGTAAAATTATCTTTTCTTTCTTCAAAACTACTTACAGTTGCACTAAAATCTTCATGAGAATAATGTACATTAAAATATGGTTTTGTTTCTGCTAATGCTTGTATCCTATTTTTCCATTCCATATCTATTAATAAAGAATTGTTTACTATAAAGTCATATTCTTCACCTTCTACTATTTTAGTTATTTTGTTATTAGTTTTATTACTTATATACTTGTTTATTTCTTCATTATTTTTAAAGTAAACAATATCAGAATTTACATCACTTTTAAATGATTTATTTACACTATTCTTAAAATTATTAGTTATAAATATAGTACTTAAATTAGTGATATTATCATTATTATTAAAATTAGTTATTTTATAGTTATTAAGTATTTTAGCTATTTGGTCTTTACTTTCGCCATTCGCCATATCGTCAATTAATTTTAGAGCATATTTTATACTCATTGGACTATAAACTGTATTTTTATCTTTTGATATTTCATTTAAGAAATATAAATCAAACTCACTTAGTTCATTATTATTAATTATATTTTTAGTTACTAAGTTATTATCCACTTCTAAAAACTTATCCTCTTTAGGCTTAGATTCTCCTTTATTTAAATTCACATACAACCCAACACCGCCTAATATTATTGCTATACTTATAAATATTACTATTACTATCTTTTTCTTCATTATTAATTCCTTCCTATTAAAAAAACGAATAACTCGTTTTTATTATACTTACATTAAAACTTAAACATTCCTAGTAATTTACCTTTACTATCATCACTACTAACCCCTGTACTTTGCTTAATAAAACCTAATTTAGCAAGCAAACCATTTATATCTTTACTAACTTCTTTTCTTTCATCAATATTAGGTAAGTTATAAAATACTTTACACTTTGTTTCGTATTCGAACTCAGTAATTTCTCCATCACTGATATTACTCTTAACTAAAACAACTTTACCATTTTTAGTTTTTTCAAAAGCATGTCTATCTTTCATCAGTAATTTATTTAACTTAATTGTAGATGGCTCTACTAAATAAAGTACTTCATTACATACCTCTGGGTCACTAAACCCATTTAAGTCGACTAAAACTACGTTATAGTCTCTTTTTTTCATTATATCTTTAGCTAAATTTACACCAGTAGTACTTTCCATGTCTTTTGAATCAAAATATACAAAGTCTCTTTTATCTACTTCAAGTGCACATACACTATAATTACTTTCTAAGTGTTTTTTCATTAGATAAACTAGCGTTGTAGCTCCTGCTCCTTCTGTTAAAGACTTCACTCCAATTATTCTAGTAACACTACTTATTCCATCTTCACTAGTAGATGTTTCGTTTACTGAATGTAAATGTGCAACATCTCTATATGTATTAGGGTTATCAAGTAAATACTTAATACCATCCACATTTCTAGTAAAATTATAAATTCCCATACTAATTAGTTTTGACAAATAACTTTTTGTATTACTTTCTTCACTATTATCAAGTAAAAGTATAACTTTATTCATATCAAAATTTATACTTAACTTTTGTAAGTTGTCCAAATCTTGATAATCTTTAATAGCAGTAATATCTAAAATCATTCTATCAAAATAGAAATTAGTAAAATTGTTTATAATTTCATCTACATCAAATTCTCCCTCAATAGACTTAATAACTTCTATATCAAGGTTCATTAACATTTCTTTATATTTATTAGCTATTATTACGTTCATATGTTTTCTCCTTAGTCTCTAGTATAATATAATACTTTAGTTTCTCCTTTAACAGGGACAGTAATATTTACCCATATAACAGGTATTTCTAGTTTAACAAAAGTTGTTACTTTGTAGTAAGCTCCTTGACTAGTATACATCTTTTGTACACAATATCCCCCAGTATAAGGATCACTTCCATTAGGACATCTTCCTCTTAAACTAGCTGTATCAAGTGCAAAACCTGATTTCTTTAAATAATAGTAAACTTTATCTTCTGTTCTACTACTATTCTGTAAATCGTTATCTGTTTTAGTAGCAACATTTCCAGTAGAAGTAGAAAACCCTTCATTTTCTTCAATTATACTAACAATTTTATTTTTAGCTTTAAAAGCTTTAGTATAATTAATAGAAACTGCTAGGTATGCAGAAAAAAGCACTATGAATAGCGCCACGAAACCAAGTAACCATGAACCACCAAATGCTTCTCTCATACATTAACCTTCTTTCTAATTAGTTTGTAGGCGGACAACATTGCCAACTTGTTCCACCAGCATTATCACTTTTTGCTGCTTGACAACCAGCAGTAACTTGTCCGTTTGTAGTTTCTTGTGCAGTCCAATTATTACCCATAGTATTACAAGTATTTTGAACAATACTTCTTTGAATCATAGGCCAAACGAATGCATAGAATAATCCAGCAATTGCAGCTATAGCAACAACTGTAATAACAGTCATATTTAATTCACCAGTAGCTTCTTTCATCTTATCTCCTCCTCTACTATATTACATTTATTATTATACTTGATTTTTTAGTGTTTATCAAGATTTTTTTATAAAATTTTACACAATGTATAAAATAAATAATATTTAAAGAAAAAAGTGAAATTTTCAAGCGGATTTCAAGATGTTTTTACATCAACAAAAAAAAGCACAAAATGTGCTTACATATTTGTAAATGTTCTTAGAATTGAAAGAAGTAAAACAAGCATTACACCAACACCTGTAGTTGATAACATAACCATAGTTTTCTTTTCCATTCTTTCAAGTCTTTCTTTATATTTAGTTTCCCTACTTTTGGCTTGTAAGTTAGATATTGTTCTAGAGAATACTATTAATTGTTCTTGTTTTCTTTCTTGATCACCCAAACCAAGTCTATATAAAAGTCTCATCATTCTCATTGAGTCTCTTACTGGATATTTTATAGCAAAATCCATGTATGGATCAATACTAGAGTCACCTGCGTTAATTTTACCTGTTAATTCTCTTAAACCTTCTCTAAATATACTTGGGGCTGTATCAATACTTTTACTTAAAGCAACTGGAACTGTATAGTGTTGAATTAATATTTCCAAACTCTTTAAATAATATGGAAGTAATAAATCTATTTCGTGCAAGTGTTTCTTATAATATGCTTTTAAGTTAGAATATCCACTTTTATAAATAAAGTATGCAACTGCAAAACATATAATTAAGTTTAGAAATGACAACTTTTTAGTCATCATTAACATGAAGAAGAATACACCCACTAGTATAACAAGAGCATCTTTAATTCTTTTTTCAAAAAGTAACTTTGCATCTACTCCTTCACCATACTTAGCCATTACTAAGAAGTCATAATCATCTTCTTTTAAAAGTAAGAACAGCTTTTCATTATCTCTTACAAATTTATTTCCATCAATTTTTCCTTGCGCTAGCATTATTATAATAAGTAATGCTGCAACTATTAATAATTCCCACATCATTCTGCGCCCACATCCTCATTATAATATTTTTCTCCACTAACTAAGAAATACGTATTTATTACTATTATTGCATGTAGTAGTATTTTAACATACCACAAGCTTATTAACTCCATGTACGTTTCATTATTAAGTAATATTTGTAATAATGCAATTAAGAAATATAATGATACACCGAATGTTAAGAAATGTGTATGGAAACTTTGTCTATCCATTCTATCTCTATACACGTTTTCTACTAAGCTATCTATGTCTTGCATCATGCCTTCTAGTGCTTCACCTGAATCTTTTGCCCCTTCATTAGTAATCTGTAAGAACAACTGATGCATATTTCTAACAATATAATAGTCATATTTACTATTCATATAATCTATTGCACCATCTATAGTTGAACTAGCATAAGCTATTCTAATCATTTCGTTAACGTCACTTAATATTGGATCTTCAAGTACTCCACTATCTCTTACGCCTTCAAGTGATTTAACAAAAGACTGCGTTGTATTAAATTCCATAATAACGTTAGTTGAATATACTTGAATTTGTTCAAATATAAATTCACTGTAAACTTTTTTGCATCTTAAATATGCCAAATAAGGAATAAACATAACTGCTATAATTGCATAAAATATTGAAATAATTAAGCTATAAAAGTATAAATATGATACTATAGCCGCACCACCTGCAAATATTGCTACTTGAATAGTATATTGTCTAGGTGTATATTCTTGACCTAACTGTTTTGTTTTCTCTCTTACCATCTTAAATGTATAAGGGGCATACTTGTCATAAATATTTAGGACACTTCTAGAAATATATTTATAAAACTTCTCTCCACTACTTCTTCTATAAATAATCATAAACAGAAGTATAAAAAGAATAAGAACAATTTCCCAGTACATAAGTCACCTCCTAAATCTATATAATTTCTATATTTTCACTTTCTTTTAAAGTTTCACTTTCTTTAACAAAAGTCTCCCTTGGTAAATAAATACCTTGTGCATCCAAATAATCTAATAATCTCTTACTTGGATTATGATATACTTCCACTCCATCCATTCCTTTAGAGTAAAGTACATTACATCTTGCTTCATTATCGTCATCTACATAAAATTCTGCTACTTCAACAATTTCTCTTTGGAATCTTCCATACTTTTTACTCATGTAGCCTTTTACATGTACACCTAAGTGTATATATCTATGTATTGTTTTTAAGAATTGATCAACATCTAGGTTTGTTTCAAGTAAGCTATATAAACGCATTGGAATACCACTTGCTTTATCTGAGTGAATTGTACTTAATATGTTGTGTCCACTTGAAATTGAGTTTCTAACCGCAGTAACAGCTTCTGCACTACGAACCTCTGACAATAGTATCCATCTAGGGTTTTGTCTCATGCAGGTAACTAGTACATCGCTATAACTTGCTATATTGTTAGTCTTCATTGCAACAATATCTCTATGAGGAAATATCTTGTCAAGGTGTAGTTCCAAAGTATCTTCTATTGTTATAATCTTCTCATTTTCTTTAGTATGACTTGCCAAATATTTAACAAGTTCTGTTTTACCACTACCAGTTTCACCACTAACTATAATGTTACAGTGTCCTTCAACACATTTAAACAAAAAGTCATGCATTGGTAAACTTACATAGTGTTCATTTATTAGTTTTTCTTTATTAAGTCTTATTTTAGCTGGAGTCTTACGAATAACACAAGCTATTCCATTTGTAGCAATAGAGTCATGTACAAAGTTAAGACGCAATTCTGCACTTTCAGCATCCAAAAACGGACTAGCCATATTAAATGTTTTACCCATTACGTTAGAGCACTGAAACGCAAGTTTTTCCATAAGAGCATTATTTATATCAGGTCTTTCTACACTTATAACACCTTTACTTAAACTCTTAAGCCACACTCTTCCACCATTAGAATAAGATATATCTGTAATATCATCATCATCTAAAAACTCTTTTAATGGTCCCCAGTTAATCTGATCAAATATTGTGCTATTCATAATATCTCCCTTTCTATTCTTTTTTTATTTACTTACTCAATAGTTGAAATTTGACTGTCATTTGCTTGTTCTGGCAATATAACAGTTTGACTAAGTATATAATTTTGTAAATATTCACTACTTACTTCAGTTGCCTCAGGATTTAAACTATACTCTTTATTTCTTGGTACAGGTATAATTTCACCATTTAAGTAACTTGCTTTTCTAAGAAGTAAATGCATGCTTTCTGGTACAGCAAATATTAAACTGTTAGGTGCTTTTAATTCCCCACTGTTTTCAAACACATGGTTTCCACTTGCATCTTTTACAGCAAGTACTTCAATACTCTTAATAAGTTTACCTAAAAGTAACTTTCCAGTTTCATCATGTGTACTATAATATAAGTCAATATAGTTTCCTGGAAATATTGAGTTACCATATGTAGTTTCAGTATTAACACTTAAACTAACTACAGTATATCCATTAGGAATATTAGCCCATGCTGAATCTGGCATTTGCTCCCAAGTTACAATAGTACTACTATAAAATACGCTTCCTTTAGGAATAACTGTATTATAGTTGGCATACTTACCTATTATTTCATTAGCAAACTTAATAGTATTATCACTAACCATGCTACCAGGAATCTCTAAATACCCTATCATATCTTCTGTAATTTGTGTACGAGGTTGTATTTCAACCTTAGCATATGGAACCTTAATAGGTTTAGTTTGCTGTTTAATTCTCCAGTTATAACCAAAATATAGCACCAAAACTGCTGCAAACACACAAATAATAGTAACAGTATTTTTATTACTAAAAAATCTTTTTAATGAAATTATTAACTTATTCATAACTCCTCCTTTATTCTAAATATAATTATACAAAAAAATACTTATAAAATCAATTATAAGTATTAATTTTTTTTATTTTTTTAATAATGAATAACATATCTCACAGTTTTAACTATTGTTTCTCCTGCACCTATTGTTCCACTCCAACTAAATGCTAAACCAGAATCTTCTCCATAAGTACTCGAATTATTTGAAGAGTTATTATATCTATTTTGCATTCTACTTCCGTAATGTCCAATCCACGTTGTCGTAGCAGTAGGATCAAATAAATATTCAACCCAATAATTACCATATCTTGCTGTATACATTCTATTATTACTATCTTTATAAAGTACTATGTGATCATTTCCTACTAAATATATATCAGCTGTTGAAGAAACAGAATAGCTTTTTGTTGAATTACTATTATTTTTAATTATGTAGTTAACTGCAAGAGAATCACCTATATTTGTTGCAAGTATACTAATAGTTACTCCGTTATAAGTTTCACTTCCACCATTAACATTTGATGAAAAAGACCTTCTTTGACCATCAATAATATATTCAGTATCATATCCATTATAAGCATAGGTTGTTTTCATTCCATTAGATGTACCTGATTGTTTATTAACAATTGTAACGTCATATCTTCCACCTGGCTTAGCAACAAAATAAGGATAATTATCAGCAGTTATTTCAGGAATACTAACGGTACAAGTTTGACTACCTACTACATTACTTAAATTAATAATATTATTGTTTAAAGTAGCAGTTGCGCCTTTTGAGCAACTTACTTTCATATCTTTTGTTGTATATCCAATATTAGCATATATAGGGATTTGTGCTGTTTCACCATATTCCACTTCAACAGGGTTAGTCATAGTAGTACCACCATTTATTACATTAATAGTAACCTTGTATTTTCCACGTTTTAAAGTAACATCACATATCTGATCTGTGTTTACGTTACTTACTACTATTTTGTTACCACTTCTACTTCCAGTAGCACCACCAGAACATATTACTGTTGGATTTTCCAAAGTATACCCATCAGTTGCTTGTGCTTCAAATGACACGCTTCCACCTGGCACCGCTGCTTTTATTTTGTCTCCTATTACCTGTCCTGTTCCACTATTCATTGTGAGTGTTACACTTTTTCCAACAGCAAGTTTGGCATTACAGCTTGTATTTCTTCTAACATTACTTATAATAACTTGATTATCTTTTGTTTCAATATTAACGCCGTTGTCACCACATGTTATAGTAGACCCTTCTACTACATAAGGTACTGGTGCATTTACTTCAAAGATTACTCTTCCTTCATAACTAGTATATTTTGTTTTACCTAAGACAGTACCTTTGTCAGTTGTTAAGTCAACTGCTAAAACACTATCATTCTGACTATACTTAGTTTCAAGTATTCCACTCATTACTGTTCTTATATCAAAATTTACAGTTGAGTCACTTGTTATAGTTTGACTACCTGTTTCAGTTTTTACAACTACTGTAGCTTTAGGTGGGTTTTCGTATATCTCATAGAAATCTAATGTATACTCTTTACTATCATTTATACTTTCAGCAAATCTTCTAGTAAAGTTTTCAACAAACTTACTTTCTATCATTCTTATCTCGCCAGTTTTTCTATATAAGCCATAGTCAATACTGTCTATCATAGAAGCTTCCATAACTTCTTTAGTTAAGTAATAGTTTTCTTCACTTGTGCTTGTTAAGTTTTGTACAAGTATCATAATTGCTATAGTAAGGAGCCCTAGTACTATAAACAAATAAGACCAAAAAGTTTCTTTCATATACTACCAACTCCTTTTATAATAATATAAGTTATTGCTAGGTATATTAACATTCTTACTAAATAAGTTACTATACTTAGCTCTAAATTCATTTAAGAAAGTACTTGTACATCTTAAATTTTCATCACAGTTAAGTGAATAATCTAAATAATTACTATTTGAATTATAATTTCTTATTGTTTTCATTGCATCATGACTTAATGTAATACTATACATTGGTTCTTTTTTAGTCCATACATTTTCTCCATATTTTTGTATTTCGTCAATAATTTGTATAGCATTTGTTGTTAGCCAATTTTGCCCAATATTTCTAGTATTTTTATTTAAATCAGAATAATTTGGACTAAATTTTGAATTAGGAAATATATCACTTAGATTTATATTTCTAAAGTATACACCTAGTCCTGTTGCATAGTTATAATCTTCACACTCTTCTTCAGTTCCACTACAAGGATAACATACATGATATCCATCATTACAGTCATATATTGTTAATTCGTTTATTACGTCATAACTACAAGTATAATTACCGTCAGACATATGTCTATTATTAGGTTTACCACTTTCACCTAAGTCACTATAGTCAAGCTTAATTCCATAGTTACCTGTAAGTCTAGTAACACCTACTGGATATATATGTTTATCAAGTTCTATCCAGTATCCTACATTATCCTTATTTGTAGATGTTTTACCAGTAAACACCTGAGTATAAAATTCCGCATCTTGATAGTGTACTGTTTCAGTTTCTACTACTATATTAGCTAGTTTATTTTTAGGAATAACTAATGTATTCTTAGTACATCTTGCAGAAGTTTCACTTCCTGTACAAGTCCAATAATTAATATTATCGGTTGCATTAGTTAAATATGGTGTCCTACTAAGGTCGTATAAAGAGCCATCACAGTCGCCCTTACAATAGTCTTTCCAAGCTTCTTTATCACTATATCCAATTGTAACAGCATAGTTTTTAGTTTGTTCATTAACTATATCAACATCATAATTTTCTCCATATCCATAGTTTTCTTCATAGTCTATTTCTATCTTATTTCCAGGTTTGTAATTATTAACTATAGATTTGTAAGTTTTTAAATTAGCTCCAGTTGTATGGTTTCCATTAGCGCTAGTTGTATAATATGGTCCATATTTATTTTTAGTATATACAGCCGTTGTAGTTATACCACGGTTATTGTTATTATTATCGCTCATAAAGTTACAGTCTTGTATTTGATATAATAGTTTGTCTCTATATTCTAGTGCATTTTTATAATTATTTAATGCACGAGAGTAGTTTCTACTAACATATCCAGCGTCAGCATCACTCGCACAGCTACAGCTACACGTTTCACACCATTCACTTCCCCAAGTAGTTTTTCCATCTTTATCAGTTGATGGACAACATCTACAAGAGTGAGAACCTGATCTACATCTAGAACTGCTGCTAGAACGTGTTTTTGTATGTTCGCCGCTCATACTAGTATATCCATTCGCATTAGTCGTATTAAATGAAGCGTAACTCCATTCCATGTATATTTTTGCTCCAGCTGGACAACTACAGTGATCCGCACTACATCCATCATCGGTTTCATAATCAGTATAAGTTCCACCATTCAAATTATAAAATGCTTCCCATTCTTTTAATGTATTCCAAGTACTTAATACATTAGCATCTGCTTGTTTATATTGTGCTAACCAGTTATCATAATTAACTTCACTAGAACATTGTTTTCTAGAAAGTATTACTGTACTTAAGTAAGCTTTACCTGAATAATAACTACCTACACTATGTTGAAAAGCTTGTCCAGCATAAGCAGTCTCTTTATCCATAAAACTAAATATTAATGTTTCTCTACAGTAAACTTTACAAAATTCGTTTTCATATTCAGTCTTTCTATATTCTTCTTTGTATTTATCTTCTGAGTTAAGTATATTACACATTGTTGCATCTTCTATTCTACCAGTAGTTGAGTCTTCACAGTCATCTGGCATATTTTCTTCAAGTTCAGGTTTAGGACAATATGTATTATCTGTAGGTTCTTCGCATTCTTCACTAAATCTTTCTTTAGTACATTCACTACCATCTTTACATATATATTTTCCGCCAGGAGCAATACTACAAGAATTATCAGGTGCACATAAATCAAATTCTTGAGTTGAAGCATTGTTGTTTGTTCCGGTTTTTTTTGTAACCATTACACTTGCTTTAGCATTTCTATCAAATACATACATATCTTGATATTTACTAGGATTATCTATTGCTTTATAGTATCCTATTTTAGATATTGTATCATATGGATTTGTATAAAATATTTCAGCTTTCACTTTAACACACTCATTTGCTTCTAATTGTATAGTCGCTGTTATACACATCTTACTATTATCACTTTCACAAGGTGCAGATGTTATATTTCCTGCAGGTATTTCTTTTCCATTAGATAGTTTTATACTACTAATTGTTGTACCTGTAGGGAAATTACTTTCAAATGATAAAGTTGCTGTTTTAGTATAAGTATTATATGAAGAATGTTTATGAGTTACACTAGGACTCCACATATCATATCCACTCATTACTTTTTTATATATCAAAATAGCATTAGCTAGAGCTGTACTAGAAGTAGAGTCTGCATATATAACACCAATTTTAGTTTTAGTTGTCCCTCCTGCATAACCATAATTTGTTATTTCATCCACTGTATGTTTATATATATTTGCATTAGGATATTTCTTAGAAGAAGCTGATTCCCACCATCCTTCATTATCCCCATAATGCGCACTTAAGAATCTTAATGCTGTAAGTATTGTTAAATAGTCTCCATTATATTCTTGATTACCAATCATTACTGCTGCAGCAAGTGCACATGATTTATCAGAGTTACTCTTTGTACAAGCTTTCTTACTAACATCATACTCTGCTGCTAATTTATAGTTTTGAGCCTTAAATATTCTACCTGGGTTTACACAGTAAGCTGCTGCTCCATCAGAAGTTTGATATTGATTTTGAACTAGTTTCTTTTTAGATGTTTGAGTTGTACCACTAGTACTAGAACTCCATGTACAATAATATCTTTTTATATTAGGTGCTTTAGTATAACTCTTATTAGAAGTAGAATCCATATTTAAATCTTTAGCCCATTTGCCATATCTAACTTGATCAATATATCCAGCTTCATTACCACAGTGACTTTCGTGATTTATAAAGTTAGACTCTGATATATTAAATCTCATTTGTCCACCAGATTTTAAGTTACAATAAGCTTTATTAGTACCTATAGCTGATTCTTTACAATTTTTTTGACTCAACGATTTAGTAAGTCCCCATCTAGTAGTTTTACCACAACTAGATATTTGATTTTGCCAACTACTACTAAGTTTAGTTATATCTATTCCACAAGTAGACTGACAAGTATAATACCAATATTGATAATTATTTTGATTACATTCAATATTGTATTTACCTTTTTTAGCTTCAGCTGTTAAAACTAACTTACCATTTTTCAACTCTCCTCTTAAATAACCTTCCTCAGTATTACCATCCCACCAATTATAGTCAGCATACAAAGGATTTACATGTCCATTTTCTTGTATCTTAAGAGTATCAGCAAGAGCATCAATCTTTAATGGAATTAAAGTTAAACCAGCTAATAACAATATTTTTAAATACTTCTTATACATATTGCTTCTTCCTCCTTTTAAATATAATAATTCTAACTATATAAACAATAGATATCACTAGAAATGGTATTAAAACGTACAAGTAATACATTTTTACATAATCTTTAAAAGTATAATGTACATCTAATTTAGCAGCTTCTTTATTTACTAATTTAATAAACTCAGTTAATGACATATCTTTAACATCATAAAATGGATTACAATATTTTATTGTATCATACCTATCATTACATACTTCATTTGATACAAATATATTGTACTTATTTGTACTAAAATTTATATTCCTAAGTATCTTATTAGAGCAACTTGTATCCGTTGTATAAACTTTAGCTGAATAATTAATTTTCTCAGTAACAGTTTTACTTTGAATAACTAACACTCCATCAGTAAAATTATCTTTTGTATAAACGTCCACATCATCGTTATAATCATTAGTTACTTCTAGATATAACTCGTCACTCAAGCCATAAAACTCAACTTCACTTTTAACATCATCATAGTCATAACTTTCAAATATTGAATATTCTATATCATTTGCAAGTATCTGTGAATCATTACAGCTTGCTTCTAACTTACTTACACTCATGAGTATAGTAAGCATTAAAAACATACAAATTTTTTTCATAACTCTTACCTCCACTATCATTACAAAATAATTATAACAAATTTATTCTAGTTTGTACATAACAAAAAGAATAGTTTTTCGCTATTCTATTCAATTTCACGCATTGTTTTTACCTATATTTTAAATTTTTTTATTTTATATTCCATGTTTAACTTTTCTATAAATTGTACTAAAAATACCAAATGTAATTCCACTTGTTAGAATTACTAAAAGAACTGGTATCCATGCCTTTTTAGCAAAATCAACTACCTTTTCAAAAAACGTTAATTCTTTTACTACAGGTTTATCATTAATTTCATCATCTGGTTTGTTATCATTTTCAGATTTATCAATAAGTCTTAAAAACTCACTTTCAGTTATCTTGTATTGTAAAAACTTATTACTACACACATTCAAACTTTCATGTCCAATACATCTATTACTTCCATAAAAAGGGTTAACATAAGGAATAGTCAAATTAATAACTCTTAAATCTAGCATTGCACATTCTGAAGTATCACTTCCCTTAATTGATACTTTCATACTTTTTCCTTCTTCTAGTGAATTTAATTCCACACTTTCATTAGCTGGAGCATATTCTATATTATTATAAATTAACTTCATTTCAGGTGTTACATTATAAAAAGTTAGTTTAAAAGTATTATCGCTCATATATTCATAATTATAGTCAACATAACTAGATAAAGTAATTAAGTTAACTTTCTCAGTATAATCACACTCAGCATTCAAAATCATATTAAAACTAAATATCATGACTATTAACATTACTATCTTTTTCATATCACACACCCTTTACCATACTTAAATTATAGCAAATATGATGTTATTTATCAATAGTTTGTTAATTACTTCTAGGATTAATCTATTTTTCTAAACTATGTTGGTGTTTTTTATGATATTGATTTTATTTTATCAATACACATCTGTCTTTTAGTATATTTGTGAATATTAATTATATCTTTTTTCTTTAAATTGTGGTATGATATTTAACACACAACGGAGGCAGTTATGGATGTTTATGAAGATATTGAAAAAGCTAAAAAAGTTATAAATTATAGTAAATTCACTCACATGGGTTACAATTTAATATATCCGTTTACTACAGAAAACTTAAATGGCTACATGAATAAGTTAGATTTTAAAAATAAAAAAGTTTTAACAGTTGGCTCAAGTGCTGACCAAATATTAAATGTATTTTTACTAGGATGTAAAGATATTACTTTACTTGATATCAATCCGTTTGTAAAATACTATTTTGACTTAAAAGTTGCTGGATTATTATCTCTTCAAATTGAAGAATTTTTATCTTTCTTCACATATAATAAGGGACTATTTAAAAATAAAAATTCTTTTAATCATGAAACATTTAACAAAATTAAAAATAATTTAAATGAAAACTCATACATTTTTTGGAACACACTATATAAAGAATATGATAACTGTGGTTTGATAATAAGAAAAAATTTATTTACTATGGACGAATACAAAGAAAAAGTAGTATCTTTATCAAACAATTACTTAAGAAGTGTAGAAAACTATAATTTAATTAAATCTAATATTGAAAATTGTAACCCTTTATTTGTAACGAGTGACATAAGAAATGTTAGTAACCTAACTAAAGAAAAATACGACTACATATTCTTATCAAACATATCAAGTTTCATTGAAAAAATGTATACGGATAGTATAAAAGGTTTCAGAAAAAACATCTATGAATTACAAAATCACCTTAATAAAAACGGCTTAATATACATGGCATATCTATATGATTTTACAAAAAACACTAAAACTAGACCTTACTGGGACATTATACATGATATAGATTTTATAAAATTCATGTTTGAAAATAATACTATATTAATAAAATATTTTACAGGGGTTAATGGACTTGAATATAAAAATGAAAAAGATACTGATGCAGTTTTGATATATAAATAATAGAATTTTTTCAAATTTTGATATATAATTAATTAAGAGGTTTTTATATGAAAAAGAAAATTTTAATAAGTTATGTAAGCTACTCAAATACTTCTAAAAGTGTAGCATATAATATTTATGATAAATTAGATAAAAAAAAATACATAGTAAGTTTAATAGATTTAAGCGAGTATGGAAGTAAAATAAATATGTTTAGTAACTTTCTTTTTAAAAATAATTTAGAACTTTTAAGTGGTTTATTTTTAAAATTAGTAAACAATAAATTAATGGCAATTAGTTATGAAAAACAGTCTATAAAATGTTTTGACAATGGTGAATTAAGAAGTATTTTTAGTACGTACAACCCAGACTTAGTTTTAACAACTCACTACTGTGCAAGTTATATTGTAACGTACTATAATAGACTTAGAATAACCAACACAAAAATAATTAGCATAGTAACAGATTACACAGCACATACTAGTTGGATAATGAATTCTAAAGAAATAGATAAATATGTTGTAAGTAACGAAATTTTAAAAAGTGACTTTATAAAGAAAGGAGTTGATACAAGTTCTATATATCCATATGGTTTACCAAGCAATTTATCTGCATCTACTGACGATTACGAGACAATTCTAAAAAAATACAGTTTAAAAAATGACAAACCAATATACTTATTCTTTATAGATATTGAAAGAGGTTTTGAATATTTTAAGACTATCATAAAAAAAGATTTACCAGTTTACTACATTCTTGCCACAAGTAAAAACATATCTTTAAAAGTTAAATGTGAAGAATACATATACAAAAATGATATTAAGAATGTATTAGTTCTAGGTTACACTAAAGATATAACTAATTTAATAAGTGTAAGTGACGTTATAATTTCAAAGCCAGGTAGCTCAACTATAAACGAGTGTATTCTTATGGGAAAGCCTTTAATATTAACTTCGCCATCTAATAGTAGTGAAGTATTTAATATGAAATACATTTTAAAAAATCACTTTGGAATGAAAGCAACTACTCCTATTTCACTTAAAAGGAAAATAAGTCTTTGTTTAAATTATCCTTTTATAATAAATTCATATAGAAACAAGCTTAAAAAGATATCTTCTGTATCTTCAAAAGAAAAAATATGCAAATTGATTTATGATACTATAAACGAGTAAAGCCACACATTAATGTGGCTTTTTTAATTACTATAATTTTTAAAATAATTTTTAATTAGTATTACAGGTGTTCCTTTGTCTCCACTTCCACTTGTTAAATCACACAAACTTCCTATTAAATCAGTGTATCTTCTAGGAGTAGTACCTTGACTTACCATTGATCCTTTTAACTCACTTTCTTTTTTTCTGATTTCAGTCTTAATTGCATCGTTTAACTCTTCTCCTTTTAAATTAGAAAACTTATTATCAGATAAATATTTAAGTTTAATCTCATTTGGAGAACCTTCTAAACCTTCAGTATAAGCTGGACTTACAACTGGGTCAGCTAACTCCCATATCTTACCTACTGGGTCTTTAAACGCCCCATCTCCGTAAATCATTACTTCAACATCTTTATTAGCTTTTTCTTTAAATAAATCTTTAACTTTGTTAACAAAAGTACTACCGTTTTCAGGAAACAACTTAACCTTTTCTTCAGTAGCCCTGTTACTTCCTAAAAGACCATATTTAGAATTATATCCACTTCCATCAACACTTTTGTTAAGTATATCAGCTAGTGTTAAAACATTTACTTTTTCTTTAGCTAAAATCTTCTCTTTAGTAGTATTTCTAGTGTGAATATCTGCACACAATACATCTTTAGTATAATCAAGTATTACTTCTGGGTCATTTGAAAATACAAACTCAACTTCACAGTTCTCTTTTTTACAAATATCCCTATAAAAGTCTACCATATTAACACCTGTAAAAATATGCTTAAAGTCTCCAAATAACTCAGTGTACTCACTTTCTAACATAACATAATTAGATAAAGGAATTTTAGAATTATTTAGTTTTTCTTTATCTAAAATATCATTACCTACTTCATCTGATGGATAACTAAGTACAAAAGTTATCTTGTCCATAGCACGCGCGAAAGCTGAAAGTAAAACAGCAAATCTATTTCTACTTAAAATTGGATACACTATCCCTAAGTGTCTAGTTTTAACCTTAAACTGTAAATCTTTGACAATATCGTCTACTGTACAATAGTTACCCATACTAATTGAAACAACCGCTTCAGTTATAGCAATTATATCTTTGTTTTCTAAAGGCAAATTTAACTCTTCACACGCGTTAAGTACACTGTTTACTGTGATTTCTGCTAAGTTATCCCCTTCTTTTATAACTCCGGTTCTTACTCCTATACTCATTGTTCCTACATTTTTCATTTTGTTCACTCTCCTTATTTATTGTATCAAATCTAATAATTAAAGAAAAGCATATTTACACATGTAAAGTAAAATCATTGTAAAGAAAAAAAGACTAATTACTAGTCTTCATTAGTTCTGTAAGTCTACTTATCTCTTCCTCTTCCTTAAGTCTTTCAAATAAAGGTATACCTTTTTCTATAACCTTATTACCACTTAAATCTTTTTCACTTGTTAATGAGTCAAACACTTTATCTTCTTCACTAACATTTAATTGATTAAATATCTTCTCACTACTTTCTGGTATATAAGGCATAAAGAGTATTGCAATTTTTCTAATACTTTCGTACAAATTATACATTACACTCTTTAACTCTTCAGTCTTACCTTCTTTAAATAAAACCCAAGGCATAGTCTCATCTATATATTTATTAGTCCTTGAAACTATGTTCATTATGTGACTTAGTGCATTTTGAATATTTATGTTATTAACTTCTACTTCATACATCATTATTTCATTTCTAATATAATGGTCTAACAACTTGTCAAACTCTGTTTCTTTTGTACCCTTACTAATGACACCATCAAAATATTTATTAATCATTGCAATAGTTCTATTAACAAGATTTCCTAAGTCATTACATAACTCTGTATTATATATTTGAATAAATGAACTAGGTGTAAATTCTCCATCTTGTCCATAAGGTAAACTTCTTAATATAGTGTATCTTACTGCATCTACTGAATAGGATTCAGCAAGTACATCAGGATATATTGTATTACCTTTACTCTTACTCATCTTACCGTCTTTCATCATTATAAAATCATGAACAAAAAGTTTCTTTGGAAGTGGTAAATCCAATGCCATCAAGAATATAGGCCAGTATATAGCGTGGAACCTTAATATATCTTTTCCAATTATCTGTACATTAGCAGGCCAATACTTCTTAAATAACTCTTCATTATCACTATTGTATCCTAAAGCAGTAACATAATTAAGTAATGCATCAAGCCATACATACATAACGTGTTTAGAGTCATTAGGTACAGGTATTCCCCAGTCAAAAGTAGTTCTAGAAATACATAAATCTTCTATACCAACATTAATAAAACTGTTCATTATCTCATTTTTCTTAGTAACAGGTACTAAAAAGTCAGGATTTTCTTTATAAAATTCTTTTAATCTACTTTCGTATTTTCTCATATTAAAGAAATAAGTCTCTTCTTCAACTTCCTTAACTTCTCTACCACAACTTGGACACATTCCATTAACTAACTGACTTTCAGTATAAAATGTCTCACATGGAACACAATATTTTCCTTTATATTTTCCTAGATAAATATCTCCTTGATTATAAAGTTTTAAAAAAGCCTTACTTACACTTTCCATGTGACTTTTATCAGTTGTTCTAATAAACCCAGTATTAGTTATGTTTAAAAGTTTCCACAAATTTTTAGTATAATCTGCTACTCTATCAACGTACTCTTGAGGAGTAATTCCCTCTTCCATGCTCTTCTTTTGTATCTTTTCTCCATGTTCATCAAGTCCAGTTAAGAAGTACACGTCTTCACCTTTTTGTCTATGATATCTTGCTAAAGCATCAGCCAAAATTGTTGTATAAGCTGTTCCAATATGAAATTTACCACTTGGGTAGTATATCGGTGTTGTTATATAAAATGTTTTTTCCATTTTTATCACTTCCTTATTTATATTATAAATTTTATTCACAACAAAGTCAATTAATGTGTCTCATTCTGTTAGTCAAATTTCTTAATTTTATTCTACTATCCCTTTTAGTTAAATCATGACTAAATAGTAAATTAAGTTCCAAAGTATGAAGTACAAAATTCACACTATAAAAATATGAATACTTGTCATAGTTTTCTCTAATATCAGAAGATACATAATCATATAAGTCAATACACTCTTTCTTTAGATAATCTTTTTCTTCATCACTAATCTTTATATCAAAAAGCACATTTGTAATTTCATATAACTCTCTATTACTTAACTCTTCGTATCCTTGAAGTATTTTTTTTGTAGAATTCATTACTTTTTCAATATAAAGAGTATCAGTATTTTGATACATGTCTTTTTTATAGTCCAAAACCATTATTCCCACATCCATTGATTAATATATAAAAACCCTCATAAAGAGGATTAATATTCAAAATGGTGACCTGTACGGGATTTGAACCCGTGAATGCAAGCTTGAGAGGCTTGTGTGTTAACCATTTCACCAACAGGCCAATTCACGCATATAATTTTACCATATGCGTGATAATTTTTCAATTAGAATTTACTAATTCTTTCTTTAATTCTGTCTTTTCCAAGAAGTTTTAATATTTCGTATAAGTCAGGTGTCATTGTTCTATTAGTAACACTTACTCTTATAACTTCACATGCATGCGCAACTGAGCCTTTATAATTTTCAGGATTTTTCTTATATTCCTTAGTTTCACTAGCAAACCCAAACTTAGGACACATTTCTTTAATTTTGTTAAACCATGTTTGCTTGTCGTCATTTTCATCATACACATTATCTATATAATACTCAAGTAAATCTTTAGAATAGAAGTCTTTTCTTTCAAAAGTCTTTTCTTCATTAAAGAATAACTCGTCATACATATAACCTATTTCTCTTTTAACAGCACTAAAGCTTTCTATATCTTTTCTAGGTCTTTCTACTTCTCTTTCAATGTTTAGTACATTAATTGTATAGTCTTTGTATTTGTTAATTAACTGATTAAATTCTTTATCATAAGTATTAGACCATGTATCAACTAAATTAAATACTTCTTCTGCTTTTAATCTACTAATATAATTTTTAGAAATATTAATAAGTTTTTCTAAGTCATACAACGAACCACTTGTACTCATTTTATCAAAAGTAAATTTGAAATCTTTATGAGTTTTGTCAGGGTTAGCCATAAACCACTCTTCAAAGTTAGAGTTAACTAAAGTCGCAAAATAAAGTTTAATTGCTTCAACAGGAATTCCTCTTTCATGATAAAATGCAACAGCTGCCTCAGGGTCTTTTCTTTTACTAATTTTTCTTACTTTATCTCCATCTTTTTTATTAAGTGGAAGTAAATGTGCAAATTTTGGTGCTTTAAAACCACATGCATCCCATATTTCTAAATGATAAGTTAATGAAGAAATATATGAGTCATCTCTTGTAACAGTAGTAACTCTCATATAATGGTCATCACACACATGCGCAAATGCATAAGGTGGCACTCCATCACTTTTAATTAAAACTTGATCTATATCATTTTCTGGAAGTTCAAGTTTTCCTTTAATTAAATCATTAAATTCTACTTTTTTATTAAAGTCTCCCATACTTTTAAGTCTTAAAACCCACTTATCTTTGTTTTCTAAATGTTTTTTAATCTCTTCCATTGATAAATTTCTACACTTTGCATAATGTCCATAATAACCTATTCTGTCTTTAATGTCTTCTTGATGTGTTCTCATTTCTGTTAATTCTTCTTCTGTACAGAAACATGGATATGCTCTTCCAATACTTACTAAGTATTTAGCAACAGTATGATAAATGTTTAATCTATCTCTTTGTTTATATGGTCCATAATTACCACCTGTAACTGGGCTTTCATCTATTATATAATTAAATTCTCCTAAATCATTTACAATGTGCTCTATTCCATTTTCAATTGCTCTTTTCTCATCTGTGTCTTCAATTCTTAATATAAATACACCGTTACTTTGATGTGCAAAAACTTCTGGTATAAAAGCAGCATACATATTTCCCATATGCATTCTTCCAGTTGGACTCGGTGCAAAACGACATACTTCTGCTCCTTCTGGTAAATTCCTTTCTGGGTACATTTTTTCCAAGTCTTCAATAGTAGTTGTCACTTCAGGATATAAAAGTTCTGCTAATTCTTTATAATTCATTTTCTCACTTCCTTTAAAATATAGTACTATTTTACTATATTTTGCTTTATTTTACCACATGTTTTTTATAAATTGTTTAAAAACATATAATAAATATGATATAATTTAACTGGAGGAACAATATGACAAACAAAGAAAGAATAGTTGAACTATTAAATAATTATATATCTGAAAATAAAGTGTTAAAAGAAGAATACAAAGACTTAGAAATTAAAATATCACTTTTTAATGAAGTTTTAACTTACTTAGACATGAATTACACTAACATGAAAGAGCATAGTTTGAATATTGATATTTTATTAAACAGTATCTATAACAATAATGATTACAGTAATTTATTCTATAAATATTTAAATCAGATGTTAAATAATGATGTTGATGATATGAAATCTTTTATAACAAAATTAAATTTAGAATACAAAACTGATTTAGAGAGATTTAAAACTCTAGATAAACAAATTAGAAACAACAGAAACAGAGTATCTTCAGCATATAGAGTAACACTTGCTATTAAAAATGATACACCTATACTTGAAAGTAAATATGATATTATCAATGTAAAGAAAATTATAGGATACTATGAAACAAAAGGAATTATAGAAACAAAAGAAGACTTACTTTTATGTAATGAAATTGAGTATTATAACAGGAACTTAAAATCTATAAATGCTACTGAAGAAAAGAATACTAATGACTTATATAATGAACTACCAAATATATTAAATGGTGGTTTTGAAGAATTAGATATAGTAGAAATTAGAAGAAGTAGAAAAGAAACTTTAGATAAAAAAGTTGCTGAAATTAAAAGTTATATCATTTATGAAGATGATGTTGCTAACTCTTTAGATAGTTATAAAAGATTTATTACTGAAGACAATGAATTTAGATATGTTGTAAATGAAGTATTAAAAAGTTTTATTTATGATATGCTTGAATATTATGAGATAGTCAATGATTTAGAAACATATATTAATAAACCACTTAGAAAAGAAGCTATAACTGCGTACTATAAATTACTAAATAAATATATTGATATAAGAAAATATTATGAAGAAATTAGTAAGTTAGAATTAACAGAAGAAGATATCACAGAAGAAACTTTAAGTGTTAAAGAAAGACTTTTAGTATTTACTCATCCTGTAACTAACCCAACTAAAAGTAGATTAATTCAAGATATGAAAAATGTTCCTAATGAGTATTATGATACAGTGCTTGATTTGTTAAATAGGTTTACTATGGGAAAAGTAGGCTCAAAAGAATTTAAGAGCTTATCAAACAATAAAAAAGCAAGTGGGTATACTGAATTAAGGTACGATCAAGTAAGAATAGTCACAAAACATATTAAAGACAATATCTATGACATTGTAGGAGTGTTTGTTAAGAAAAGTGATAATGACATGCAACAGTATAAAACTATGTTTAATAGACTAATTACTGATATTGATACTAAAGAACTAGAGCAAAAAGAACTAGAGTTATCAAAGTTAACAATGACAGAATTAGAAAACCTAGTTAAAGAACGAGCAAGAAAAGGTTCAAGATAAACACTTACTTAAAATAAAGTGTAAGTATTGCATAAATTTAAATAATTTAGTATAATGTATACGGAAGAGAAATCTTCATATAATAAAAAAGGAACATTTAATTTCACTGTTAAGTGTCACCTGTTGTTTATTTGTTTTAAAAGCACCGGCTATGATGAAATCAGGTGCTTTTTTATTTTTGTTTAATTATAACTTTTCGTTTATTATAAATTTCAAGGAAAGAAAACCCCCTTGCTTTTTTTACCATTTTAATATATAATTAAGTTACTGCTCCTGTGGCGGAATTGGTAGACGCGCACGACTCAAAATCGTGTATAGAAATATGTTAGGGTTCGAGTCCCTAGAGGAGCACCAAAATTAATAAAAATGCTAGTAACAAATATAATCTACTTTCCCGTAAAAGAAAGTAGATTTTTTGTTAATTACATTGATTTTGAAATACTATTATTTTCTAAAGAAAAACCGAGACTTTCCAGATATTTTGTATATTTGTTTACATCTTCTATTTCCAAACAGTCAAGGTCAATTATAACTATCTCACCTGCTTTTTTAACTTTCAAATTATTATTGTTATCAATAGAAGTAGCTATACTATTTCCTACATCAAAATTAATATCTTCATAATGCACTTTATTATCTTTAGTTAAAAAGCCAAGATTTCCAAGATGTAAGTCAGTAGCTTTTAAACCAATACTATGCAAATATTCAGAAATTTCTTCTCTTTTTTTATCAAGTTTTTCTTTAACTGTTTTGTCATTTATTTCATCACACATAAAAACTTTTTGTGTAACTTCAATATGTATAGGATAGCCATCAAATTCAAAATCATGATTTATAATTGGTTGTAATAAATATTCACAATATGGTATAGTGACTTTTCTTCTAGGTTTACCAATTTTTATAATTTTATCTCCTATACCATAAACTATTGAAGTTGTACCCTTGCCAATATAATTTAACTCTGAACTAAGTCCATTCTTTTCACAATAATTAGTTAAACCTTTAATTAATAGTTTAAAGAACTCATTAAATTCTTGCTTCTGTTTTAAAGAAAAAAACAAATCTTCATATTCAAAAGTAGATGTTTTATCTTTATACCTTTGAATAAATTTATCTCTATCTTCTAACTTAAAATCTAAATTTCCTAACATATTTTGTTTTATGTTTTCAGCATATCCATCTTTTATATAAAAACCATTAAATATATTTTCATTTACATATTTATTAAAATAGATTGATTCTTTTGAATTATCTATAGTGATACTCTTAATCATTGTATCTTTTCCAAAAAAAGGAATACTTAACATTTCTTCTTCATTCTGAACTAAAATATAAGAAAATCCAACAATATCAATTAATTTATATTTTTTAGTTGTTTCATAACCATAACTAGAAAAATAAGTTAATGTAATTAGACAATCAGTTTTCATTTTTAACCTAGTATAAACTTCTATTAGATCGTTCATTAATCTCACCATCCTAATAAAATATTACCATATCTAGCACAAAATATCAATACCATTTAAATTAAAAAAATCAAGTAATTAAAGCTCAAAAAAAAGACTATTTTTAATTACTAGTCATTTTCTTTATAATTTGATTTATATAGTTCTACTTCACTATTATCTACTGGACTATCTTTAATATCAAGTTTAGGTAAATCTTCTTTAGTAGCAAGTCCAAAATAATCTAAGAATTCATTTGTAGTCTTATACAAATTTGGTTTACCAATACTATTATCTTTACCACATTCTTTAATAAAACCTCTAGCTAAAAGTTTTCTAACTATTTGACTGCTAGAAACTCCCCTTATCTCGTCAATTTTAACTCTTGTAATAGGTTCATTATAAGCAATTATAGCCAAAACTTCTAAACTTGCATTACTTAATGTGAATGTCTTTGAATCAGTTACAAGTTTTTCGTAATACATCTTATGTTCACTCTTTGTAGTAAGTTTAAATGTATTACCTAAGAAACTAATTCTAAGTCCTCTTTCATTGCTTTCATAGTCATGTCTTAGATTTGACAAGATTTCTTTTACTTCACTTTCACTGACACCTAGTGTATCAGATAACTCTTTTAAAGTAATCCCCTCATCTCCTACTACAAATAAAATTCCTTCAGTTACACTTTTTAAATTCATAATTAATCAACTCTTTCAAGAATAATTCTTCCAAAGTTTGCTTCTTGTTTTAAAATTATTTCCTTATCTTTAGCCATTTCAAGTATGCTAAGAAATGTTACAACTATGTAAGGTCTAGTTAACTCATCAAATAAACTTAGGAAGTCAACCCTTTTTTCTTTTTTCAATATACTTCTTATTTTAGCAGTTCTTTCACTAACTGACAACTCTTTTCTAGTAATTTTAGTATTTATTGGTTTTGAATACTCTTTTCTTTCAAGAAGTTTTTGTAAAGCAAGAAGTAAATCACTTGCAGTTACATTCTCAGTATTTTCTAGTTTTTCTTCAGTATAAAGTTCTCTTTTTTCAGGTACTTTTGTATAATAATTACTTCTTTTATCAATAAGACTTCTAAATACTTCTGTGCTTTCTTTATACTTTTGATACTCTAGTAATCTTCTTTTTAATTCAGTTTCAGGGTCTTCTAAATATTCACTATCTTCTTCCTCTTTAGGAGGCTTTGGTAAAAGATATCTACTTTTCATTTCAATTAATTCACTTGCTGTTACCAAGTATTCACTAGCAATATCTAAATTCATATCTTCCATTTTTTTAAGATAATCTAAATATTGTTCAGTTATATCTACTATTTTTATTTCACTTATCTCTATTTTAGATTGTTTTACTAAATGTAAAAGTAAATCTAAAGGTCCTTCAAAATCCCCTATTAAAAAATTATTCATTGCTACAACTCCAGTTATTATTTTCTTCATTAGTTTTTATTTCTTTAATAGTAGTACCTAATTTATAAAGTGGAGAATATTCTTGACTACTATAAGTAACTAAATTTAATTTATATTTTATGTTTGTATCAGTAACAGTTAAGTTTTCCACATTTTCCTTTAAATAACTTGCTTCTTTTTGAAAGCTATCTTTATAAACATCACTTTCTTCTAGTCCTATTTTAACTACAGATTTATCTACTTCATAGCTTGCTAGTCCATTTTTACTAAAGTTATATGTTACTTTATTTATTATGTTGTAGTTTCCATCAGTTGTAGTATATTTACATACCATGATATTATCAACTACTGAAAAGTCTGTATCTTTTAAAATCACTATTGAAGCATAGAAAGCATTTTTGTATATCTCACCATTAGTGTTTAAGTTATATGTTCCACTTATTTTTCTACTTAATACAGTATCACTAGTAAATTTAGTTCTATAAATAATGTTTTTCTTTTCATCATATAATTGTATAAATAAGTTAGACTCATTTACATTTTTTATTTCATCTTCTGGTAAATAGATGAAACTAATTATATTTCCACTTTGCTTAGAAAAATTATAAAATCTTACATTCTTAGCAGTAATGTTTCCAGTCTCTTTTCCAATAGTAAGTAGTCCATCCTTAGTAGTCTCAGTATATTTTATTTCGTTAGGCTTTGTGTTATCAATAGTGTTATCTTTTGGATTAAATATACCACTTATCGTAGGAAGTAAAATTGCAAAAACTAAAATTACAGCAAGTATTATTATGGTAAACTTGTTTTCTTTCTTTTGTTCAAGAGTATTAACAACTCCACCTTCATTACTTAAATCTACTATTTCAATATTATCTTCATTTCCACCTAAATCCAACTCTTCAATAATAGGTGCTGAATCTTCTACTTTTGTATTTACTTCTTCACTTACTATAGTAGATTTTAACTTTTTAATTAAAACTCCTGAATAAATAAGCAAAGCTATATTGATTAGTGAATTTAGTATAAGTATAATAACGCTTACACTACTTGGTAACAAACTTAGAAAACTAATATTTATTGTAGTACTTCCACTCGTAAAACTTCCACTTGAAGTAAGAACATTAAGCGCTACTAATATTGCACCCACTGTCTTATTAAAAGTTAGTTTACCTAAATAATATGTATTTAGAATTGGAACCCAAGCAAACCATACTTTTTTATCCTTTTTAAGTTTACCTAATTTAGTAAGTAAAACACCTTTTAAAATGTAATAAACTAGTAATACTATAACCATTACTAATATAATAATTAAACCTCTTTTTAATATCTCTTCCATTTTTATTCCCACTCTTTCATTATAAGTATACCAAAAAACTAGAGAATTCTCTAGTATTTTTGTAATTTTTTTAATGTTTTGGTTTAAAAATTAAACTTATTAGAAAAGCACTAATTATAGTAATGGTTAATCCACCACTTGAACTAGCTAATATTCCGTTTAAAAGTCCAGTTATTCCATTGTTTTTTAGCCCTAGATATGCACCTTTAAAAAGAATATGTCCAAAGTTAGTTATAGGCACACTTGCACCCGCCTCGCTAAAACAAATTAATTTATCATATACACCAACCATAGACAAGAATGCACCCACTATAACTAGAAATGTATTAACATGTGCTGGCGTTAACTTAGTGTATTCAATTATTAACTGACCAACTGCACATATTACCCCGCATACTATAAAAGCATTTAAATATATCATAAAACCTCCAAACTCACTACATGTGAAATATTAGGAATACTTTCTTTTAAATTAACGCTTGTTTTTGAATGAAGTGCGCCAGTTGCAACAAGTAGTATTTTCTTATATTTTTCCTTTAAAATCTTATTAAATAGTATAAGTGGCAAGCAAACTGGTCCACTTCCACCTGCAACTACACTAGTATCTTTTAGTAATATACTTCCTGCATCAACTATGTTTGTAGCATTAATTTTATATTCATTTCTTAATAGTTCTTTTAAAATCTCAACTCCGTATACTCCAAGATCACCTGTTAAAATAATGTCATAGTATTCACTACTTCTATTAGTTTCTTTTAGGTGTTCACTAATTGTTTTACTAGCAGACAAAGCCATTACAGCTCCAAAGTTGTTCGCGTCATTATATCCAATATCAACTACAGTACCAATTGTCGCACTTTCTATTTTAATTTCTGTTTTCTCTTTAGTTAAAAGAGTACTAACAGCAGCAGTTGCAGTAAAAGTATTAACGTATTTTCTAATTGCACCATACTCAATTGGAAAGCGAAATTGCTTTTCACTAGCTAAATTATTTGCAGAAGTACTTATTATAATATTGTTTATACCTTTATTTTCTAAAAGATTTGATCCAATTATCAAGCCTTCACAAAATGTTGCGCACGCACTATATAGTCCTAAAAATGGAATGCTAAAGTTTCTATAGGCTAAAGTACTAGCTAAAATTTGACTTTGTAAGTCTCCAGAAAGTGCTACATCAATATCTGTTTCTTTCTTTTTACATTTACTTAATAGTCCGCTTATACTTTTTATAAGTAACTCACTTTCTCCTTGTTCAAAGCTTTTTTTAGATAAATAGTAATCGTTTATATGTAAATCTCCTTTAATACTTATATCATATTCATTTCTTCCAACTACTGAATAAGCATTTTTTATATAGGCATTTTTAAAATATATTGTCACATTACCACTCCTTTAATTATTGCAAAAAAGAAAGCAGAAACTAATCCATACAGTATTATTGAACCAGTCATTTTAAAGATGTTACTACCTATTCCTTTAATTAATCCTTCGCTTCTATGGTCCATCGCACTAGAGGTCATTGCATGAGCAAACCCTGTAGTTGGTATAATTAATCCACACTTTGCAAAGCTAACTATCTTATCAAAAAAGCCTAGACCTGTTAATATAGAAGAAACAACAACAAGAACAATCATTAAGTACATAAAGCTTTCACTATCAGTTAATCCTAAGTTAACACTGAAAAACTTAAATATTAATTCACCAATTACTCCCATTAGTCCACCGACTAAAAAAGCAACTATTACATTTTTAAATATATCTTCTTTTTTAGAATGTTTACTTACAATTTTCTTATATTCTTTTAAATTCAAAATAACTCACCCATTATTAATATGGACAAGTTATTTTGAGTTATACAGTCATTGTTTCCTTTATTTTCTTTAGTACTTTACTTTCACATCTAGAAACTTGTACTTGTGACATTCCAAGCATATTAGAAACTTCACTCTGAGTATATCCAGTAAAATATCTTAGTTCAATTAACTTTCTTTCATCTTCTTTTAGCTTTAGTAGTCCATTTTTTAAGTCAATTAACATATCAATGTTGTTAGTATCATCTAGTCCTACAACTTTTTCTAAAGTAAATTCATCATTATTTAAGCTTTCTTCTAAACTAATTGCAAATTCACTTTTGTTTATTGCATCTGCTAAAACAACTTCATCAATACCTAAATAATCACTTATTTGATAGAGCGTAGGCACCATATTCATTTCTTTAGACAAGTACTCCTTAGTTTCTGTATAAAGTTTAAACAGTTTCAAGTTATCACTACTTACTTTAATAGTTCTATCGTTTTTAATAAACTCAATTATTTCTCCAAGTACGTATTTATAAGCATATGTTGTAAATTTAGTATCAACTTTCTTATAATTTTTGTATGCTTTAATAAATCCAATTGCCCCAACTTGAAATAAATCGTCTATATTATAGTATTTACTATATTTTGAAGCTATCTTATAAATAAAATTTTTATTTTGAGTTAACAACTCTTCTATACTCATTATCATATTTTCATCACTCCCAGTGCAGTTAATTCATTACTCGTTTCATAAAAAGTGTTATTATATTCACTTTTATTTAAGATATTCTTTACTTCCCTATTAGTAAGACTACATAAAGTTGTCTTCCCGTTCATTGACCTTACCACTTCATTTAAAGAAATTAAACTTTCTATTCCTTTTAAATCTATAACATTAACTTTATCTAAATTAACAACCACATACTTTATCCCATGTTTTAAAATAACAGGTATAACTTCGTCATCAAATGTATTAGAAGTAGTTTTATTTAATATACCATCTAATCTTATCCACAGTATTCCTTTACTAAACTCCATATTAATTTTCAACATATCATCAGTCCTTGTAACTAATATAGAACATTTTTTATTAAATTTATACATATTCGACATAACTAGATAATTATTTCTTTCTACATTTTACGACATTTTTAATAAGCACTACTAAACTAATTAGAAAAGACATAACTCCAAACACCAAAATAAATATATTAGTTTTAACTGGAGCACTTTCATCTTCCTTAGTTACAAAAGCTATTTTTTCTTTAGTTTCTTTATTTTCTGTATTTGTGTTACTCACATTTTTTACTGTGGTATCTTCTTTTTGACTAGCTTTAGTAATAAAATCTTTAAGTTCTGTCATATCAAAGTTACTATTTTTACTATCTAATTCACTAAGTTTATTAATAACACTTTCATAACTAATGTTGTCATTCTTAATGAGAGTTTCTAAACTAGCTAACTTACCAAGCATATCAGTATTATCTTCGCTAGTAGACTTAACTAACTTTTCAAATTCAGCCATCTTTTTAAGTATATCTTCTTTATTATTTAGTTCACTCTTTAACTTCATCACTTCAGAAATTAATTCTTTATTTTGTTCACTTACTAAGTTCATATTTTCGCTTATTATTTTATCAATTTCTTCAGTAGTCAAGCTATTTGTAACAATGTAGTCTTCTTCGTCCTTTGTGTATCCACTTAAGTTTTCATAATATCCTGGAGCATAATTTTTAACCATGTCATAGCACTTATATAAAGTGTCTCTATATTTATAAACCTTAGTTTTTACAACAACATCAGTTGTACTCATTTGTCTTTTATCTATCTTAGCTGTAAACACACACTTTTCGTTATTACACACATGAGTATTAATTGTACTATATCCTGCATAGCTATTTGATACATACTCATCAGTCATATAAGCTCTGAAGTCTATTCCGTTAAGTTCTCCTTTAACATTCTTATAAGTAATTCTAATACTAGTATTTTCTATATCAATAGGACTATCAAATACTATATCCATATTAACATACATCAAAATTCTAGCAGCATTATTATAATCTTTGTCTTTTAGTAATAAATAATTATCTAAGTAACTCTTAAATTCATAAGGAACACTATTCCCGTCTTTATCAAGCACTTCCAATTCGTAAAAATCATACTCAGTCGCACCACTAAACCTAGTTATACCTATTTTATTAACATATTTTCTTAAAAAAGTATAATCTTTATAATCACTAGTTATTTCTCTACCTTCTTTAACTTCTGGACTTGTCAAGCTATAAACATAATCTGTATATTTATAGTCACTTTTATCAAAGTACTCACAAACACTTTCGGGTTCACTTACATAATGAACATTACTTTCTTCATAATTGTACCATCTATATTTCACCTCCTCCTTTGCATTACAAATTATTGGCATGATTAACACCAAAACAAGCAAAACTTTTTTCTTCATTTTCCATCTTCCTTTCTAGAGGTTAAGTTTTATCTCCTCTAATATATTTATTCGACAAAAAACGCGAAAAGTCTTTTTTTATTTTGACTTTACGCGAAATTTTACACAAGAATTTACGTAAAAAGTGTCAAATTTAATCATTTTTGGCACTTTTCATAATTTCATAGTTATTCTTAATTCTTTCATTTTCAGGGTTAATTTCCATTGCTTTTTTTACATTTTCTATAGCCTTATCAATATCATTTATATAAAAATAATCTAAACTTAACACATCATAAATATTCTCATTCCAAGCATATTCTTCATTTATATAAGTGGTAGATTTATCTTTAATACTACTAGCTTTTAACATTTCTTCAATGCTTTCTAAATATCTTTTTTCTTCATAATAAAGCATACCAAGTAACACATACCCTTCTCTAACTTCAGGCATAATCTCTATAGACTTTTTAATCCACATCTCTGCTTCAAGCGGTCTTTTCATATTAACATAACAATAAGATATATACCTACAAGAACTTGCTTTTTCTTCATTCCAAGTAGCAATATTATAGTGTTTAATTAATGTATCAATAGACTTATTAAATTCACTCTTATACATATACTCTCTACCTAAATAATGTAAGTTTCTTTCATCACTTGGATTATTCTCTACTTCTTTAATAAGCAAATCTAAATAAAAATCTCTATTCTTTTCTCTGTCAGGATAATGATTAATATTAATTTTGTCACTTTCTATAACATTCTCTGTTCTATCCAAAGTAAATACAAGCACCTCATGAATACTATTAACCCATTTATAATTCTTTCTAGTATGTATCTTTGAAATATAATAAGACATCACACCTTCATTTTCAGAATTAAAAGAAAAATTTAAATTATATTTAACCCTGTCAGTATCAGACTTCCAAATTCTTTCTAATTCACGTCTCCAGCCTTTAGTAAAAACTTCATCTAAATCTGTACTTACACATATATTAACGTTTTCTGGAACCATTTCTAAAGCGTCATTTCTTGCCACATCAAAGTTAAAAACTTCATATTTTTTCTCTTTAACATTGACACCTAAACTTTTAAGTAAATTAACTGAGTTATCACTTGATCCAGTGTCTAATACATATATTTCATCAGCTTCTTTCATGCTTTCATACCATCTTTTAATATGAGCTTCTTCATTCTTACAAATTGCATACACAACAACTTTCATATACTTTACCTCACTAATAATTTATGCTAAAATATTACTAGAGGTGCATTATGAAGATAGGTATTGATATTGATGGAGTATTAACTGATTATAGTAAATTCTGTTTAGATTATGGTACACTTTACTATAATGTAATAAATCCAAACGAATACGATTTTTCTCTTATTTTCGGCATAACCAAAGAAAAAGAAAACATTTTCTGGGATAAACACATAAAAGATTATTTTATAAATACTCATGCAAGGAATTTTGCAAGTGAAGTAATAAAGAAATTAATTAGTGAAGGTAACGAAATTTATTTAATTACATCAAGAAATTTTCTAATAAGTAAAGTTGATGACGGAAGTGGAAAAGTTGAATATACAAAAAGTTGGTTAGAAAAAAATGATATACCATATAATAAGCTTATATTTACCCCACACGATAAAGTCCCAACTATTATAAACGAAAAAGTAGAAATAATGATAGAAGACTCACCTAACAACATAAGAAGTATAAGCGAGTATATTCCAGTTATAAAAATGAATACAAGATATAACACAGATGTAAAGGGTAATAACATACACACGTCTTATAGTTGGAACGATATCTATAAAATTATCCATATGAAAAAGTAAAGCATTTTAGTGCTCTACTTTTTTATTATCTTTATATTTTTAATTTTATTTATTATATCTCTACATTTATTTTTCATATTTGTCCTTTCAATATAAAATATGAAAATTTAAAATTTTAGACTGTACTTATTTACTAGGATCAATTAGTATTTTTATTGCGCTAGATTCACCACTAGTTAGTTCTTTACAAGCGTCTTCTACTTCTTCTAAAGATACTACTTTATCAATATATTTAACCACATTTAAATCTTTATTTTTAATTAGTTCAATTACTTTATCAAAGTCAAACTCACTATACGCTATTGATCCAAGCATAGTTACTTCACCCATCACTGATACTACAAGTGGTACTGTAACTGGTTCAGTTGAAACGCCTACTAAAATAATTTTACCTCCATTTTTAACAAGCATCATTGCTTCACTTACAGCCGCTGAATTACCACAGCACTCTATTACTTTATCAAATCCTCCATTTGTTTTTTCTTTCAAAGTTTTAATAGTGTCACTATTAGTTGGATTATAAAACTCGTCTACTGAACCTAGTGACAATGATTTTAACCCACGTTTTTCGTTTGTCTCTAACATACATACGTAAGTAGCGCCTTCTTTTTTAGCAAATTCTGAAGCAAGTAACCCAATTACTCCACCACCTACTATTAAAACTTTATCTCCTACCATTATGTCAGCAAGTTTTACTGCGTGCAAACTAACTGCAGCAGGTTCAACCATAGCTGCTTCTTCGTCTGTTACTTCTTCAGGTATTAATCTAGCCATATTTGAGTAGCAACTAGAGTATTCAGAATATGCTCCACTATCTTCTAAACTAAGCCCCGTTGCGTGAGTCCAAGTATTTATGCAATACTGTGGATTTCCACTTTTACAAGCATCACATTTTCCACATGGACTAAGTGGTAAAGCAGTAATCCTGTCTCCTATTTTTAAGTCACTTCTGTCTCCAGGGTCTACAATAACTCCTGAAAACTCATGTCCCATAACAAGACCCTTTGGTTCGCCATTTACAAAATAATGTAAATCACTTCCACAAATACCACATTTATTAACTTTAAATACAACCTTATCTTTTCTCTTTTCCGGACAACTTCTTTCTTCTAATTTAAATGATTTTACCCCATTTATACTTACACATTTCATTTAAAATTCCTCCTATTATTATAATAACACTTTTTAATTTTTCATAGCCATCAAAATAATAAGGTTTACTTTTATTTTACAAAAAACGTTAATAAACTTTCATAACTTTAAATTCTTTGTTTTTCACTACATTTTTTAACTATATACTTACCAACAACATAAATTGTTGAAGAAACTAATACGCCTAGAGTATTTAAGAAAATATCATTTACGTCAAATGCTCTACCAAAAACAGGCTCAATTATTTCTATAATTAATACAAGTATAACTCCTTTTAAAACAACATTTTTCCACTTAATATCTTTTTTGGTTAACGGATAAATTATACCAAAAGGCAAAAACATAAGAAAATTACCAATATTTTCTTCACTTATATTGCTTATAAAGTCTAATGTGAAATTAAAGTCTCCATTTAACCAGTTCACTTTAGTACCTGGGTTCATTTGGTAAATTAATTTATACCATATTATACCCATTAAATCCAAGCCTATAGCCAAACAAAACAAACCTGTAATATAACAAACAAAAATGAAAGAAATTATCTTTTTACTTTTAGGTGTTACTTTGTCACTTCTAAACTTTATAAAATAATAAACTATCCCAACTAATAACGATATAGGTAGTGCTTGCAAAAAATAACCTACATAAGTACCAAAAAAGAAATATTGAAATGTCATATTTTCAGGAAAATACATATTACTAATCACTCCTAACAAATATTTAATACTTTTAACACTACACTAATCTTATCATTAAAAATTAAAAAAAGCAAATACATTATAGTGTATTTACTCTTTAATCATATTTAATCTTTAGGTGGAAAAATATTTAAGTTTCCATTTAAGATATCTTTAAAATAATTTAATATTCTATTAAAGAAATTACTTTTTAACACACTCTCATTTACTATCACATTATAAGAAATCTCTTCATTGTTAACACTTAATTTTAAAGTACCTACTTTATCCCCTTTCTTAAGTGGTGCCTTATTACTAGTTAAATCTATAGTATATTTATAATCAATATTTCTCACATCTTTTGGTACAACTACAGTTGCATCTTTTTCTAAATAATAATTAACTTTTCTCTTTTTAGAGTTATCAACAAACATAGTACCTAACTTTTTATCACTTTTTAAAATAGTATCTTTATAAAACATACTATATGCATACTCCATCATATTAATCGTATCAGTATTTCTGTCTTCTTTTGTAGGAGCTTTCATAGTAACAGTAATAAGTCTCATATCATTTCTTTTCATTGACCCAGTTAAACAGTATCCAGCATTACCAGTAAACCCAGTTTTAAGTCCATCTAACCCATTATAAAATTTAATTAATTTATTAGTATTAACGAGCCATAAGCTTTTACCGTTCGCGTGTGTTATAGTAGTTTCATAAGTACTCGTTAACTTAAGAATTTCTTCATGTTTAGTAATTAATTCTCTTGCAATAATAGCTAAATCTCTTGCAGTAGTTAAGTGTCCCTCTTCATCAAGCCCATGTGGATTTTTGAAAGTTGTGTTTTCTGCGCCCAGTTCTTTTGCTCGTTTATTCATCATATTAACAAAGTTTTCTTCTGTTCCACCTATCTTTTCAGCCATAGCCACACTTGCATCATTAGCGCTTCCTATAGCAATTGCAGTTAATAGTGTACTAACTTTAGATGTAGTGTTTTCTTCCAAATATGCTTGACTTCCTCCCATTCCACTAGCGTTCTTACTTATGTTAACCTGATCATCCATACTAAGTCTACCATCATCTATTGCTTCCATTATTAAAAGCATTGTCATTATTTTAGTCATAGATGCTGGAGCTTTAGGAGTATCAGCCTCTTTTTCAAAAAGAACTTTTCCAGTACTTGCTTCCATTATAATTCCACTTTCACTCTTAACAGATATTCCACTTTCATCTGCTCTAATAACAGGTATAAAAACTAAACTACACAATAATAAAACAATAATTTTTTTCATCATACACCTCTAATTAAAGGTATTCAAAATACAAAAAAAAAGACATAAATTTTATAATTCTATGTCACTAACAATATAACCTTTTCTATATAAGTGATTTTTAATCTGCCACTTTAAAGCATCCCCTTCATATTTTTTAGAATACTTATTATATGCTTTTTCCATTTCTTTTTTCATTGCTTCACCATCATTTTTTGTTAACTTAGATAAAACTTCATTAATCATATCTTTGTCATAACCCATTATAGCTAAATCCATATTTAATTTATTTTTTATCATAAACAAACTCTTATTTTTAAGTGAAACCATTTTCTTATCAACAATTTTATCTAACTTAGAAAGCCAAATATCTTCACTTATAGTATTTAAATACTCGTTTATTTCTTCTTCATCTATTCCTAGATTAACAAGTTCTTTTTTAATTTTATAAGGTCCAGAATTACCTAGATTAACTTTATCATTTACATAAGCTTCAACATAAGCTCTCACATTAAGTAAGTTTACACTCTCTAACTTTTTGATAGTCTCGTCAATTACTCTCTTATTAAAGCCCTTATCTTCTAAATAATTAATCACTTCTTTTTTAGTTCTAAGCTTCTTCTCAATAAAACTTAAAGATAAGTCATACGCTTCATAATAAATATTTTCATTCATTATCTTTTCTAGAATTTCTAAAGTAATATCTTTATTGTAAAGCAAATTATTTTTAAGTATTACATCTTCATATAACACAAGTTCACTTGTATCTGTTGTGAGTTTATATCTACCTCTAGATATTTTTTTATACTTTAATATCTTCATAATCCCTCACAATTATTCTTTAATCTTGATTAGACCTTTTTCTAATTCTTCCAAACTTCTTCCAATTTCTTTTTTTGATACATATTCAGATGGCTTCATTTGTAAATAACTATTAGCCATAATTTGCTTACTTCTTATTGAAACCACATGGACTAATTTGTATTTTGAATCTACTATAGTTAATAGTTTATCAATTGATGGATAAATCATATTCTCACTCTCCTTACACTATAAATATACTATTAGTATCAACTTTATACAAGTTTTTAAGGTGTTTTTTTACATTCATTTTACGTTATTTTTTTATCTATCTTATAATCTTTAATTAGTTCTTTTATAAACACTGAAGCATTTCTTTTTTCTACTAACAAATATGTTTTAACTTTGCTTCTAGTAAGTGCTACATATAGTAGTCTTCTTTCTTCGCTAAATGGATAACTTTCACTAATCCCTAGAAGTTTTTCTATAACTATATCATCGACTATTTTGCTAGGAAAACTACTACCTTTATCCTTATTGTTAATTATAAAAACATAATCAGCTTGTAATCCTTTTGATTTATGTATAGTCAAATATTTAATTTCTAAGTCAATTCTTTTAGAATAAATAACTTCTGTTACTTCGCCATAATTATACAAAAAATTTTCATTATTTTTTAAAATATCTTTATCATTATTGTATCTTCCTAGTAAAAATACACTTGAATAGTTTGGTAAGCTTTTTAATATTTTTTCTAACTCGTTAATATTATAAATAATTTCAATGGGCTCATTTGTACTAGGGTAACCCTTAACTACTTTTCTTATTTGACTTTTGTTTTTCATAACAAACTCACTACTAAGTTTAGCCATTTTATCACTAAATCTGTAAGTATTAACTATTTTAGAAACATACACTTCACCAAAATATTTAGAAAAATTAGTAATCAAAGATACATCACTTCCACTAAATCTATAAATACTTTGATAGTCATCTCCTACGCAAAACAAGTTGTAGTCTTTTTGATTTCTCATACTCATTAACAAATTATAACGACACATTGAAGTATCCTGAAACTCGTCTACTATAACGTATTTAAAGTTATGTATATACTTATTTTCTTTTATTAAAGAAGTAGCTTTATTTATCATATCACTATAATCTATCAAATTGTTTTCTTCTAAATATTTATTGTATTCCAAGTAAACAGGACTAATAATTTTATATATACTATCATTATCAATAATTTTTTCAAACTCACTTAAACTATAGTTATTACTCTTTATTAGACTAATCACAGTTATTAAATAATTAACTACTTTAAAAGTAAAGTTTTCTTCTATATTTAACATTGACCATAAATAGTTAACACTCTTTAATTTACACTTAATACCCATTAACTTAAAAGTTTGAGCTAACTTATTTAAGTCTCCTTCAAAGTAAATATTACCTTTCCTATTTTTTTCACTAATAAAAACGTTATATTCAAATAAATAATATTCAGAGTTGTATTCATCATATTGAAAAGAAAGACCAAAAGCATATAAATAGTATTTAAGTTTATTTTCTTTTAAAAAATAATTTACAAAGTTAGTATAGTATTCCACGTCATTAAATAGTTGGTTAAGTATATATAAAATCAGGTTTTCTTGTTTATCTGTATACACTTTTAAATTCTCATTAAGTGTACTTTTTACTATGTCATACCCCAGTTTATGAAAAGTATTAACTTGAATTTCAGTCTTTACTTCCTTTTCTATTCTTTCTTTCATCTCTTTACTTGAAGCATTAGTAAACGATAATATCAAAATATCTTTAGCATCCACATTGTTTTTTGTAATCAAATATTTAACTTTTCCTATAATTGTAGTAGTCTTCCCACTTCCTGCTCCAGCTATAATCAAATTATTATGTTTTTCATTAACTATAGATAGTATTTGATTATTATCTAAAGTCTTACCTTCAATAGTTGGTATTAACTTTTTAAATTCAATTATTTTATTATGAATATCTAACATTTCTTTAAAGGTAAAGTTTGAGTCTAACTCAGTAATGTAAAACTTTTTTTCATTTAGAGATTCTATACTTATATTATTATCAATTATGAACTTATTTTCTTCTTTTAAACCAATATAACTGTCAACTTCAAAAAAACTATTTACTTTATTTTCTAGTGTTTCTAAATACTTGTTTATTATTTCACCTCTCTTTCTAAAGGAAATTATTTTCCTCCCTAATATATATATTCGATAAAAAACGTGAAAAGTCTTTTTTTATTTTGACTTTACACGGTATTTTACGTGAATTTTTACATAAAAAATGTAAATTTTTCTTAAATTGTCCACCTATTAAATCAAAAGTTAATATAAATATTATTACTTCAATAGTTGTTATACTTGCTATTTTGTTTCATCTGAAGAAAATAAAACTGACTTTTATACATTAAAGAATTTAATAAATTTATAAAGTATATAGAAAAACCAGTTTACCGTGAATTTTTCAACTTGATGTTTTACACTGGTTTAAGACAAGGCGAGGCTATAGAATTAAAACAAGTGATTTAAAAGGCAATTACATTAATATAACTAAAACTATATCTTCACACAAAAAACGTGAAATTGGTACTTCAAAAGCTTTTTCAAGTATGCGTAAAGTCAAAATAGATAGATTTCTAGTAAAAGATTTAAAAAAATAATTAAAAATTATAAGAAAGGAGATGGAAATTTATTTCTTTTTAAAGGAGTTAAACCTTTAAGTCCTACTTCTATTAACCAAAGAAAACTAAGTGCATGTAAAAAAGCCAACTTGAAAACTATAACGTTACATCAGTTTAGACATAAATGCAACCATGCTTTAACTGAAGGTATTATAATAAATGAAGTTTCAAGAAGACTTGGGCACTCTAGGGTTTCAACTACTTTGGATGTGTATACTCATACTTCTTTAGAACAAAAAAAAGAGTTTACAAAACTCTCTGTTTCAAACGATTTTCCACAAACCTATTATCATTATTTATAAAAACTCACTGAGATTTTACCTAATTTGGAGCCATAAAGGTTGAAGTCGGACAACCTTTATTCTTCTATATAATAGGTAGTAATAAACTACTAACTGATATAAGTATACCATGAAAATACGAATATAGTACAAAAAATATAAATACAGTGACATTTACAGTGACATTTGTGGTATACTTATATTAGTATGAGGAGTGATATAGGTGAAATTATTTGATGAAATAAAACCAGTGTTTTTTATTGACAATAAAATGAATAATATATTAAATGATATAAATGTTAAACTTAAAAATATAAATGTCAATGATAAACAAAAAAGAAAATATATGATCTCAAAATCTAAAATAAGGTCAATTCATTCTTCACTTGCAATTGAAGCTAATTCGTTATCTTTATTTGATGTAGAAAGTATATCAGAAAATAAACTAATATTAGGTAAAAAAGATGAAGTACAAGAAGTAAAAAATGCAATTGAAGCATATAATCATATAAATGAATATAATTATAAAAGTGAAAATGATTTATTAAAGCTACACGGGTTAATGATGAAATACTTTGATGAAGATAATGGTAATTATAGAAATCATGGTGAAGGAGTAAAAAGAGAAGATGAAATAATATATATGGCTCCTGAATCCATTTTAGTTCCATCTTTAATGAAAAGTTTATTTGAATATATAAGTAGTAGTGATTTAAATATTATTATTTTATCTGCAATTTTTCATTATTATTTTGTTTTTATTCATCCTTTTTCAGATGGAAACGGAAGATGTGCTAGATTTTGGGTAACATTAATGCTAATAAATTATGATAAAAATTTTGAATTTATACCACTAGAAGAGGAAATATATTTAAATCAAGAAAACTACTACTTAGCTATAGCAGAATGTCATAATAATGGAAATGCAAATGTATTTATAAAGTTTATTTTACAGACAATTAATTCATCATTAGATAAATTGATAAAAAATAGTAATTTTGTTTGTAATGATATTCAAAATAAAATTATAGAACTAATAGCAAATAATAATAGAATTACACAAAATGAAATAGCTAATATAACTAATGTTAATGTAAGAACCATTAAAAGGAATTTTAAAATATTAATAGATAATTTAATAATTGAAAGAATTGGTTCTGACAAAGCAGGATATTGGCAAATACTAAAATAACTATTAAACAGGATAAAGAAATTGATATCACCACACTAATTTATCTTTTATAAATAAAGGATTTATAGTGCTATCATTCTCTTTATCCTGCTTATTATTTTTCATTAATTATCTCTTTAATAGTAGGTCTAAATACCAATCCAAATGTAATATCTTTGCCTTTAAAAGAATTAATATCTATTATTAGTATTACCTTTAATAGTTCATAATTATCTGGTATTGCAGAGTCGAATACTGCCCCATACCATTTTCAGTTCTACAATTTCAAAATATTCTTTTAAATAATCTAAATATTTATTTACTTGTTTTCTTTTCATTGGAGAAGATACTAAAACCATTTTTTGTTTGATTATTTTTATCATAATATCATCAACACCTTTCTTAAACGACAAAAAAATCAATCATCTCTGATTGACTTAATCATTAACTCGCTTTGGTGCGACGATTTTTGCTTCTGGAGCAGATGATGGGAATCGAACCCACGTTAGCAGCTTGGAAGGCTGAAGTTCTACCATTAAACTACATCTGCACTTCTTAACGACATTTACAATTATACAGAATAAATCTCGTTAAGTCAAGCCCTTTTTTATCTTTTCATTACTTTTCTTAGAATTTCTTTGTCAGCAGTAAGTCTTCTTTCTAATCTTTCCTCTTCTAACAAATCCATTAAATCACTATAATTGAACATTGCTATTTTCCTGATTTTCAAAAATTTACTATCTATATAGTCAAAATCCACTTTATCAAACATACCTCTTTCAAAGTAATAAAATGAGCTTAGTTCTTTGTTTAACCTAACTACTTCTTCACTAATATAGTTTTCCCCATCATAATGAGTATCCATAACAACTATATTGTTTACTCCATCTGTTAAAAGTTTCTTATTACTTTTCTTATAAACATACTTTAATATAACATTTCTTTTCTCTCCCAAAGATAATTCAAACGGTTCAATTTTAAATCCATGTCTTTGACTATTATCATTTAATCCCAAATAAATCTCACATAAACTACCATCAATTTTCTCAACAATACTACCATTCACTATATCTTTGACATTACTAACATACTTATAAAACATATTACTTGTTTTATTATCTCCATCCATTAATGCTTCTTTTTTAAGTAAATCAAATAAATGCGAATTATAAAAATACTCCACTTCATTTAACATAAGCATTTTAACCATGTCTTTATCCCTTACCAAAAACTCTAACTTCACAATTAACCACCTATATTCATTATAAAGAAAAACTATTATGAAGTCAACATTTACAAAAATTTAAATTTACTATATCATAAAGCATATAAAAAGTGATATAATTATATCAGGAGATGTTTTATATGAAAAAGAAAAAAATAAAAATAAATTATGGTAACCTATTTTTACTAATTGTTATAATTGGTTTCATTGCTTTTGGAGTTGTATATCTAAACCACAGGTTAAATTATAGTGATGAGGATACAAAAACACCAACTAATACTACTAACACTAAGAAAGAAACTGATGAAGTTGTAAGCCACCTTGAAAAACTTGGATACACAAAAGATGAAATAAGTAATATTTCTAAAAACCTAAGTAAACAAGATGTTATGAAAATAAACAAAAAACATTCACATTTAAGTGAACTATCAAATATCAAGTATTTCCACATAGAAAACTTAGAAAGATACGAAAATTACTTCAGTAAAGAAAGCAATATTGAAACAGTTGTAATGAACGTAAACACAAGCTTAGATAAAGAGTTCTATACAGATATCAAAGAAATAGCTGACCCATACGATACTTTAGTTTTAGTAAATAAGTTCTATGCTCTTCCTAGTGGAATTGAACCAAAAACTCTTGTAAATATTGAAGGACAAAAAATGACACAAGAGGCAGCTGACGCGATGAAAAAAATGGTAAGCGATTTAAGAAATGAAGGCCTTAAAATCATACTTCAAAGTGGATACAGAAGCGAAACAAGACAAAAGAATTTATATGATTGGTATGTTAGCGTGGATGGTGTAAAGGAAGCTGATACTTATAGTGCAAGACCAAACCATAGTGAACACCAAACTGGGCTAGCAATGGACTTAAGTGTAGATGGTACTCTTAGTGAGGCCTTTGAAAACACTGAACAATTTAAATGGCTTAATGAAAATGCACATAAATATGGTTACATCTTAAGATACAAAAAAGACAAAGTATATATGACTGGTTACACATATGAGCCATGGCACTATAGATATGTTGGAGTTGAAGTTGCAACTATCATAAAAAATGAGAACTTAACATTTGAAGAATACTATGTTAAATATAAGGGACTTTATTAAAAGTTCTTTTTCTTTTTATACTTAACAAAAATCAAATAAAATAAAATACTCATTATAATAAATACTACTGAGATTATAGAAATTCTAATTATTTTAAGTTCAAAGTTATCAAACTTTTTCTTATCAAAGAAACTACTCTTTAAAGCTACTGCATTTACCTTAACTTCCTTGTTAATCTTAACCTTATAAACACTTTCATTCTTTTTATTTTCACTTATCACTTTTATTGTAATTAAGTCACCTGTTTCGTTTACCTTAACATTCATTTTAGGATTACTTACTTTATAAATTACTTCCAAGTTTTCGTCTTCCATTTTATTTAAACTTATTTCATAATTAAAGTTATCACTTTTAAAATCAATATTATATCCAGTAATACTTAGGTCTTCTAATCTAGAAGTTTCATTGTCAAATACGTCTTCTCCCCTAGTGATATTCAAAGTATAACTTTCAGTCAAAATATCATTAATATATGAATTAATTTCAAAAACATTTAACCCTTTTTTTAAACTTTTACTCCCAGTACCTGTAATTAATTCGTTTTCCTCACCAGTAGCATTTATTGTTATTATCTCAGTACTAGAAAGCACATAAACATTATAAACACGTGTTTCTTTACTAAAATCAGGCACAAGTGTTTCTCTATTAATACTGATATTTTCTATCGCATTTAATTTTATAGTAAAAAGAAAAAAGGTTAATAATAAGCTTAAACTTTTCTTCATAAGTATCACTCACTTTATTACACCTATTACTATGTCCTTTTCTTTAGTTTTAATACTAGATATTTTAATAGAATTAGCTAGTTTGCTTTCCATACCATTTACATAATCTTTATAATATATCTCTCCAATTATGTCTCCTATTTCCACTTTATCATATAAAGTTTTAAATAGCCTTACACCTACAGATAAATCGATATTGTCTTCTTTTTTAACACGTCCAGCGCCCAAGCTACTTACTAACTCTGCTATTTCTAAAGGTTTAATTTCACTAATGTAACCACTCTCTTTAGACTTTACAATAGCTTTATTTTCACTTAACACTACACTACTTAAGTCTCCACCTTGATTACTTATCCACTCATAAAACTTTTCTTTAGCTTTACCATTCTTTATTACTTCAATCACTTGCTTTCTTGCTATCTTATAGCTTACATTAGCACCTAAACTAACCATATAACTTGAAATAGTAGTAACTAACTCTAAAAGTCTTTTTTCTTGTTTACCATCAAAAAACTCTATCGCTTCCTTTACTTCAATTGCATTTCCTACAGTATAACCTAGTGGAGAGTCCATACGAGTTAATACACAAACTACTTTTCTATCAAAATACTTTCCTATTTTAATCATATACTTAGCCAAAATCTTAGCGTCTTTAACGTTCTTCATAAACGCACCTTTTCCAACTTTAAGGTCAATAACTATATATTTTGCACCTGAAGCTATCTTCTTACTCATTATGCTACTAGCAATTAAAGGAATACTTTCAACTGCACCTATCTCGTCTCTTAAAGCATATATTTTTTTATCAGCGGGAGCAAGTGCACTTGTTTGACTAATTACACTAACACCAACATTATTTACATTATTACGAAACTCTTCATTAGTTATTTTTACTCTATAACCGGGAATGCTTTCTAACTTATCAATAGTTCCTCCTGTAAACCCTAAACTTCTACCACTCATTTTCATCACACCTATACCTAAAGCGCTTACAATTGGACTTACTAAAAAAGTTACTTTATCTCCAACTCCACCAGTAGAATGCTTGTCTACCACAACCTTATTTATATCGCTTAAATCAAGCACCTCTCCACTTTTAATCATCGCGTCTGTTAAATAAAACGTTTCTTTATAACTTAAACCTTTCTCTTTAACTAGTAACAAAAACTTACTCATAACGTTTTCGCTAACGCTTTTATCAAGAAAACCATTTACCATAAATGCTATTTCCTCTTTTGTTAGTCTTTTATTATTCTCTATCTTATTTAAAATTGTTGTTTCTCCTTCCATACTTCCACCTCTCTTAAAAGATTTGAATTATTATAACTTTAACTTTTCTAATTAATATTTTTATTTACTACATATTAATTATATAATAAATATGCGGTTTGTCAACAGATTTTTAGTGGGGGTAATCTATATTAGATAATTACTATCATAACTTAAGCCAAATATTCAGGTGGATTTAGTTATGATATAAGAGGTAGAAGTACGGAAAGAGAAACAACTTTGAATATTATTCTAAAGTAGCGTCTTCTAGTTGTAATACTTTATCAGGATTTTTCTTTGACATTACAAAACTTAGTTTTTCTACAAGAACTTCTGTTATATATTCTCTTGTATCATCTTTAGTATAACTACTAGTTTGTATTCTTCCCTTAATTCCTACTGTGTCTCCTTTTGAACAATATTCACAGGTATGCTCAGCTATCGTATTCCAAAGGACACATCTTACAAAATCAGTTTCATAAATACCATCTTGATTTTTATAGTCTCTATCAACTGCTAAATTAATAACTAGTCTTTTATTTCCTTTTTCACTAGTAATAAGCTCTGGGTCTTTAGTAAGACGACCTAACAAAATCACATTGTTTATCATGCTTTTCCTCCTTTCGTGACTACACTATAACACATTATTTTTTTTAATGCAAATGCACCAATTTTAAAAATTAACCCATATTTTTTGACAAACTCAAACGAAAAAAATTAAAAAATTAAACAAAAATAACCCAAATTATTAAAATCTGGAGTTATCAACAAAATGCAAAAATTAACATTTTTTTATATTTTCAACACTCTTGGTACCATATATAGTACCATTTCTATTTATTTACAAATTCCATAATAGCTTTGTAATCCATAAGAGCTTCCACCAACTTATCAATTTCTTCATAAGAATTATAAAAATATAAACTTATTCTAACCGTATCAGTAAAACCACTTTCATCTTTTAACATCTTTGTACAATGTTTTCCACTTCTAACACATATACCATGAGTATTTAAGTATAATCCTAAGTCTCCTGAAGTAATCCCATCAATGTTAATTAAAACGATGCTAGATAGTATATCTTCATTATAAACTTTAACATAATCTATTTTTTTTAGTTCATTAATCAAATACTTTCTCAAGTGTTTTTCTATTCTCTCAATATTATCAAGCCCTACCATATTCAAAAACTTTATTGCTTCACCAAAAGATATAATTCCACTTATATTGGGAGTACCTGCTTCAAATCTATAAGGAATTTCTGCTAAACTAATATCACTTTCATGATAATTAAGATTCATTCCACCGCCAAAATTAACAGGCAACATCTTATCTAGTAACTCTTTTTTAGCATAAAGAACACCAACACCAGTCGGACCACACATCTTATGAGCAGAAAACGCGAGCATATCTGCGTCCATATCTCTAACATCAATTTTTATGTGTCCAATTGCCTGAGCTGCATCCACAACTACTATAATACCATGCTTATGTGCATAACTTACTATCTCTTTAATATTCCTTTTATCACCTATTACATTTGTAATATAAGCTAAACTAATTACCTTGGTATTCTTAGTAATACACTTCTTTATACTATCTAAACTTAAAGTATTATCTTTATCTAAAGCGGCATACTTTATTTTAAAACCAATACTTTTTTTCAACATTAACCATGGTAAAATATTAGAAGCGTGTTCTGCTTTATTTAAAATTACTTCGTCATTACTACATAAATAATTCTTAAAGTATCCATTAACTACTAAATTTAAACTATCAGTAGTATTACTAGTAAAAATTATCTCTTCTTTATGTCTAGCATTAATAAAACTCTTGACAAGTTCTCTTGTATTATCTATCTCATCATCAACTTTAAAGCTAATATTATAGTCTCCTCTATGTGAATTGGCAGTATACATACTCATATACTCTATCTCTTTATTTATCACTTGTATAGGCTTAAAAGTAGTCGCAGCATTATCAAAATATATTAATTCTTCCTTTTTCATAGGAAAAAACTTATCTACATTCACAAACATCACCTACACTATATACTATGTAAAACTAATTATTTAGTATAGTTATTACTCTTGATTAATACCATTTTTTCTTTTATAATTAATTTAGAGGTGAAAGAAAATGAAAGATTGCTTATTTTGTAACATAATAAAAGGAGAACAAGCGTCATACACTCTTTATGAAGATGATGACTTAAAAGTAATAATGGATGCATTTCCAAATAGTCCAGGACACACTTTAATAATACCAAAAGAACATTATAAAGATCTAGATGATATAGATATAGAACTATTAACTAAAATACTTAAAAAGGCAAAAGATATAAAGAAATTACTAGAGACTAAACTTAATCCTGAAAGTATTATACTTGTTCAAAATAATGGAGAAGCAGAAAAAATTAAACATTTTCACTTACATTTAATACCAACATACACTATAGTTCCAGACAAAACAGTAGAAGAAATGTATAAGCTTATCACAAAAGAAAAATAACAGCCACTCGACTGTTATTTTAATTTAGCACGATTTCATAAGGGTTTGTTGCTGTTGTGTCTCCACTAGACCAAACTACATCTGAATTTAGTGATATAACTGTACTTATTATAGCCCAACCAGTTACAGTTTCACTCGATAATTCATCAGGATTAACAAGTCGCCTACAACAAATACTCAAGCATATCTAATACTATTTGTAAGTTTGCACTACTTACATCTACAGTTTTCCCCTTTCCTATTATTTGTATTGTAAAGTAAGCTAGTGATACACTAAGTACTACTACAAGTAAGCTTACTATTACAAGTGTTAATTGTTTTCTTTGTATGTTACATCTTCCTTTCTTTTTAAGACACGAAAAAATGAGAAGAGTTATTCTATCCATATAAAAGTAAACTAAAACAACTAGAATATATTAATATTCTATATAATACCCCTTATATACAAACTACTCTTTCTATTACATTAAAATGATAATAAAAAAAAGTACTATTTTTCAAGTACTTTTGATTATTTTGCAATTTCCTCAGCTCTTGTCTCTCTGATAACTACAACTTTAATAGTACCAGGATATTGCATTTCTTCTTCCACTCTATCTTTAATATTTCTAGCTATTTTATAAGACTCAACATCGTCAACTTCTTCAGGTCTAACAATTACTCTTAATTCTCTACCTGCTTGCATTGCAAATGTCTTTTCAACTCCAGGAATAGAATTACCTATCTCTTCTAGTTTTTCTAATCTCTTTACATAGTTTTCTAATGAATCATTTCTTGCTCCTGGACGTGCTGCTGAAAGTGTATCAGCTATTGCGACTAATTCACTAATTACATATTTAGGTAACTTATCACCATGATGGCTTTCAATAGTATTTATTACTACGTCATTCTCTCCATACTTTTTAGCAAACTCGCTTCCTAATTCAACATGAGAGCCTTCCACTTCAAAGTCAATAGCTTTCCCTATATCATGAAGTAGTCCTGCACGTTTAGCAAGTTGAACATTTTCTCCCATTTCACTTGCAAGAAGCCCAGCTAAATTAGCAACTTCAATACTATGTTGTAAACAATTTTGTCCATAACTAGTTCTAAAGTATAATTTGCCTATTAAAGTAACAAGTTCAGGGTTGACTCTAGTAACACCTAAACTAAATAAAGCTTCTTCTCCTTTTTCTCTAATAGTTGTTTTAAAGTCCTCACAAACTTTATCATAAATTTCTTCTATTCTAGCTGGATGTATTCTACCATCTTTAATTAAGTTTTCAATAGTTACTTTAGCTATTTCTCTTCTAAGTGGGTCAAAACTTGATAAAACTATTACTTCAGGTGTATCATCAATAATTAAATCAACACCAGTAATTGCTTCAATAGTTCTAATATTTCTTCCTTCCCTTCCTATAATTCTACCTTTCATTTCATCGTTAGGTAAAGTTACAGTACTAACTGTTTGCTCATTTGCAACATCGGTTGCATACTTTTGCATACTTGATACTAAATACTCTTTTGCTTTTCTATCAGCTTCTAATTTAGCATCATTTTCTCTTTCTCTTAAGTAAATCGCAATTTCTTTAGACATATCTTCTTCAACTTTTTTCATGACTAAATCTCTTGCTTTTTCTTTACTAAATCCACTAATACGTTCTAACAACTCAATTTGTTCTTTCAATATAGACTCCATTTTTGCGTCTTTCTCTTGAATTTCCTTTTGTTTGGCCAATAAATCTTTATCTCTTAAATCAAGATTTTTTTCTCTTTCTTGTAAAAGTTCATCACGTTTATTTAAACTATTTTCTCTACTCTCAACAAGATTTTTAAGGTCTTGAATTTCTTTTTTCTTTTCCTTAATTTCATTATCAGTATCTTGTTTAAGTTTATAGCTTTCTTCTTTAAGTTCAATAATCTTATCCCTTTTAAGTTTTTCGGCTTCTTTTGTAGCCCTTTCAATTAATTTATCAGCTTCTTTTCCAGAGTTTAATATTCTTAATTTATTCATTAAAAGTATTATAAGAACTCCCAAAAACAATCCAACTACTACTAGCAAAATGGAGAATCCGATATTATCCATAATTTCCTCCATTACTATATATTTAGTCTCAAGGTATTTTTAAATACCTCTAATTCTATTTTAAAGATATTTACTCCTAAAGTCAATCTTTTTTTTCAAAAGAAAAAGAAAAATGCCTACTCAGCACTTTCTTTAGAATCCAAACCATTAGCACCATTAAAATTATAATGCGCTCTTACTTTTTCATTAATTTCATTAAATAATTCTCTATTTTCTTTTAAAAGAATTTTAACATTTTCTTTACCTTGCCCTATTTTTTGTCCATTATATGCATACCATGCTCCACTCTTTTCAAGTATACCCAAGTTAGAAGCAATATCAATAATCTCTCCTTCTTTACTTACACCCTCTCCATACATAATTTCAACTTCAGCAGTTTTAAATGGAGGAGCAACTTTGTTTTTAACAACTTTAACAACAGTTTTATTTCCTATTACATCAGTTCCTTGTTTAATTTGTTCAGCTCTTCTTACATCTAATCTTATTGAAGAATAGAACTTAAGTGCGCGACCACCTGGTGTAGTTTCAGGATTACCAAACATGACTCCAACCTTTTCTCTTAATTGGTTAATAAATATACATATAGTATTAGTTTTATTAATAGCGCCGCTTAATTTTCTTAAAGCTTGACTCATTAGTCTTGCTTGAAGACCAACATGAGAATCTCCCATTTCTCCTTCAATTTCAGCTTGTGGAACTAAGGCAGCAACTGAGTCAATAACAATTATACTCATAGCTTCACTTCTTACAAGTGCTTCACATATTTCTAAGGCTTGTTCTCCAGTGTCTGGTTGACTTAATAAGAGCTCATTAATATTAACACCTAGTTTTTTTGCATAGACAGGATCTAATGCGTGTTCTGCATCTATAAAAGCAGCTCTTCCACCTGTTTTTTGTACTTCAGCAATTGCATGCAGTGCAAAAGTAGTTTTACCACTAGACTCTGGTCCATATATTTCTATAATTCTTCCTTTAGGATACCCTCCAACTCCTAATGCTATATCAAGTGCTAAACTTCCACTTGAAACAACATCTATATCTTTTAGTCCCCCTTCACCAAGTTTCATAATTGCACCTTTACCAAATTGTTTTTCAATATCTAACAATACTTGTTCAAGTGTTTTATCCTTTTCTCCTTTGTTTAATTTACTCATAATTATCCTCCTAATCTCTCTTATGAATTAATTATATAACAAACAAATATGTTTGTCAATATTTTTTTCAAACACTTGTTTACAAAAACAAACATTTTTCATTAAACACACAATACAACTAACTTAATTGTATAAAAGAGAAAGAAAAAAGTCAAGAAAAAAACAGAACTAATCTTCTAAAAGATATTTTCTGTTCTTAGTATAATATTCTATTCCACTAATTATTGATAAAACAGTTGCTATCATGATCAATGTATCAGCTACTCTAATACCCCATATTTCAAAAGGCAAGTTATAAAATAACATCAAAGTAACACCACACATCATAAATATTGTTTTTAACTTTCCTGCTTTACTTGCACCAACTGAACCGATTTTACTTCCTACAACCATTTTAATACTATCAACAATTGTGTCTCTGCTAACTATTATTACAGGAATAATTACATTAATAAATCCATTACAAGCAAGTACTATTAATACTCCATTTACAAGAAGTTTATCAGCAATCGCATCCATTACTTTACCAAAATCTGTTACCATATTATATTTTCTAGCAATGTGCCCATCAATAAAATCTGTAACAGATGCAATTAAGAAAAGTATACCTGCAATTAAATATTTAACATCTACTCTTATTGCTTCAGTAACCTTTACTGCTGGTAAGTCAAGTCCTATCTTCTCCATTGGCACAATAAGCAAAATAAGAACAATAGCCGACATAATTAATCTTGATATAGTAATTTTATTTGGTAAATTCATAAATAATTTCACTTCCTAAATTTAAATTTAATTCTCTCTGTTTATTTAAAAATACATTCAAAATAATTAAAGTAATAGAAACTAAGATAACAGTTATAACACTAAAGAAATAAACTGGTTTCATTTTAGCATTTCTAACTTTCTTTCTAGTATAAGGACTACTTATTCTTTTTCTAGTCTCTTTTTCTTCAAGTTTCTCTATTTCTTTAACCTTTTGCTCTATTTCTTCAACTGGTATTTTAGAAGTATAATCAAACACAAAGTCATTAAAGTCTTCCATTAATTCTTCTTCGTTAACATTTAAATAAGTAGCATATTTCTTAATTAGTTCTTTAAGAAAAAATATATCCTTAAAAGCATTAATATTACCATCTTCTAAATTCTCAAGCTGGGCAACTGTAATTTCTAAGTCTCCTGCAGCCTCTTCTAGTTTAATACCAATTTCTTCTCTTCTTTCTTTAAAGGTATTTCCAATCTCTTTCACTAGTACACTCCTTTTATTTATATAAACATCTAATAAGCCATTTTCTGTACCCTTACGGGTGGTAAACATTTATCTAGTTAACAACTCCTACACTCTTTTCATTTCATTTGTGTAGACTCCCCTACCAAATTTGGGTTTCTCGCTCGCGGGGTTTACCTCGTTCCACTCATTTTATTCCTAAAATGCATCGTCTCTATGGCACTTTATGACTAATCAAAGAAGTTCTTTCTTTTTTCATCGCCGTTAGATTAATCTACCTAGAGTTATTTTTTCCTCTAGCACGAACACTATAGTCATCTCAGACTATGCGAGTATGGACTTTCCTCTACATAATTATATGCAGCGTTTACCTAAGATATTTATTCTTCTCCATAAACAATTTTTTCAAGTTCTCCAAGTCTTCTTAGAATATCTAAATTAGTTTGGCCACTACTGCCCTCTGCAACACTAAGAGTACTCTTTAAGTTTCTTATTTCATTTTTAAGTTTTGTATTTTCTTCCAAAACTGCCTTAAGTTCAGTATTATATTTTCTTAGTAACTTATCATATTCTGTATAGTCTTTAATAATAATATCTAAAAACTTATCTACTTCTTGAAGCCTATAACCCCTTGCATCAATTTTAAACTCTTTCTCTAAAATATCATTTGCTGTTAAAGTTATCTTATCATTCATTATAACACTTCCCTTTTCCATTATAATTGTACAATAACTTACAAATTTTGTCAAACATTAAAACAAAAAAGCAAGTTAAAGTTTTTTATTCTTAAACTTACTCTTTGTTTCAATTATACTCATTGTAATTTCACTTATCATTTCGTCAAATTCCTTTAAGACTTCCTTTGTTATAATTTTTCACCTCAATATTAATATAAACCATTTTTCTAATCTTTTCATTAAATTAGACAAAACTAGATATATTTTTTACTTTAATTTAGTAATTATTAAACTTGTGTCAGTCTCTTTTTCATTTTTAACTTTAATTTTATACATCACATCTGTATTTAATTCAGTATTTATTAATTTATATAATGGTGTCATATCAACTACAAAGTATTCTACAGTTTTTTCATCCATTTTTAAATAGATATAAAAGTCCTTTTCATCTAAAGTATATAAACGCGTATTATTTATTTCATTATATAAATTTATTACATCATTTAGTTTATATTTAACTTCTATAATACTTCCGTCATTCATAACAGTATGTTTTAAATTAAATAGTTTTTTAATATTATCTAATGTAATAAAAGTTTTATCATAATTAAAGCTAACAAACTCAGAGTTTTTAATAAATTCTTCATTTTCCAATACGTAATACTCTTCATTATACTTAACAAACTCTGTTTCTTCACCATGATAACTCTTTTTTCCAATAAATATATCTTTTTGTTTTTCATATAATAAAGTAACTGCATCATCCTTTAAAATAGCTTGAACTTGAAGTGAATAGTTATTTATTTCTATTTTATCAATAAAACTCAAATCGTTTTTATTTTCTTCCGTTTTAACTGGTTTATTGTTATTAGTTTCAAATCTTAAAAAGACAAATAGTAAAACGAAAAAACCAAGATAAGCTAAAATTTTTAGTATATTTTTTTCCTCAGTTTTCATTACTCAAAACGTTCTCCCAATAACATACCTTTATATCCATTAATAAAGTCAGATACACTCATTTCCTTTTTACCTGCTGGCTTTAATCTAGTAATAACAATACTTTTACTAAAACACTTTACACATATACCATTTTTACTAGCCATAGTAATTTCTCCAATAGTCCCTTCTTCACTATCAGACATCTTACTCTCTGTAATTTTTATGACTTCACCATTTAAAATTGTGTAAGCAACAGGATATGGGTACATTCCTCTTATCTGATTAAACACTTCTCTATTAGACTTATTAAAATCTATTTTTTCTTCCTCTCTACTTACATTATAAGCATACGTCACTTTCTCTTCATCTTGTTTAATTCTATCATTTGTTCCATCAAATATACTAGGTAAAGTTTGAATTAAAAGTTTACTACCAATATTCATTAATTTATCATGGATAGTCCCAACATTATCACAGTCCATTATAGGTATACTTTCTTGTTTAATTATGTCTCCTGCGTCCATCTTCTCACTCATATACATTATAGTGATACCTGTTTCTTTTTCTCCATAAATGATTGCCTTATGAATTGGAGCTCCACCCCTTAACTTTGGTAAAAGTGAAGCATGAACATTAACTGCTTCATATTTTGGTGTATCTAAAAGTATTTTAGGTATTATCTGACCATAAGCACAAGTAATAATAATATCTGGTTTAGCATTAAGTACTTCTTCATAATCATTTCTAATTTTTTCAGGTTGAAATACTGGTATACCATTTTTAACAGCAACTTCTTTTATAGGGGTAAACACACTTTCCTTATGTCTTCCAACTGGTTTATCAGGTTGAGTTACAACTAACACTACATTCGTGTTTTTTATTAACTCTTCTAAAACAGGTACTGCAAACAAAGGTGTTCCCATAAATACTACTCTTTTATCTTTCACTTATATCACCCTTTCATTAACAACTTAATTATATCAAACTATTAAATCAAATTCAAAGGATTTACATTAATATCAACACTCACTTTATTAGTGATATATGTATCATTAATATCTTTTAAAACCTTAAATATATTTTCTTCCTTTTTATATTTTATTATAATTTGAAAATAATACTTATTCTTTAACTTAAACACACTTGCTGTAGAAGGTCCTAAAATTATAAAGTTACTACTTAAATTTTTAGATAAGTAATTCTTAATCTTGTTTGCTTCATCCCTTGCAACTTCATATGTAGTACTAATTATTTTAATTAGTGTTAAATAATAATATGGTGGATACTTTAAGTCTCTTCTTATTTTCATTTCTTTATTATAAAATGATAAATAATCATGATTTTTAACACACTCCAAGCAATAATTGTCTTTATTATATGTTTGTATAACTACTTCGCCTGGTAGTTCATATCTTCCAGCTCTTCCACCTGTTTGAGTAAGTAATTCAAAAGTTCTTTCTCCACTTCTAAAGTCAGGTATATTTAAAGAAGCATCAGCATTAATTACTCCTACTAAAGTAACATCTTTAAAGTTAAGTCCCTTACTTATCATTTGAGTACCTATTAAAATATCATACTTGTGGTTCTTAAAGTCTTCTATTATTTTAGCATGACTTCCTTTATTTCTAGTAGTATCCAAATCCATTCTAACAACTCTAGCATTAAACTCTTTACTTATAATACTTTCTAGTTTTTCTGTACCGAATCCTAAATCTTTTATAGCTTCTTCTTTACAATTAGGACATATATTAGTCATTTTAGTTGAATATCCACAGTAATGGCATCTTAAATTATTTGTAGTTTTGTGATAAATTAAAGATATATCACAGTTAGGACACTTCCATACATATCCACATGAAGAACAACTCATGAATGTAGAGTATCCACGTCTGTTTAACAAAAGTATAGTTTGTTTTCCATTTTTTAAAGTTTCATTTATCTTATCTTTTAATACACTACTTATTACATAATTTCTTTTTTTAACTTCATCATTCATATCTACTAGAATATAGTTAGGTAGATTATTACTTATTCTCTTAGTAAGTTTAACTAGTTCAAACACACCTTTTTCTCCCCTAGCAAATTGTTCAAGTAAAGGTGTTGCACTTCCCATTAATACCAAAGCATTATGTGTTTTAGCTCGTTCAAATGAAACATCTATAGCGTTATATTTTGGGTTTACATCTTGTTTAAAACTTGGACTTGAACACTCATCTATTATAATAAGTCCAATATTTAATAGTGGTGCAAAAACAGCACTTCTAGCACCTACTACTATATTAACTTCTTTATTAACAATTCTTCTATACTCGTCGTACTTTTCTCCTTCACTTAAAGCACTATGTAAAACTGCTACACGACTTCCAAACTCACTTAAAAACCTATTAACAATTTGTGGGGTTAAACTAATCTCTGGCACAAGCATAATAACATTTTTTCCATTATTTAAAGTATCATTAATTAATTTAATATATATTTCAGTTTTACCACTTCCTGTAACACCATATAGTAACACCTTGTTATTAGTGCTATTCTTTATTTTAGTATACGCTTCATTTTGTTCAGGAGTTAATTCTATGTTTTTCTTTTCTTCCTTAACAAAATCAATATTTCTATTTACTTCAACACTTTTTAAAACTACTACATTGTTTTCTATTAACTTTCTTAAAGAAGGAGAATTTATTTCCTTTCTAAGCACATCCTTTTCCTTTAAAAGATTAAGTATTTCTATCTCTTTCTTATTTTTTTTGTGATTAACTATATAGTTATCCACATCAATTTCTTTATTTAAACTTACATAAACATCTTTTTTAATATTAATATTTGCTTTAACACTGGCTTTCAAAGCCTTTGGAAACATCGCCTGATATGCACTTATTCTAGTTGATAAAGTAGTATCTGAGATAAACTTTCCTAGTTCTAATAACTCTTCATTTAAACAAAATGTCTTTTCAACTATATTTATTACTTCTTTATATTCCATACTAGGGTCGTATTTATTACTTAAATTTAATACAAACCCTTCAACTATCTGACTACCAAAAGGAACTAACACTTTATGCCCTACTGATATGTCTTTAGACAAATTTTCAGGTACTACATAGTCAAAAGTCTTATCTAAAGATTTAACATTGTGTTCAATTAATACACTTGCTATCATAAGTAAGGATTACACTCCAATTCATGTAAAAGAGTTGTAGTAAACCCGTGCCCTGGATATAGTTTAATTTTCTCATCCATCTTTCTAAGTAAACTCAAACTATATGCCATTTCTTCATTGTCTCCACCTTCTAAATCTGTTCTTCCTATTGTTTCATAGAATATAAAATCCCCTACAAACATATCATTACTTTCTTTAAAGTAAAATGATACACTGTCTTTTGAATGTCCTTTAGTTGGTATTACCTCAAATTTAAAATTTTTAATTTTTTGTTTTCCAATAGTTTTATAGTCATATACACTAACATTATATTTTTTTACTAAACTATCTAAAGCACCCACATGGTCATAATGATAGTGTGTTACAAGAATTCCTACTAATAAAGCATTTTGACCCTTTAAAACATTTTCTATTTTTTCCACTTCACTACTTGGGTCAACCACAAGAGCATAACCATTATTTACTAGAATATAACAATTATTATCAAGTGGTTCTAAAATTTCTCTTATTATTTTCATACTTCTTCACCAAACATTTCTATCAAAGCATCTAACTTATCAATTACTCTATATCCCTTTCCATTTAATTTAGTTGAAAATCTAACAGGTATGCCGCCTTCACTTTCCCATTCTCTTAAGTTTCCAGCATAATCATCTACTAAAATAGCATTTTCTGTATGTACCATTTTAGTTTTACTTATCTCTTTAGGACAAATAATTACTGTTATATCTTTAAAGTGCCTTCTTATATATCTAACTTTATCAGCACCTTCCTTAATTGAATTACAATGTGTTAGAATATTCACATCAAATAATTCGCTTGCAATTAACTTATTTATACACTCCACCGCGTCATTAATAATATACTCGTCTTTTAATATCTTTTTAAAGTCATACCCTTCATAAAACTTCGCATCATTAGTTTCAAAACCCGACGCTTTCGCATCATTATATAATATAGGTATTGTATCTAATATTACTCCATCAAAATCAATATACAATTTTTTCATACTCATTTCCTCCTATAGTTGTTTTTCTCCTTATTATTTTACATTAGGTATTTCACTTTTTCAAGTCAAAACATTTTCTTAACTTGTAATCTAATGATAGCATAAAATATATTTGTTTGTCAATACAATGTTTGCGTTTTTTAGTGATTTTCATAAATACTTAAAGACATTAGAAGTAAGTTAAAATGCTTCTAAAGAAGGCGATATTATGGATAGTTTTTATAATATAAAACTATAAAAACTTATAAAAGAGAAGTCCCAATTGCAATTAGTATATCTTATTTAGCCCCAACTGTCTTAATCAGTGGAGCTCTAAGAAATATAGTAGTCAACACCACTTTAAAAGATTTATATTTTGTAGTGCTAGATAAAACTAGCACAATTGTAAAACCTTCTTATTTTCTATATATATCTTTATCGTTAGTAATATCCCCATCTGCACTTACTGGAATAACTTCCCCTAAATACTTACTTTCAGGTTTAAAAATTGCTTTAACAAAGTCTTTATCTCTTGCAAGTACTTCTCTAATATCTCTAATAAACTGTCCACTATATCTAGTAGTATTAGCACTAACGCCATAACTTTCTAGACCCAGACTTTTAGCAATATAAAGTGCTCTATAAAGGTGGTACTCTTGAGTTACTATTACAACTCTTTTAGCTCTAAAAATATTTTTAACTCTATAAATACTATCATAAGTAGAAATACCAGCATGGTCCATAAATATACTGCTTGAATTAATTCCTTCTTCTACTGCATAAGTTTTCATTACGTTCACTTCATCATGATTTTCATTCATATGGTCTCCACTCATTATGATTTTCTCACTTACCCCATCATTAAAAAGCATAACTGCTGTGTCAAGTCTATCTTTTAACATAGGACTAGGTTTGTCGTCATACACGCCAGCTCCTAAAACAACAATACAATCTATGTCTTTTAATTCACTATATTCATTCACTATTCTACCCTTTGTACCAAAAACAACTAAGGCACTTATAACAATTAAACACACTAAATATTTAAACATCTTTTTCATATAAAACATCTCCTACTTAATTATACCATACCTTAAGACAAAACTATAAAAAAAACTAGGCTTAAATGCCTAGCAAACACTCTCTTTATCAAATTTACCAACAATATACTTTACAAAAGTGTTTAACCTGTCAAATATGTGGACACTTGCAATTGCAAATAATATGTAAAGAAGTATTGTATTAAATGTAATTTGTGATAGGTCAAAGAAGTCATACCAGAATATCAAAATATAGATAAATAAGGCTATTAAGAAAGTCACCAAACTTGCTCTTAAAGTGTTAAATGGTTTACAAAGCCTAAACAAGAATATAAATCCAGTTGTACCTGTCATTATTACAATTAAAGTACTTGCTAGATTAGCGTCTATATTAAAATGGTCTTTAAATAACACTATCATAACTACATTAAAAACAACTGTTAAAGCAGCAGGTACACTTTTACTTACTACTTTCAAAATAAAGTTACCCTTAACTCTTTCATTATTAGGTTCAAGTGCTAGTATAAATGATGGAATACTTATTGTACAAGATGTAATTAAACTTAAATGTATTGGTAAATAAAAGTATTCACTTTTCATAAATAAACAAATAACAACCAATATTGATGTAAAAATAGTCTTTATTAATAATAAACTTGCACTTCTTTCAACATTGTTAATAGTTCTTCTTCCTTCAGCTACTACTTTAGGTAAACTACTAAAATTTGAATCTAAAAGCACTAATTGGCTTACGTTTTTAGCAGCGTCTGTACCACTTGCAACAGCTATACTACAATCACTTTGTTTAAGCGCTAGAACGTCATTTACCCCGTCTCCTGTCATCGCAACAACGTGTCCTTCTTTTTGAAGAGCCTCCACTATCATTTTCTTTTGTTCAGGTTTAACTCTACCAAAAACATCATATTTTTTAACGTTTTCACATATATTATCTTCAGTTAACAAGCTCGCATCTATTCCTAAAGCATCAACAAGTCCTACACGTCTTGCAATAGATGTAACTGTTTTAAAGTTGTCTCCACTTATTATTTTAACTTTAACACCTTGCTCTTTAAAGTACTTTAATGTGTCTGGCGCTTCTTCCCTAATCTTATCTTGTAAAAGAATAAAACCAATTACTTTAACATTTTCTGGATTATCTAAATCACTTTCCATGCTTTTAGCTACAACTAAAACTCTATAATCAATATATTTATCTATTTCACTAGTATATTTTCCAATTTCACTTTTTAAAACAAATTCACTAGCTCCCATAAAGTAGATTCCATGTTCATAAAAAGATGCACTACTAAACTTTCTACTTGAAGAAAACTCTAATCTTTCTTTAACTGTCCATACGCCTTTATCTTTATAATACTTTTTTATTGCATCCATTGTCCCATTACTATTATTAAATGCATAAGCTAGATTACTCAAAGCTTCATCCATTTCTTCTTTGCTCACTCCGTCACTTGGTATAACATCTATTACTTCCATTTCTCCCATTGTAATAGTACCAGTTTTATCAAGGCATATCACGTCAACCCTTGCAAGAGTTTCTATACAGTATAGTTGCTGAACTAGCACGTTTACTCTTGATAAACGAATAACACTAACAGCCATGACTGAACTTGTAAGAAGTAAAAGTCCATCAGGTATCATTCCAATTAAAGCACCTACTGTATTAAATATAGAGCTAGTAAAGTCCCCATTTGTAACACCCATTTGATTATACATAAGAACAATACCAACTGGTACGATCACAACTGACAAAACTTTCAAAATGCTTTCAAAAGACCCCATTATAACAGAATTTACTTTCTTATTATATTTAGCTTCTGCACTTATTTTAGAAATGTAGTTTTCTTTTCCAATATGAGTAACTCTAACATATATTTCACCACTTACTATAAAGCTACCTGACAAAATATTTTCTCCTTCTTTTTTAGAAATCGCATCAACTTCCCCTGTTATAAAGCTTTCATTTACTTCAGCATTTCCTTTTATTATAACCGCATCACAAACTACTTGATCTCCAGCATCTAACTTTAACACATCATCCAACACTATTTCATTTAACATAAGTTCTTTTTCTTCAGCGTCCCTGATAGCCGTCACTTTAGAACTTGCTAGTACACTTAGTTTATCTATTGTCTTTTTAGAAATAATCTCTTGTACAGTGCTAATAATACTATTAAATATAATAACCCCCATAAAAGTACAGTTTTTAATACTTTCAAATAACTCTCCTCCAGTTATACCTGCGATTATAATAAGTACTCCTAAGATAGTATTTATAAAGTTAAAATATGTAAAAAAGTTATCTCTTAAAATTCTAGGAATAGTTTTTGTTGGTGGCACATCATCATAGTTTACCAAGTTATTTTCTATTCTTTCATTTACTTCACTACTTGTTAAACCCTTTTTATAATATTCTTCATTCATAACATAACCTCTTCTATCATAACATTTTAGCATATTTTTAGTTAAATATAAACTACAAAACCAAAGAAATTGTTAATAAACTCACTTTTTTACTAATTTAGTTTTTTTTATATTTCATGTTTTACCTCTAATACTGGCTTAGATATTCCAGCACCAGTATTAGGTTTAACTTGAGAAGTATAAATAAAATCTACTAGATACAAGCCTACTAACACTATACAAATACACCTTTTAATTTCAGGTTTAATCTTATTAAATAAGTTATCCAAAATAGGCGCTAGTAAATAAGTGAAAACCATTCCACCCAAACCAAAAAGTATAAGTCCTTCTAAGCAAACTCTACCCTTTATGTTAAGAAAGTACCCATTATAATTCCAGTACCTTAAATGTTTAAAAGTCTCTAAATACCAAGCTGTTGTATATTCAATTATCCCGCAGGTTAAAAATGACATAATAAATAATTTCCACGGATGTTTTCTAAAACCTTTTAACAAAATCAAAATTGCAAGACCACCCCAACCATAAATAGGTAACCAAGGTCCATACATTGTCCCACGATTAACAAACACTCCATCATTAATTAAATGTAAAACAACTTCCCAGCTCCATCCTATAAAACTAAATGTAAAGAATAATAAAATGTATGAAGTTAAAGTATAATTTTTGTCATAATTTACATTAAATATACTCTCTCTTTTATAAGCACAAGGACATTTACTATCACTAATAGTTTCTACTTCTAAGCATTTATCATTTAATAAATATCCTAAATCTAAAGTATCTTTTTTAACTCGTAAATTCATATATAATTCACTATAAACAGTCTCTTTATAAACATTAGTATAGAATATGTTAAACAAGTCAAACGTTAAAAATCCAAGTATTCTATATCCTAAAATAGATAAATCCAACTTAAACATATTAAACTTTTCTCCATCAGTTAAACTTTTTGATAATCTAAACGCTTCTTTACTACTAATATTAGGGTTTTCAGCTAGAACATAGCTAACCATAGAATATTCATAAAGCTTAATAAAGAAACCTACTACTGTAAAACACCACAAGAACAAATAGATATCCTTTTTAAGCAAAGTTATACTTAATTTAAAGTTTTTCTTTCCCTTATACACACATAATGAACTATCTAATTCAGTTTTATATCTTCTTTCTTCTAAGAAGTATCTATTCTTTCCAATTTCTAATACTTTAATAAAGAAGACCCTAAACAAAACAACTAAAATATTGGAAATAATTATAATAATAGCCGCACTTAATTTACCACCTAAAATCTTATTAATACCATTTAACAAGCTAAATGTTACTGAATTTGTTTTTGTCACTTCATTTATAACATTTGATAACAACCCATGAGTATACTTATTTTTTACATAATCTTCATACTTTTTTTCAGTATCACTCTTATTAAGTAACTCATCTAATACTTCAGAATTTTCTTTATAATTATTTACATTCTCTACATTATCTTTGTTGGTTAAATCTACATTTAAAATATTATTATTAGTTAAAGTTAAACTTCCATAAAGTATAACCGAACATATAAAAACCATCAAAACATTCTTAAAATAGTTTCTCTTTAAATTCTTTCTTGCTTCTGTTTTAATTTTACCATAATCCATAATACTACCTACTTTACTTAAATTTTACCAAAGAAAAATGAATACTTCAAGTACTCACTTTAAACAAACAAGAATAGCTAACGTTAAAATTAACCACTTAATTTCATAATTAACTTCTTCTTTAGTTAGACCAGCTGAAAAACTATATCTTACAATTCTATTTAAACTAACAGGTATTTCTAGTTTACCATCAAACACCTTAGTAATTAAATCCATTGCAATTTCTTCTGCTTCTTCTTCTAAGCCACCTTTTTTTTCTGCATTAGAAAAGAAGTCAAGAACATCCATTAACCTATGAACATTCTTTTTAAAAATATCTTTATCTTTAGTTTTCTTAACTAAAGTCAAGTAATAATTAAGAAGTCCCTCTAAATCTCTACTACTTACCACTTCATCAATTTCATAATGATACTTTATAGAAAGTATTTCCTTAATAGTACCATCAATATTTTTTACATTTTTCAAATTCATATCTTTTTCATCTCCTACTACATTAATTCGTGATTTTTCTCTGTAATAATAAGGTATCATTAAATAAACTTGTTACATAGATGGTATGGTTAATTCATAGTAATCTTTATACAATAAATATATCTTATATATAAAGGAGTGATACTTATTAAAAAGAAGAAAAACTACGATAATCATTCTCGTAAAATCCTAGCAAACAATATAGTATACTTTAGACTAAAACTTAACTGGTCTCAAGAAGATTTAGCTGAAGAATTAGGAACAACACCTACATATGTTTCTAATCTTGAAAATGCTAAAAGAAATATGCGAGTTGATTATATCGGGCACATTGCAAATACACTAAAAGTTTCTGTACAAGACTTATTCATTGAAAGAGAAGAAGTCAAAAATCACAGAAAACCTAGACAATAATTTGAATAACAGAGTTATTCTTTTTTTGTACCTAACTATATTATAACAATACTATAGAATTTTTACTAGATGTTTTTTGTAAATGTACACCTATTTGTTACAATATTTTAATAATTAAACATTTTTTTAACTTTTTTATAAAATTTTTTTCCTAAAGATTTTAAAAATTAGAAACGTTTTTTAAAAACTCATACATCTTTTAACAAAAACAAGCATCAATTTTTAAAATTGAAGGCTATTGTTATTGTTAGACTACAAAACAAGGAACGCTTATATTAAGTAACTACCTTTTAAACTTGGCTCATTCCTGGAGAAATTCAAGCTGAGAAAGAACGATAATGGTGGTAAGAAACATAATTGATGTCCTTATCAATGTGTTATCAATACTAACTAAAACGCAAGAAAAAAGACACCTATCTTAATAATAAAGATAAGTGTTAAGCTATAAAAATACTTACATTAAATCAATGAACTTTCCTTTTATTAAATATATTTTCATAATTTATGCTAGATTTTTTCATACAGAATTACATTTATTTTTATTTGCTGTCTACCTTCAACATATAATACTTCTAAATAATAATCATATTTAATATTGTCACTTTCTTTAATAGTGAGTTCTAAACATTCTATAAATACTTTAGCACGTCAGTTAGTTCTTCGTCTATCTAAATTCAAAATTTCCTTTTTAACTCATTAAAACAGCATGAACTACAAGTCTTCTATTTATTCCACTACAAGTACTTAGCGTTAATATTTTATCTGTACTAGTTACTTCCACATTAAAGTCATTTATACTTTTTGATTTAATATCACTCACAAATTCTAAAAACTCTTCATCTAAACTAAAACTAGTTTTTAAGTATTCGCTTGTATTATCTACTCTATAAATTGAAAACACTTTCCACTTCATTTCCTTATCTAGTGAGTTAAATGTAATTACCAAGTTATCTTGATTTTTATACCAACTACTACTAGTAGTGTTAAGTAACTCTCCAAACATATATCCACTTTTTAAATTATGTCCATAAATTATAGTATTTTTATCTAACTCTTTAATACCATTTCTATAGTCCATAAATACCCATCCTGTTCTTACTTGATTACCATAAATATCATGTGATAAATAGTACTCGTTATTATTTGTCTGTGTTACAGGATAATTTATTTTTGTATTATTAACTTTTAACCATCCTACCACGTCTTTATTAATTGTTAATAGTTTATCATATGTTGTTGGAATATTTTGATATTTATTAATATATATAGTAGTACTTGTATCTTCTATATTATCACTATCACTTGTTGTATCATCTACTTCATCAATACTTGGAGTTAATTCAATATCTTTTTCAAGCTTTCTTAAATTAAGATAGTTTATGTATTCATGATACTTACTAGAAATAGTTATAAATAAAGCAGCATACATTAAAAATATCATACAAATCTTAAATCCATTTATAGTAAGTTCCTTAAATATTCTATTATTAAAGTACTCTTCTTCATAAATAAACCTGATTTCCCTGTCTTCATTAGAATACTTCTTATTTAACTTTCTTAAATACTCCACGTCTTTTCTTATCTCTAAAGCATTAGAAGCATTTTGATGTATAAATATACTTACATTTTTAAATTTATAAGTATCAAGTTCTATAATAATATACTCAATTATATCTTTAGAATAAACATACAAATCTATTAATTTTAAAGAGTTATTAACTTTTAAAAATCCTCTTAAATTTTTCTTTACCTCTTCTTCAGTATAAAAACTTATCTTTTTTCTATAATATATACTTTTTAAATTTTTAAAATTATTATTTAATATAAAATCTTTGTCAAATTTCATGTCATTGTTAAAATTAATTACAACTTTCTTTTTACTTAGTTCATGTACATAATCACTAGGCATAAAATAACACTCTACACGATTTATGTCTAGCATAATCAATTTATCTAAGACCTTTCTTGTCAAGCTTTTGTCAATATCAAACTTAATTTTCTTAACACTCATTAACTCTCCCATTACTAAGAAAGACTCAAAATCAAGATAAACTACCCTTTCTACTTCATGTGAAGCAAGTACTTTTTTCACGTTTTCTTTGTTTAATTTTAAGTAATTTAAAGAGAAATATAGAACATTTTCGTCTTCTATAAAGCTTTTGGTATCAGTTTCTAGAACATAATAATTATTATTTTTCAATTCTATTTTAATAACTTTCATATAATCTATTTCTCCCTATTATTAATATTAACATAAATTTCACATATAATAAAGTTAATTTTTGTTGTTTTTTCTAAAAAAAATGTTATAATATAAATATAATAGAAGGAGGAAAGTTAAATGAAGAGATTATTTGGATTTGCACTTGGAGCATTAGTAGTATTTATGAATGTTTTACCACTTAAAGCTCAAAGTGTATATGGTGTAGAAATGGTTAAAGAAAACGATAGTGTTAAACAGTTATTTCCAGATGGCACTAATATTTTGAATACTATTGATACATCAAAGTCAGAATTTGAGAAAGGAAAGGTTGCAATTGAGATTACTATTAACAACTCTAAAAAGACTGAAGTTGTATATGTAGTTGATAATGGAAGTGCTAACACTATTAAAACTGAATTAATAGATGTTATTAAAACTAAAGCAAGTAATTTAGCAAGTTATAATAATTTATATCAAAGTGTCATTACTAATACTAATGAAGGCATTGTGTATAAACCATTTGATACAGATATCAGTAATTCTCTAGAAGAAGTAAAAGCTTTAACAAGTGGTGAAAATGGTAGTTTCGATACACTTTTAAGTGAAGCTAATAGTAAATTTAGTACTGATACAGTAAATAAAGTTATTGTTTTATTTGTAAGTGATATGGGTAGTAAAACTACAGACGAAATTGCAGCTATTAAAACTCAAGTAGATGCATATAAAACTGCTGGAGTTAATGTAATTGTTTATGGTTTAGGACTAGCTGATTATACAAATTTTGATAATGTATTTGCAAGCACTACAAAATACCAAACTACTACAACAGACTTAAGTACTATCAGTTTTGAAAGTAATATTGTAAGTTTAATTCCTAGTAATAAAACAGCTGTAGCTACTAAAATTTCATTTGATAATTATATTTTAAATAATTTTGAAATTAAAGATATAGTAGCAAGTATGGGTTCTGCTTCAATGGACGAAAGTACTAACGAAATTGCTTGGGGTGTAGGAAATATTAAAGCTAATGATATAGTTACATTAACTTATACACTAAACACTAAATCAGTAATAGACGAGTCACTAATTAATGTTGGTAGACTTAGAACTAATAGACAAATAGTAGTTACAAGTAGCGGTATTGAAAGAGGAACTTATCCTAGTTCTGATAGAATTGATGACGAAGAATGTAGTCCTGTTATTAAGTTAACTGAAGCTACAGTAGTTAATCCAGATACTGGAATGGCTGATTATATTATTGCTGGAGCTTGTATATTAGCTGTTAGCTTAGTTGGTATACTTATACTAAATAAGAAAAACGAATTTAATAGATTATAATCCCTTATGGGATTTTTTCTTTAGATATAAAAACGAGTATTATAATTCATACTCGTTTATTATTTGTGTAATAAGTTCCACTTTAATTTCTCCATTATCACTATTAATCACTTTTATTGCATTACCATTTTTAATGTATATCAGTAGTGGTACTTCACTTATTTCAATATTACCATATATATTATTTAACTTACTAGTATAATCTTTCTCATTTGTTATATCCAAATATATAAATTTACTTATTAAATTTTGTTTCTTCATATATTCATATATCTTTTCTTCTTGTTTATAAACTTTCTTACTACCAGTAGTAGTTACTAAAAGCAGTACATCATTCATTTCTTTAGTTGATACTTCTAACTCACTTAGTTTTACTTCTTCTACTTTATCCGTTAAATAACTCTTACTATACTTTTCCTTTTTATAAGTATCTGACCAAGATTTTAAGTAAAACAAAAGAACTATAACTAATAAAAACAACACACCTAGCCCTATATAATTTTTTAAAGGTTTTTGTTTCATATCATCACCGCTTTAATTTTATCATAGTAAAGCAATGTTTTCAATTAAATATTATTATTATTTTACAAAATGTTAAATAAATCTCACATATCAATTATTTCATAAGTAAAACCCAAATTATCAATAAATTTAAACATATCCTTTATTTTAATAAATACAGTAGCAGTATTATCATTATGATAAAAGTTATGATATCTTCATTAAGTAATTCCTTATCAATATACACCTTTATATCTTTATCCTTATTTTTTAACAAACCAAAAAGTGACACTACACCAAATTTCAAATTCATTTTTTCAAATAAATTTTCCTCACTTCCTAGTCTTAAACCTTTCTCATTTATTTGTTCACTTAATTTTTTAATATCTAATCTTTTATTATCATCTAGTATAAATAGACCTTCTTTTCTTTTTATCAGACATAAACATAGACTTAGATCTAACACCAATTTTACCTTCAATATATTTATCAGCTAACAAAGTTGTAGTAGCTGCTTCATGGTTTACAACTTCATAATCAATTTTCATGTTACTTAATTAATTATATACCTTTTCTTTCATTTCTTTTACTCTCCATAAACAAATCCATTCCATAACTTTTATTATCACCATTTATTACATTAACAATATAATCAGATATTTTTATTCCGTTATATTTCTTATTAACAAAATCTATCATTGTAATTGTATGTGTTGTTAATAAGTCATCACCTACTACATCACTCCATATATAAACAGAAGTGTTTGGTAAAAATAATAACTCATTAACCATTACTTCCAAATTATTCTGAAACGTTTTACCTAAACTCACATTAGAAGAAAACTCCTTATTATCTAAATAATTTTGATACTTTATAAGAGTTTTATCTCTTAATGAACTAACATACATTATTTTTACATCTTTATTATTTTCACTTAAATACTTTAAATTATCAAGTACTATATTATTAGTTTTAATTCTACTAGTTATAAACTCTGGACTCTTCCAAACATCTTTCAAGATATGCTCCCACTCATCACTAATTAAAAGTGAAGCATCCACTAAAACATTTTTATTTTGAACATCTTTAAAGTAATCATTAAATATAGTATGAGATAGAATTGAAGAAGCAAACCCACCTGCTGAATAACCAGTTACTAACAATACTTCTGGATTATCTATATATTCTTTAACTTTATCCATTATCATTATAAATCTAATATATCCATCTTGCTTTAATAGTTTATTTTCACTGTTCATTCCTATATGAAAGTCCCCTGTAACATAGGGAATATTTATAAAAGTATAGTCATTAAATGGGTTATCCTTATCATCTTTAGATATCCCTACTAAATGATTTAATTCTTCATATTTAATATTATCAATATAATAACTTTTCCTATTAAGCGCGGTTTCATTATTAATTGATAATCCTCCACCATAAAAGTTTATTATTACTTTATTTTCTCTACCCTTTTTAATTAGAAAATAATAATCATTTCCTTTATTATCCTTAACTCCATCTAAAAGTACTTTGTACCACTTACCTACCTGATAATCATCTTTTATTATAGGCGCTCTTAAAAATAAAACAAATACCAGAAGAAAAACGATTAAAAAGAATAAAACGCCTAACATTAATTTAACTATTTTTTTCATACATCCTCCAGTTGTAAACATTATAATATATAAAATAAAAATTAACAATAAAAACATAAAATATTTTTCCAAAAAAAAATTGAGGACTCACCTCAACTTTAAAATTTGTTACAGCATCCCTCATTAACATTGCAAACTTCATTTTCTTCACAACATGTATAACAAGGACTATAAGTATGTCTATAAATATGATGATTAATTATTCTAGTATTAATTGGACAAACATGTGGTACTTCATGAAGTATCTCTCTATGAATAACCCTTTCTTGTGGACACTCGTAAACTGGTGGTGTTACCATTCCAGCTATAGATGCGCTTGACATATCTGTGTAATTACTTTTTGTTTCTTTGTATGTTTCCTTATTTGTCTCAACTTCATAATTAGCATACATCCCAGTATTTTGATACACTTTTCTTCACTCCTTACAATAATATCATATGTAAGGTTATCTTTTTTGTATGGGTGTCTACCTAAATACTAATCTTTGTTCCATTTTCACAATGAGTAAAAAAATCTTTTCCGCTTATATTAAATTTTGGCATATCATATTCATAAATTACAGTATCACTTTCTTTTAAGTTATACTTGTCTATACACATCTTATTAAATCTTGATACAACTTCTTTTAATAACTCTCTTAAACTATTAAATTCTTCTACTCCTTTATATGGCATCCAAGCATTTTCAAAGTAATAATATTTATTATTTATAAACACAACTAAAAATGTATGTGTTGGAAAAAAAGATCCATCATAATTACATATAAAGTAAGACTTAGTTTTAACATTTAACTCATTAAAATATTTTCTTTCTAACTCTACTTGATCCCAACAAACTCCCATTTTATCTTTAATAGTCTTTTCAGGACTATTAAGTGTGTAATATTTTGCTAAGTCTTCAGTTTCTGATATATCTTTACCTTGATAAAGATAACCATATTCTATATCTTTCATTTTTAATAATACTTCATTTAGCATTTTATAAAGCCTCCTAAAATGGCATCTTCATATTTCCATTTGATAATTGTTTCATCATCTTTTTCATTTCTTCAAACTGAGTAAGAAGCTTATTTACTTCTTGCACGCTTGTTGCACTTCCCTTTGCTATTCTTTGCTTTCTACTTGCTTTTAACACCTCAGGATGTGTTCTTTCATAAGGTGTCATAGAAAGTATTATTGCTTCTATTCTAGCCATTACTTTAGGGTCTATACTAATATTATTAAGCCCCATCTTTCTTGCTCCTGGAAGTAATTTTAAAATGTTTTCAAGTGGGCCTAATTTCTTAATTTGTTTTAACTGAGATAAAAAGTCCTCTAAATCAAAATTACCCTTTTTCATTTTTTTAGCAGCATTCCTAGCTTCCTCCTCATCTATAACAGAACTAGCTTTTTCTGCAATACTAAGAATATCACCATAGCCTAGTATCCTATCAGCTATTCTAGAAGGAACAAATTCACTTAATCCATCTAACTTTTCAGAGTCACCTATATATTTAATAGGAATATTTGTAAGATGTCTTAAACTAAGAGCCACACCACCCTTTGTATCACCATCCATCTTTGTCAATATACAACCAGTAAGTGGTAGTTTTTCATTAAATCCAGTTATCACGTTAATCGCATCTTGCCCCATCATCGCATCTATTACTAGTAGTATTTCATTCGCGTGAACTTCATTATTAATATTAACAAGTTCTTCCATCAAAACTTCATCAAGTTGTAAACGCCCCGCTGTATCTATAAGAACATAGTCGTATCCTTTACTTTTAGCGTATTCTATCCCACGTTTTGATATTTCTTCTGGATTACCCTTTCCTTCATCATACACTTCAATATTTAAACTTTTTCCAAGAGTTTTTAATTGTTCAATTGCAGCTGGACGATAAACATCACAAGCTATAAACATAGGTTTCTTATTAAACTTCTTTCTAACCAAATTACCTAGTTTTCCTGTAGTAGTTGTTTTACCACTTCCTTGTAAACCACACATTAAAACTATAGTCATATCATTATTCATGATTAATGGACTTTCATCACTTCCTAAAAGTTCTACAAGTTCACGCCTTAAAATGCTTACAAATACTTCTCCAGGTTTTAAACTTTTTGTAACATTTTCTCCTATTACACTTTCCTTTACCTTATTTACAAATTCTCCAACTATTTTATAGTTTACATCAGCTTCTAAAAGTGCTAAACGCACCTCTCTTACCATTTCACTTATATTATCTTCTGTAATAGTACCATAACCTTTTACCTTTGATATAATACCATCTAATTTTTCACTTAAATTATCAAACATAAAGCACCTCTTTCTGTACATCTAATATTATACCTTAAATTTAGTTTAACATCAATTATGAAAGATATAAACAAGCTATATTTTAGTAATTGAACATTTTTTAATCTTTTTACAAAAACTTTTCTTTACAGATTTTATAAATTAAAAGCGTTTTTTGAAAAAACTCCTATAAGTTTTGACAAAAACAGGCCTCAATTTTAAAAATTGGGCCTATTTGACATACATAAACTTATATGTTAGACTACAAAACAAGGAACGCTTACATTGGGTGACTGCCTTTTCACCTTAGCTCTCTCAGGGAAAGCTGGGGTGAGGAGGTGATAACGTGATAAGAGCTCTCTTAGAGACCCTTATCAAAGGGGTTATCTTTTTCTTACAAAAAAGTAAGAAAAAAAGACACCTATCTTTAGTAATAAAGATAAGTGTTAAGCTATAAAAAGGCTTACATTCAATCAATGAACGTTCCTTTCATTAAATAGTATACAATATTTTAATAATTTATGCAAGACTTTTTATAAAATCAGTCAATCTAGTAATAACTGTTTTTTAAAGTAACCACAACAATTTCAGGTCTATTATTTAATCTAAATGGAAAAGCGCTGTTACCTATGCCACGATTTACTATCATTTTAGTATGTTTTAAATCATACATTCCACCAGCATATTTTGGTAGTATTCCCTGCCCTGGTGCATAAAGTGGACCGAATGGTGGAATATTAAATTGTCCCCCATGAGCATGTCCTGTAAACACCAAATCTATATTTTTTCTATCATATTCCTTATAAAAGTCAGGTCTATGTGAAATAAGTATAGTAAAATTTCTATGATTATACTTTAACTCTTCAAGTGCCTCATTAACTATCTCTTTATTAGACTGTTTAGGTAGCCCATATATTTTATTATATCTCTGCGCTTTAACAGGGTCTTCTAGTGCAATTATATTCATTCTCTGTCTTTTGTGTTTAAATACAAAAACATTATTACTTGCTATATTTTCATTAAAATCATAGAGACTATTAAATAAATGCAATCTATCTTTAGCCTTATAATCGTGATTTCCAAAAGTATAATAAGTAGGAGCTATATTACTAAGTTTCTGCATAAAATCTAAAGCTATCTTAACATTGGGTCTATATTTATCTAACATATCTCCAGTAAACACAATTAAATCAGGTTCTATACATTTCACTTTATAAAGTATACTCGCTCTTAACTCTTCATTCCTAATATTATGTAAGTCACTTAACTGAACAATCTTTAACCCTTTCATATCTCTTGGTACTCTTTTTGAATCTAATTCATAATTAGTTACAATAACATGATTATTTTCATAAATGCCCCAACATATAATTCCAATTAAAACTATTACTGCTATTACTATAACATATTCCATTTAAATCACTTACCTTTTTTGTTCTAATATCATTTTATCATTAATAAGCATTCTCTTCAACACTAACTTTATATTAACTTCTTTAAACTGTAAACATTTTTATTAATTTCATAATAGCTAGCATAAGTATCATCTTTATACATAATTAACTCAAGTATACTTTGAATATCATTAACATCAGTTTTCATATGATTAATAGTAGCCTTAGCTTTTCTTAAAGCTTCCTTATCATTAGGATTTACTATATAAATAGAAGTATCATCTACTACATCAAAGTAACCACTTACGTGTTTCCCTTCAAGCCAAGTATTCTTTAAAGTTACTTCTAAAATAAATGTAGGATCTTCTATTTTAACCTCAGTAACATCAAGTATTAAATCTCCCTTAATTACTTCCTCCTTATATTTGTATTCCCTTACAGAATAAGACCTAGTCTTAGTATCTAAAATAATCCCATCAGTATAAAGTAAAGTTGACACTTTATTTTCTTTATTATTTATCACAATTGGCCTACCTAGTGCAGGTATAATTTTTACAATTCTCTTGCTAAGAGTATTAATTTCAACTATAAACACTTTATTTTTAATCATTACTATCATCTCCTTTGCCCATTTAGAATTGGACTAACCTTTCTCACTTTTATATTTTCACTCATAACACAAGGTATATCACTCTTTAAAATATGTCTAAATTCGTACATTTTACTCTGTAAAGTCTTATCATTTATTTTACACATTCTTTTAAAAAGTTCTCTTTCAGTATAGAAATACAAGTCTTCATACCCAATATACCTTTTATCTATTAAATACCTAGTAATACTAGCGAGTAACTCCATCATATATGTATCATAACTAGAGTGCATCTCTTTATCAATCAAATCATTTGTTAACACTACTTTGTTAAGTACTTCTTCTGTTTTAAAACCTATCTCTAGTTCGTGACATTCATTTAAATAAACTTCTGTATCTCTAAGTATATAAAATATGTCTCTTTTAGTAAGTGTCTTAGTCCAATATGACCCATTTAATATTATCCCGTCTAACCTATCCGCACACATTTTAGGCCTTTTATTGTCCACTATACTTGAAGACTTATAATTAATTAAATCTTCTACTTTAACATTGTCCATCTCTAAATATCTAAGAAGTACTTTATCATTTTTTAAAATAAACTCAGTAAACTCTTCAGTACTCTCTTGATAAAAATAATCCTTATTCATATAATCTATCACATGAGAAAATACAGGTGTAGACACATCATGAAATAAAGCTTGAAGTGTATACGTTTTATCACTAGTTAACTTGTATACCAAAAGTGCTGTACTTAAAGAATGCATATACCTACTAATATAACCTTTAAAATCATAAACATCCTTTGACGCATAATCCATTCCACAAAAGTAACCTATGCCTTTTAATCTCACAAGTGATGGCACAGTAAGATACTTTTTTAAAAACTCAGGCACATCAGGATAGCCCAGTAACTTAATATAATAATTATACATACTTCCACCTACTTAATGGTTAATATAATACCATACAAGTCTTTTAATGTAAAGAAAAAGATACGTTGAAGTACCTTTTTATCACATTATAGGTTACCAACCTACAAATGCACCAAATATTATAGCTAAAAGTATAAATAGAATTAATATTATAAAGAAACTATTACCATAATTTCCTCCACATGGATTTACATTACAACAATTATTCATAAATAACACCTCCCCTAAACTAGATAAATGCACCTAGTATGATTACTAATAAAATGAATAATACTAAAGCGAATGCTGCTCCTCCTACTCCGTTATTTTTGCAACAACAGTTCATTAGTCATTCCTCCTTTTTTATCTTTACACTTTTATTATAAGCAAATATTTAAAAAGTGTGAGTGCTTAATCTTGTAATTTCTAATAAATTTTGTTAGAATAGTTAGTGTTGGAGGGATAAATATGAAAAAAATTAAAAAAGCTATATTACTTGTTATAGTACTTGGCTTAACTACAGGATGTGGAACAGCTAAATTAAGTGATGGAAAACAAAGCGTTGTTACATTTAAAGATAACGCAGGCATTAGTGCTGAAACTTTATACGAAAAGTTAAAAGATAAGCACGGAGTTGAAGTTTTAGTTAATCTTATTGATACAGAATTATTAAGTAAAGAATACTCTAAAACTGATAGTGAACAAGATTATGTAGATAATATGTTTAATTCTTACAAAAAACAATGGGGAGATAACTTTAAAAGCTACATGGCTTACTACTTTGGTGTTTCAACTGAAGACGAGTTAAAAGAATACATTAGACTTAACTACAGAAGAAATGCTTGGACAGAAGACTATGCAAAAAAACAAGTTACCGATAAAGAAATTAACGATTACTATAAAGACTATGTAGTTGGAGACATTACTGCAAGTCACATCTTAATAGCAAGTGAAGCAACAGACAAAATGAGTGACTCAGAAAAAAAAGCAGCCGAAGAAAAAGCTTTAAAATTAGCTAAAGAAATAATTGAAAAACTTAAAAAAGGTGAAAAATTTGAAGATTTAGCTAAAGAATACTCAGATGACTCAAGTAACAGTGAAAAAGGCGGAGTACTAAATACTTTCAATGATAGAAGTAACTTAGACAAAAACTTTTTGGAATCTGCAATTAAACTTGAAGTTGGAAAGTACTCTACTACACCAGTTAAATCACAATATGGTTACCACATCGTTTATAAGACTAAACAAGAAGATAAGCCAGAACTAGACAAAGTTAAAACAAGCGTTATAGCTAAAATCGCAAATGAAAAAATAGAAAATGATTCAAGTTTTGCAAGTAAAGCTCTAGTAGCACTTAGAGAAAAATACGAAATGAACATCACAGACAGCAAACTTGAAAGCAGTTATAACAGTGTTTACAAAACAAAATAAAAGAGTTCGTTTGAACTCTTTTAATATGCCTTAGACACAGTTAAGTTAATGAAATCGAGAAAATTATTATAGGAAATAAAATAATGATAAAAACTGTAGTTAAGCATGACGACAATTACTACTATGATGTAATTAGAAAAAATTTAAAAAAATACGAACAGAAAAGAGATTTACTCAAGATATGCTTGGAAAAATGACTAATCTAGACAATATATTTGTGATATGGAAAATAAAAACAGAAATAAACACATTGCTATCTTTGCTTTTGGTAGAATTACTGATACTTTAGATATACCGATTAGTAAACTCTTTGAAGATTATTGATTATAGTTGTCATATTATTGACATAACTTAATTGATAATTTTTTTTATTTGTAATATAATTAAAATGCAGGGAGGGATTTTTTAAATGGATTTTAGAAAAACTAAAAAATATACACCTAATAAGGAGAAAAATGTAACTGAAGTAGTAAACGACCCAAATCATGAGTATATGTTTTATGATATTAAAAGTGATATAGAAAAAATCACTAACTTTAAAAGAGTACTTATTAATTCATGGTTAGAAAGTGATAGTTTAACTTTTTATAAGTTAATAGCTAGTGACGACAAATGGTTTTATAAAAGTGGGTTATACAATAACACAGAAAAACTTTTTGAACTTGCATTAATTAGAACGAAATTAAATAGTGACGAAACAAAAGCATTTATTAAAAGCTTTATACTTGATAATAATGCTAGTCATTATAAAATTGTAAAGGAAGACAACGAAGTACATTACATTTACGCACCTAGTACTATTGATAAAAATGGTAAAACTTATATAGTTAAACCAGTTATTGAAATAGTTGAATCACTTTATTCACTAATTATGTTAATGAATAGAAAGTTTGATTTAATCACTAATATCAAAGATGTTAACACTTTTAAAGACTACTTTAAAGTAAGTGATGTACCTTATGCAGTAAAAAATGAATACTACCTAGAAGGTAAACTTAAAAATGGTGAAATAACTGTAGAAGAATATAAAAGTCTTTTAAGTAGTTATCAAACTGAAGAAAAAGTAGTTAAAATATTAAAAAAGAATTAGAGTAATTTATCTAATTCCTTTTTTATGTTCTCATCAGTTGTAGTTTCTCTTATTACAGTAAGTACATTATATATTTTATTTAAATGTAATGTACTTTCATACTTCTTAAGTTTATTAGTAACTTGTAATATTGTCTTACTTATAATTTGCTTGCTTACATTTAACTCATCACTTGCTTCTTGAAGAGTTAAATCTTCAAAATAATAATTTTGAAAATACTCTCTTTGTTTATCAGTTAATAAATCTTTATAAATATCATACAAATCCATTAAATAATCTCTTTCACTCATTTTATCATATCCTTATATAAGAAATAACTTATTAATGTCTTAGGGTCTGTTACTATTCTTTTATTAATAAGACTTTCTATCTCTTCCAAAGTATAGAAGTTAACCTCGTCTACGTCATCCTCTTCTTTAGGTTTATTATTTCTTGTTTTTACTTTAATTAAAAATATATGCATTTCTCCATCAGACATATTTTCTATTATTTTATAAGTAAGAACTGGTTTATCAGTTATACTTATTATATCTTCTTTAGCTATTCCACACTCTTCTTCTAACTCTTCTATAATTATCTCTTTTGGTGATATACCCTTATCTAAAGTCCCAGCAGGTACTTCTAATGTTTCCATTCCAATTATAGGTCTATACTGTGTAACTAAAGCCATCTTTCCCTCTTCATTTATTACTATTCCACAAGAAGACCCTCTTAAATGAACTTTAGTGTATTCTATAACTTTCCCATCTTTCTCTTTTCTTACATCATATATTTTTACATAACCATCATATATTAGCTTTTCTTCTACCATTACTTCCACTCCTTAAATAGCCCATAAATATAACTTTCTATATCAAAAGGTATTAAGTCACTTTCTTTTTCTCCAAAGCCTACAAACTTAACAGGTAACCCTACAGTATCTTTAATTGAAAGCACAATTCCACCTTTTGCCGTTCCATCAAGTTTTGTTAGCACAAGCCCGGTAATATCGCATATACTTTTAAAACTAACTGCTTGACTTATCCCATTTTGCCCGGTTGATGCGTCTATCACAAGCAGTGTCTCATCTACACTTCTTTCGGTAACTTTTTCTATTACTCTTTTAATTTTCTCAAGTTCTTTCATTAAGTTTTCCTTGTTCTGTAGTCTACCAGCAGTATCTATTAAAGCAACATCTGCTTTTATTTCTTCAGCTTTCTTAAGCCCGTCAAACACTACACTCGCTGGGTCTGTTTCTTCTGTTCCGTAGAACTCTACTCCTATTCTAAGAGCCCATTCCTTTAATTGATCCACTGCGCCTGCCCTATAGGTATCTGCTGCTATTAATATAACTTTCTTTTGTTCACTCTTCATTTTACTTGCTAGTTTTGCTATAGTAGTAGTCTTTCCTACTCCATTAACTCCCACAAAAAGTATCGTAGTAAGCCCATCTTTATTATAATTAATCTTACTTGTTAACTGCTGTCCATTAACATATATTAAGAACAACTCATCTACTATGACTTCCTTTAAATAATTAAAATCAGTAATATTTTCTTCCTTCACTCTCTTTTTAAGTTTATCCATAAATTTAAAAGTAGTCTTAGTTCCCAAGTCAGCCATTATTAGAATTTCTTCTAACTCTTCATAAAATGCATCATCTACTTTAGTATATTTTATCCCAAGAAGGTTAAGCTTATTAACAAAGTCTTCCCTAGTTTTAGATAAACCCTTATCATATTTTTCTATATTATCTTTATTATCATTTTTAATTAAATTTTTAAGTTTATCAAATATTCCCATTTTATAGCCTCCACACCAATTATATCATGAGTTTATGGTTAATGCTAGACATTTTAAGACTTTTGTAGTATAATTAATATCACTTATAGATTTCTTTTTAGAAATAAATTGGAGGAAAAAAATTATGAAAACACAAGAAAGTGAGACTTTTGTGTTCGCTTTAGGCGGGCTCGGAGAAGTCGGTAAAAATATGTATGCAATTATGCATGAAGATGAAATTATCGTAATAGATGCTGGAGTTATGTTTCCAGAAGATAACTTGCCTGGTATAGACTATGTACTAGCTGATTATACATTTTTAAAGGAAAACGAAAGCAAAGTTAAAGCTTTACTAATCACACATGGACATGAAGATCATATTGGTGGTATACCTTATTTATTAACAGACGTTAACATACCAGTTATATATGCTCCTAAAGTAGCAGTTGAACTTATTAAAAATAAACTAACTGATAGAAATGTAAACTATTCTAACATAGTTATGTTTGATGAGAGTACTAAACCAAAATTCAAGAATTTTGAAATTGAATTTTTTAGAACTACTCACTCAATTCCTGATAGTTACGGAATAAGCATTATGACACCAAATGGTAGAATTGTTACAACTGGTGACTTTAAATTTGACTTGACACCAATAGGACCGATGGCTAATTTAAGTAAAATGGCACGCCTAGGAGACGCTGGAGTAAAACTTCTACTTAGTGACTCCACTAACGCAATGGTGCCTGGTTTCTCTACCAGCGAAAGCGATGTAGACGAAGCCTTAAGCGACATCTTTAGAGGATGTAAAGGTAGAATAATATTAGCAACGTTCGCATCTAACATCTATAGACTTGTTCACATAATTGATACTTGTACTAAAAATAATAGAAAAGTTGCTGTATTTGGTAGAAGTATGGTTAACAGTATGGAAATAGCTAAAAGCTGTGGACTTATCAAAGACAAAAGCGTATTTGTTACAACTGACGAAGCAAACAGAATGAAACCAGAGAATATTTGCTTACTTTGTACAGGTAGCCAAGGAGAACCTTTAGCTGCATTATCTAGAATCGCTAACGGAGTAGACAATAACATCAAACTTATGCCTAGTGACACTATTATATTCTCTAGTAGTGCAATACCAGGAAACGCAATGAGTATAAATAGAGTTATCAACAAACTTTACCTAAAAGGGGCCACTGTCTTTACTAGTAAAGATGACATAAACGTTCATACAAGTGGACATGCTAAACAAGACGAACTAAAACTACTATTTAGACTATTCAAGCCTGAATACTTTATGCCAGTACACGGAGAATACAGAATGCTTAAAACAAGTGCAGACCTTGCTATAGAATGCGGTATACCTAAAGATCATACATTTATCTGTAAAAATGGAGATATACTAGCCCTAAGCAAAGATGGCGTAAGACGTGCAAAATCTATACCAATTAATGACATATATGTTGATGGTAAACGTATAGGAGACGTTGGTTCTTCTATAATAAGAGACAGAAAAATAATGAGTACTGACGGTGTACTTGTATTAATTCTAAACATAGACAAAAAGAAAAATGAACTCTTAATCGAGCCTAATGTTACTACAAGAGGTTTTGTGGTAGTTAACGATAACCAAGAACTATTAAGTGACATTCAAAATAAAGTTAAAAGTATTGTTAATAGTGAATTAAATAAGCCTAATTACACTATTACTGATCTTAAAAACAGAGTTATATTAGAATTAAAAACATATATTATAGAAACAACTGGAAGAAGACCTATAATCATGCCAGTAATATTTGAAATATAAAAGAGCTACCAATGAGCTCTTTTTATATTAACTTAACTAACATATAAGCTATACCTATACCAAAACCTATTAAGAAAGCAACAAGAAGCAATAAAGAAAACTTACTAACAAAGCCATTCCACTTATTATATTCTTCACTTTTCTCATTAGTACTCCCCAGTGGATTAACTTTAACTAGCTTGCTACCAGTACTCTTTCCACCCAAATTATTTTCTAAATTCTCTAAATATTCAGAAATAACTCTTTTTTTACTCGTGTTCTTAGTATATGTTAACTCAATTAACTTTGTAACTATATCCATTACTTCCTCTTTAGAAGATGCCCCCATTAAAAATGCATTATCTATGCTCTTCTTTATAGTGTTAACTAAATTAATCTGGCTTGCTATAACTTGATTAGTAGTTGCTAGTTCCATCTTCACTCTTCTTAATAAGTAACTCTTCAAATAAGGCTCAGTATTACTACTAGATAACTCTTCAATTCTACTAAAAGATTCCTCATCTTTCTTAGTTCCTTCTTTAGCAATATCATCTAGTTCTTTAGTTAAATGTTCATTTAAATAGTAGCTTACTTCTTCAGTACTCTCAAACTTAGGAATTCTATCAAATATACATTCTAGTAACTTAGAAGCATAACTTGTTTGCACACATAACGCTTTAGACTGTCTTATCTGATAATTCAAGTTAAGCCTTTGATTTTGAAGTCTAGCCACAATAGGATTATAATCTTTATTTACAAAGTTAAACTTCATATTTAACATACTTAATAATAATTGTCTTTTTAAATAAAACTCATTATATACTTTAGGATCATGAGCATCTAACCCAAATAAAACTTTCGTATTAATTTGACTAACTTGCTGCCAAAAAGGAATTATTTCACTTCCAAGTTCTAAAGAATACTTTACATTTAATTCTAGTGGTATATTATACTCTTTAGCTTTAGTAGCAATTATCTTACCAGCACGAATAGTGTTCTCGTCAAACACCCTCATATCTTCTTCACTACTAATACTATTTCTTTTTCTTATAAATATATCAGGATGCGCAATTATATCAAAAATTCCACTTTCAATACCCTTAACAACCATATCAGCATAAATAAGAGGATAATCTTTATTATTAACTTCCACCCCTTCAAAAAAGTGTTCTCCCATTATCATATAGTCAACTTTAGACCTTAATTCTCCTAAAAACTCTTCAATTTCAGGATAATACTCAGCTTCAAAGCCGGAAAGAATACACATATCAGGATTATCTTTCTTTAAAGCATTAATACTACTTATATACTCATCTACTTCACTATATACCATTCTAGACTTTATATCAGGTAATTTTATAGGATTAAAAGGTACATGGTCTGTAAACCCAACTGTAGAAATACCATTTAATCTTGCATAATAAACATACTCTGCATCTTCATAATTCCCAGCATGCGAGCATCTTTTAGTATGTGTATGATAATTAAAATTTTGATAACTTTCATTCATATAAATTACCTTCTTCTACTATAATAAGTATACCAATAAAGACAAGTTTTTTCAAGAAGAAATAGTTCACTATCTCAATTTTCAGACTTTTACTATCTCAATTTTCAGACGTTTACTATCTCTTTTTTCAGACTTTTACTGTTTCATTTTTCAAAAAAAAGAATAAACACCATAATTTCAAGTGTTTATCTATATGCCTTCTTTAGATTAGTATTTGTGTATTTACTAGTTAAAATTACATCTTTATATATTTCGTCATCAATTAATCCTATGTTATAAAAATACCATATTTGATAAGCATTAGATGCTCCATTTTTAATAAACTTTTTTATTTCTGGATCAGCTAACACTATATTATTTGTATACTCATTTAACTCTTTAAATCTACCCTTATCAAAATACACTTTTGCTTGAAGTGGTGCTTCTAATTTATCACACATATAAGCAAACTTACTTTCTTTAGTAATGTGTTCATTAAATTCTATCATTAAATTATATAACTCTTCTCTATTAGAAAGCATACTTACTACATTCTTAAATGCTTTGTGCTCAATACTTTTTTTCTCTTCTACTGTAACATTATCAAAAGGTGTTATATCTCCAATTAATATTTCTCCAAACTCATGCACTAATAACATTTTTAAAACTTTATCTATATTAACATCTAAATTATAATGTTTATTAATCGCTTGTGCTAACTTCATAGTACTATAAACATGATCACTCACTGTTTCTACTTTACCACTGACATCAAAGTGCTTACTATCCCAGCCACTTCTTTTCTTTTGATGTAAAACCATATTATGTTTAAAAAACTTTATTACATTTTTGCACTTAACACTGTCTCTACTACCAAACATCTTCTTAGTTTTTTCGTACACTTGATTAACATCATTTGTCACACTTAACTCTTTAGACAAAGCATACTCCATTATCTCATACTTAAGCATAAGTATATCATTTTTGCTGTCATAGTCTTGTACCCCTAATAATATCTTCTTTAATAAATCACTAAAGTCATTACTTAATTTAAACTCACTATCCATAGCTAAAGCAATAACCATAGTACCATATAAATGTGTTGACATAGTAGTTTTTTCACTAGACATATCTGTTTTCCTTATATTAAAAAGCATATACTCTTCAAGAACTTTTTGCGCTTTTGTTTTCATAAATAACCTCCAAACTCTATTATACATCATATATAAGAAAAACACCACACTTTTTGTGTGATGTTTCTAACACCCACTTGTTGTTTCTTCTATTGTGTATGGGTTATTTGACGAGCCATCTCCACCAGCCCATATAACACAAGATTTCAAACTTATGACTGGACGCACACCGTACATGCCGTTGACAGAGATGCGGTTCAAGTTGCCAGGGACGGACGAACCGTACACGTAGAACACGTAAGCGTAGCTGCCATACCAATAGAAAGGAGACAACAACCACCACCAGGTTGAGCCTGTTGAACTATAAGATGCATCTGTACTACTAGAACTTGTTGTTAATGTTCCTTCCTTCGCATTCCTAAAATACCATGCATTTGCATTACGGTTTCCCCATATTCCACCTGCAAATGATACTTCATCTGCTGTCATTAATGCTATTGGATGTGTTAGTTTCCCGTTCCCTGTACTACTATCTACTGTGAATTTGTCTTCTGTTGTTGAACAGTCATAACTTGGTGTTTTATTTGTATCTAGTCTTGTTCTTGCTCCAAAGTATGTATTATCTGATGTACTTCTATCGTTACAGTATACTGCTGTTGTACTTATGTATTTTCCATAATTTGTATTCAAATTATCTTTATACCATTTATCTATTACTCCTTTTATTGTACTGTTATTTGTATTTTCTCTTGCGCTTGGTATACTTCCTAGGCTACCATACATATAACTTACATATGCTATATTATTATAACTACCATTAAATGCTGATTTTCCTATATATGCATCAGTCGCTGTTGTACTTGTTCCGTGGTAAAGAAGTCTTACACTACCATCAGAGTTTGTTCTTATTATTCTCCAGTACAAGTCTTGATTATTTTCATTCTTTCCAAACTTTACCCAGTTTGTTGTTGCGTTTCCAGCAAAATAATATACTGTTTTATTATCTTCTTTAGCCGTATAAAGTACTTGGTCTGTGCTATCAAATGCTGCACTGAATGTTGTTCTATTTGTTGTTGCTATTCCCCTATCTGATAATAACTTAGCATATAATGTTGCCTTTTTAAATGTTATACTACAACTTTTTGCACTTGTTACATTACTTATTGTATATGTACTTCCTGATAGTGTTCCGCCACATGTATGACTATCTATTTCTAGTATATATCCACTGTTAGGTGTTACGGTAAAACTTGCACTTCCACCATAACCAACTGTTATATTTGATGGACTTACTGTACCATTTGTTGCTGTTAAGCTAACGCTATATCCATTTCCAAAATCTATTGTACAATAGTCTGGTGTATGTATATTCTTTAGTTTTATTGAAAAATCCGTATTGTCCCACGTTGCTGTTGTTCCATTTTTACAGGTTACATTTTTTACTACATTTGTCTTAAGTAAGTCTGCATATGTTTTATTTGTTGTTTGTCCATTTAATGTATAAGAAACTAAGTTTATATCACTTGATGGACTTATGATGTATGGGTCACTCACTGTTCCACTTCCTGTTACTTGTAC
>DOEC01000030.1:6851-7503 GCA_003524085.1 Bacillota bacterium | reverse complement strand
TATAACGGTCCTAAGGTAGCGAAATTCCTTGTCAGGTAATTTCTGACCCGCACGAAAGGCGTAATGATCTGGATACTGTCTCAACCATAGACTCGGTGAAATCTTAATACCTGTGAAAATGCAGGTTACCCGCAACAGGACGGAAAGACCCCATGGAGCTTTACTACAGTTTGATATTGAAATCAGGTATGTCATGTAGAGGATAGGTGGGAGACTTTGATGCTAAGGCGCCAGCCTTAGAGTAGTCAACCTTGGAATACCACCCTTGATATATTTGATTTCTAACCTGCTACCGTAATCCGGTAGGGGGACAGTGTCTGATGGGTAGTTTGACTGGGGCGGTCGCCTCCCAAAATGTAACGGAGGCGCCCAAAGGTTCCCTCAGAATGGTTGGAAATCATTCGAAGAGTGTAATGGCAGAAGGGAGCTTAACTGCGAGACCTACAAGTCAAGCAGATGCGAAAGCAGGGCATAGTGATCTTGCGATTCAGTATGGAATGGTCGTTGCTTAACGGATAAAAGTTACCCTGGGGATAACAGGCTGATCCCACCCAATAGTTCATATAGACGGTGGGGATTGGCACCTCGATGTCGGCTCGTCGTATCCTGGAGGTGTAGTCGCTTCCAAGGGTTGGGCTGTTCGCCCATTAAA
>DOEC01000030.1:0-6620 GCA_003524085.1 Bacillota bacterium | reverse complement strand
GGGTTCAGAACGTCGTGAGACAGTTCGGTCCCTATCCGTTGTGGGCGCTGGAAAATTGAGAAGAGCTATCCTTAGTACGAGAGGACCGGGATGGACGTACCGATGGTGTATCAGTTGTCACGCCAGTGGCAGCGCTGAGTAGCTATGTACGGATGGGATAACCGCTGAAAGCATCTAAGCGGGAAGCCCTCTTCAAGATGAGTTTTCCCTTTCTTTAAGAAATAAGATCCCATGAAGACTACATGGTTGATAGGCTAGAGGTGGAAGAATAGTGATATTTTGAGCTGACTAGTACTAATAGATCGACAAATTAACTAATTTTAATTTGATATTTAATCACATTATCTTGTTTTGAGAGAACGATTATGGTATAATAATTTTGTAGGTGACGATAGCAAAGTGGACACACCTGTTCCCATCTCGAACACAGAAGTTAAGCACTTTAACGGCGAAGATAGTGTAAGCGAAAATAGCAAGTTGCCTACTTTTTTTGTGCAAAAAATTCAATAAACTATTGATTTTTAAATAAAGATAATGTATAATACAATTTACATGGCGTTATTGGTGAAGTGGTTAACACGCCAGATTGTGGCTCTGGTATGCGTGGGTTCGATTCCCACATAGCGCCCCAGAATAAAAAACAAACGGTTTGATCAATTCAAATCGTTTTTTCTGTATACACAAGAACCCGTACTAGTAATTAGCGTTATCATATAATATATTGAAGGTGATAATATGTTAAATATAACATTACTCAAAAATATATTAATAATTTCAATTGCATCCTCAATAATATCAACTTCTTTAATACAAAGAATAAAAGAAGGAACTAAATGTAAAAAACACATGTGTACAAAATGTTTCTTAATATCTATGATAATTGGTATCTTATTTAGTTTGTCTTTCACAGACTTAAAAATATATGAAACACTATGGGTAGGACTGATAAGCTTTATCGGTGCAGATGCAGTATACAAAACATTCGAAGATAAAATATTTAAGTCATTGAGTAACATAGAAGATGCAATAACAATAGAAAGAAGTGATAAATCATGATGTTTAAATATCCTACAAATTACATAGCAATTACACAATATTATAGCACTACTCACAAAGCATTAGATTTAGGTTGGAACTCTAACTATGGTGGCTCAAATATGCCAGTTCACGCGGCAGAAGATGGCACAGTAGTGGCTGTAGTAAAAAACTATAACAAAACAGATGCCGATACACCAAACTATGGTAATTATGTCAAAATAAAACACAATGAAGAATATCATACACTATATGCTCATCTAGCTTATGGAAGCGTAACATTAAACGTAGGAGACACAGTCAAAAAAGGAGAACAAATTGGGCTTATGGGTAACACCGGTTACTCAACGGGAAATCACTTACATTATGAAGTTTATAAAAATGGCAACAAAATAAATCCAATTGAATGCACATACGTATATGTTGACCAAACAATATCAAAAAACACATCAGCTACAAAAGGCTTGTTATTTTATAAAGAAGAATCAAAAGAAGATGACTCAAAAGACTTAGAAAAATTACAAAAACAAATTGATGAACTAACAAAAGAAAACGTCGCTCTAAAAAAAGCAAACGAAGAACTTACCATCAAAGTTAATAACTTACAAAAATTCTCATTTTCCTATACAGCCTTAAAAACATCATACTACAAAATAAAACTATACGAAAACGAAACATTATTAATAAAGGACAACTAAAATTAGTTGTCCTATTTTTCCATATATAAATCTATTACTCCATCATTATTTAGCTTTAAAAGCTGATTATTTATATCATTAACCACAATTCTCTTCTTTTTAGGATGAACCAAATATCTAATATGCATACTTACGTACTTGTCCGTGATATCTGTATAAACAATTGGTTCAAGTTTGTTATAATAGATTCTGTAATTACTATTATTATTTAACTCATTAACCATCTTACTAGGTATACTCTTTATAATATCATTATTGTTAACAATATTATATAAAATACCCTTAACTTTTCTAATATCGCTAACTGCGCTAACTTTAACTTCAGTCTCATTCCAAACATACTTAAATACTTTCACATAATTAACAAGAGGCTCACTTATCACCTTAGAATTAGGAATGTGCACAATGCTACCTGTACTTTGAAAGGTATCTGCGTCCACCTCCAAAACTTCAAAACTCAAATTACTTATATTAACAACATCTCCAATATGCCCACTTATCATAATTCTATCTTCAATTTGAAACGGTTTAGCTAGTCTTATATAAATACCAGCAAAAAAATTAATAATAGTATCCCTAAGACTATAAGCTATTGCCGCTGATACAAAACTAAAAAGTGTAATAAATTTTAACAAAAAGTCTTCCCAAATAATAATATTCATAATGACCAAAAACAAATTACATACAAAACTCACTTTCTTTCTAAAACTAAACCTAGTCTTATTTTTCTTAACAACTTTTCCAAAAAAGAAATTAAATAACCTCTCAACTAGCTTTACCAAAACAAATAACAAAATCGTATCTATTAACAAGCTTCCATAAGGTCCTTCCATTCCAGTCACACTTGAAATTAACTTATTTAATTTATCAATATATTTCACGTTTTCCTCCTTTTAAGCACAAGAACACAAATTATACCATAAATAGTATATGAAAATCAAGTAAAACACTTTAAAAAAAAACTAACTTTTGATATAATTAATCTATAATAGAAAGAGGGAAAAAAGTGAAAAGGATAATTACATATATAACATTAATAATAATATTTACTACGCTTGGGTTTTTAGGACTATTTAACCAGCCAAAAGAAGTACCTAGTAAAGATATACTAAATAATACGTATTACCTATTTAACACAAATACTGGAGAATACGAAAGCATGATGATAACAAAAGACGTAATCGTTTCAAACGTATCTAATTTAGACTTAAATAACTGCAGCAACTACACATATAACGATAAAACAAGAATCGTAAAACTAAACTGTGGCCGTGCTTTTACAATACTATCAGGGACAACAGACACCCTTGCATTAAATATGAGTGACAAAACATACTATTTTTACAAAGACAAAGAAAACACGTTTATAAAAGAATTCAACTCATACTTTAAAGAAAGCAAACATATCTTTGAAACAAATACAAATGAACTACTAAAAACAAAAAAAATAACATTTCAAAAACTAACTGAATTATTTAACACACAAGAAACTAACTACATATACGTAAAACCAAACAGCTGTGACTATAAGTGCATGATTATAGAAAGCAAGCTTAACACACTTGAAAACTCATACTACATAGATAATAAAGATATAACAGACTTCACATATATAAATGAAGAAAAACTAAAAAAAGACTTGCCATTCTTTATAATTATAACAAACACAGGAAGTTACTATGGCCAAGAAAACACAATAAGCACAAGCAAATACATAGAATTTAAAGGCTTTCAAATGGAAGACTTGAAATCGTACCTAGGAGGAACAAATGAAGAAGAAAATAACTAAAGAAGAAATTAATGAGTTAGATAGATACTTTAGATTAGCAAATTACCTTTCAGTCGGACAGCTATACTTACTGGATAACCCATTGCTTACTAGACCACTTGATATAAAAGACATCAAACCAAACGTAGTGGGCCACTGGGGAACCGCACCAGCACAGAACTTTGTCTACGCACACTTACAAAGAATAATTAAAAAATATGATTTAAGCATGATATACATTTCAGGTCCTGGACACGGTGGACAAGCCGTGGTAGCAAATGATTATATTGATGGCTCATACGCTCATATGTATCCAGAATTTAAAGAAGGCGACGAAACATCACTAAAAAAACTATTTAAACAATTTAGCTTTCCAGGTGGAATAGGATCACACGTTACTCCAGAAGTTCCAGGAAGTATAAACGAAGGTGGAGAACTTGGCTACAGCCTTAGCCATGCATATGGTGCAGTACTAGATAACCCAAACTTAATCGCGTGCTGTGTAGTTGGAGACGGTGAATCTGAAACTGGCCCACTTGCCTGTAGTTGGCAATTAAACAAACTAATAAACCCTGAAACAGACGGAATAGTTTTACCAATACTAAACCTAAACGGCTACAAAATTGCAAACCCAACTATCTTATCAAGAATTCCAAAAGACGAGCTATTTGCATACCTTCAAGGAATGGGATATAAGCCTTACTTAGTTAAAGGCGATGACCCTAAAAAAATGCATAAACTAATGGTTGAAACATTAGATGAAATAATATCATACATAAACAAAATTAAAAAAGAAAGCAAAACTCACACATTTAGACCATTCTATCCAATGATAATACTTGAAACACCAAAAGGTTGGACTGGTCCTAAAGAAGTCGTTGGAACATTTAAATCACACCAAGTACCAATAATAGTAAATAAAGAAAATATAAGTAACCTAAAAATTCTAGAAAGTTGGCTTAAAAGCTACAAACCAGAAGAATTATTTAACACAGATGGTACAATAAAAGAAGACATAAAATCATTTTGCCCACCTTTAGAAAAAACATGTGGACTAAACCCAAGCACAAATGGTGGAATAAAAAAAGAACTAATCTTGCCTGAAAACTTAGACAAATACGCACTAAAAGTAAAACGTGGACAAACACAAAGTGAAGACATGAGAAACTTAGGTGCATATATAAAAGATGTCATTTCACTTAATAAAGACAATTATATAATTTGTGGCCCAGACGAGGCACTATCAAATAGACTTAATCATGTATTTGAAGCAACAACAAGAAAATGGAACACAAAAATTATAAAACAAGATGAACTACTTGGAAGAAACGGAAGAGTAATAGATAGTATATTATCAGAACACGCTTGTGAAGGAATGCTAGAAGGCTACTTATTAACAGGGAGACATGGATTTATCCACAGCTATGAAGCATTTGTAAGAATTATTGACTCTATGGTTAGTCAGCATGCAAAATGGATAAAAATGGCTAAAGAAATACCTTGGAGAAAAGAATTATCAAGTTTAAATATATTACTTACAAGCCACTGTTGGCAACAAGATCATAATGGTTTCACACATCAAGACCCAGGTTTCATTAATCACTTACTTCCTAAGAAAAGTGACACAATTAGAATATACTTACCTTTTGATACAAACACACTAATTTCAACATTTGCTCATATTTCAAGAACTAAAAACTATATCAACCTAGTAGTCGCATCAAAACATATGAGACCACAATGGCTAACAATGGAAGAAGCAATCAAGCACTGTACTAAAGGTGTAGACGAATTATCATGGGCAAGCACAACTAATGGTAAAACTCCAGATATAGTCTTAGCCTGTGCTGGTGACACTCCAACATTAGAAGTTCTAGCTGCAGTTTCTATTCTTAAAGAAAAAAAGCCTGAATTAAAAATAAAGGTAATAAATGTTGTAGACTTAATGAAACTAGAAAGCAATGATAAACATCCACATGGTTTAACTGACAAAGAATATGATAAACTATTTACTACAAACAAACCAATACTATTTGCTTTCCATGGTTACCCTAACGTAATACACGAACTAACATACAACAGAACTAACAAAGATATGCACGTAAGAGGTTACATTGAAGAAGGAACAATAACAACACCATTTGATATGAGAGTACTAAATAAAATTGATAGATATCACTTAATTCTAGACATAATCAAATATGTACCAAAACTTCAAAAAGATAAAAGCCTTCAAGAATATTGCGTATCTATGTTAGAAAAACACAAAAAACACATAACAACATACGGATGTGACATGAAAGAAATAACTTCTTGGAAATGGAAATAGACATATTTACTATTCAAAAGTATTAAGAAACATATAATATACTAGGAAGACAAAAAACTTCCTAATAAATATAAATCTTCCTCCTATAACTTTAATAGGCGTCTATAAAATAAATTTTTAAAATAATAAAAGATAGATTCATTTCTATCTTTTTTCTATATCACTTAACTTCAAAATATAATCAACACTCACATCATAAAAAAAAGCTAATTTAATCAAATGTTTAGCAGTAACTTCTGCTTCTTCATTCTCAACTCTACTATACTGTTGTTGTGATAAACCCAAAACATCTGCTACTACCTTTTGTGGTAAATTTTTATTTTCTCGTAAGTCTCTAATTCTATACTTTCTCATTTATTAGCCTTCTTTTCACTGTGCTTTAAAACATAGTCAGTACTAACTTTATAAAAATCAGCAAGTTTAATAACTCTATCAGCTGTAATCTCAGTAGTTTCATTCTCAATCCTACTATAATGTTGCTGTGTAGTATTTAATAATTTAGCTACCTCTTTCTGAGTTAAATCATTATCTTCCCTAAGTTCTCTAATTCTATATTTACTCATCTCATCACCATTTAGATTATCTCATACTCAAAATGTGAGTATTGACTTTTACACCAAAAATGTGTACAATAATAATATAATACACATAATAGATGTAGAAAGAGGTAATGTATGAACAGTGTTGAGTTAAAAAAAATTGTTGGTAGAAATGTAAAAAAGTATAGACTATTATATAATGCTTATAACAAAGAAAAACTTACTCAGAAAGATCTTGCTAGTAAGATAGG
>DOEC01000031.1 GCA_003524085.1 Bacillota bacterium | reverse complement strand
TACAAACTTAACAGTAGAAAAAAGCAAAAATGCAGAGTTTACTATAACTCCAAACGAAGGGTATACAATTAAACAAGCAAGTTTAACATGTAGTAATGCAAATTATAGTATAACTGATAATATAGTAAAAATTAATAATGTTGTAAGTGATGTTAATTGTAATTTAAATATCACTAAAAGTGAGTGGAGTAAATATAGTTTAAAAGAACAAACAAATTATAATTGGAATAAGTATAACGTTAATACATCTGTTACTTATAATTGGACAAAGTATAATGCTGTTGTAACTCAACCAACTTATAGAGAAAGTGAAAGTAGTGTAAGTGGATTTTGTGTTACTTATACAAGTATAGTACAGTGTACAAGTACAACGCCAGTATTAATAAATGGAAGATATCAATATACAGGTGGAAGAGGTTTTTATGGGTTAAGTACACAAAATAATGTATGGGGAGCACCTCTTAATTCTGAAGGAACAGCAGCAGAAGGAAGTTACATTTATTTTGGAAAATGGAATAGTTATAATCATTGCTTTTTTCCTAGCAAAAAGAAAGAAGTAACAACTATACCAGGTTCTTCTTATAAGGGAACAACAAACTATGGAACTGTTTCTAGCACTTCTAGCAGTGCATACCCTAGTAATGGAATAAGTGGAAGTTACTGGTATGTCTCAAATGGTAGTACAACTAGTTACAGCAAAGGAAGCACAAATTATGGACTTGTTAGTAGTACTTCAAATGATTCTTATCCGTCTAATGGCAAAAGTGGAAGTTACTGGTATGTTTATAATGGGACAAGCACTAGTTTCTTAGATGAAAAAAATAGTTTAATCGAAAACGTAGTTGATGACTATGGAACGTATCCAACTGATGGAAGAAGTGGAGAGTATTGGTATGTTAGAAAATAACAACTTTACAAAATATATGTAAAGTTGTTATTTTTTTTTGGAAATTTGTGTTTTAGTCTTTACTTAATTAAAATAATCTTGTAGAATAGTGGTAGATAGTGGAGTGAAGTGGAAGAAAGTGGTGGTCTTATGTTAATGGGCGAATTTAATCATACTATTGATAATAAGAATAGACTTATTATTCCGTCTAAGCTTAGAAGTGAGTTAGAAGGGGCTACTATTACTAGAGGACTTGATAAGTGCTTAGCAATATATCCTAAAAATGAATGGGATAAGATAGTAAATAAGTTAGCAACTTTACCATTTACTAAGAGTGATGCTAGAAATGTTAATAGATTTATTTTTAGTGGAGCATCTACTATTGTGTTTGATAAGATGGGTCGTATTAATTTACCTGCTAATTTAGTTAGTTATGCATCTTTAGTTAAAGACTGTGTAATAATTGGTGTAGGAGATAGATTAGAAGTTTGGGATAAAACTTTATACGACGAGTTTGTTTCTAATAATATTGATAATTTTAGTGACATGGCAGAGAATTTGTTTGGAGGTTCAAATGAAGCATAAGAGTGTATTATTAGAGGAGACTATCTTAGGATTAAATGTAAAACCAGATGGAACTTATATAGATGGGACTTTAGGATATGCTGGTCACTCAGGGGAAGTTTTGAAAAGGTTAGAAGAGAAGGGGTTCTTATTCGCCTTTGATCAAGATGAGGAAGCAGTTAAATATAGTACAGAAAAATTAAGTAAAATTGGTTCTAACTTTAAAATATTTCATACTAATTTTAAAAATATGTTAGAATATGTTAATACTCCAGTTGATGGTATTATGTTTGATTTAGGAGTTAGTAGTCCTCAGCTTGATGAAACTGACAGGGGGTTTAGTTTTCATAACGACGCGAAGTTAGATATGCGTATGGATAAGAGACAAGAGTTAGATGCTTATAAAGTAGTAAATTTGTATTCTTATACAGATTTAGTAGATATTTTATTTAACTATGGAGAGGAAGTAAACGCTAAAAGTATAGCTAAAGGAATAATAAATGCTAGACCAATTAATACAACATTAGAACTAGCTGAAGTCATAAGAAATAATGTTCCTGAAAGCTATAGAAGAAAGGGTAACCCTTCAAGGAAAACTTTTCAAGCAATTAGAATTGAAGTTAACCATGAGTTAGATATTTTAGAAAAGTCTTTATTAGATGCGTTTAGCTTACTTAAAAGTGGTGGAAGAATGTGTGTTATTACATTTCATAGTTTAGAAGATAGAATTGTTAAAAACACATTTAAGAAGTTGTGTAGTGATGATGAAGTAAGTAAGAATCTTCCAGTTGTACCAATAGAGATGAAAGCAAAAGCTAGATTAATAACTAGAAAACCAATAATTGCTAGTAATGAAGAGTTAGAAAGTAATAATAGAAGTAGAAGTGCAAAACTTAGAATTATAGAAAAAATATAAAAGAAAGAGGGATAAAAATGGCTAGAAAGAAGAATGATAAAATGTTAAGAGGAGAAAAATTATTATATTTATTAATAGGAATTTTAGTATTTGGTAATATTTTTGGTACATCTTTTTCTAGTGCCCTTTTATCTAAGACTAACATTGAAGTAGAAAGTATTAAAAAGAAAATAGATAAACAAGAAAATTTAAATCAAAGTTTAGAAATGAAAATAAGTGAACTAGCTAGTTTTGATAATGTAGAAGCAGTTGCAACTACTTATGGTTTGGAGTATAATAATAGTAATGTTAGAACAATAAATGAATAAGGAGAGTGTTTATGAAAAAAACAAGAACTGTAAGAATTAGTAAGTATTTTTTGATGGTTGTTGTTTTTTTGTTTGGCCTAATTATATTTAAACTATCTTATGTTGTGTTAAGTCCTAAGGTTGATGGAATTGATTTAAAGGCTTTTGCAAGCAATAGAAATACTGTTAAAGAAAAAATTGTAGCTAGTCGTGGAACGATATATGATAGTTTAGGGGATGTGCTTGCAGTTAATGTAAACTCTTATACCGTTATAGCTTATTTAGAAGAAGATAGGACAACTGATAAAAATAACCCACAACATGTTGTTGATAAAGAAAGTACTGCTAAGGCACTTAGTCCTATTATTAATATGACTGAAGAAAGAATACTTGAGTTACTTAATACGGAAAATGTTTATCAAGTAGAATTAGGTCCTGGTGGAAGAGGAATAACTGAGCTTGTTAAAGAAAATATTGAGAAACTTAATTTGCCTGGTATAGACTTTATTAAAAGTGTTAAAAGATATTACCCTAATAGAAATTTCTTGAGTTATACTTTAGGGTATGCTAAAACAATGGACGATGGAACTATTGTTGGAGAGATGGGACTTGAAAAAGAATTTAATAAAGATTTAACTGGGGTAGATGGAAGTAGAACATATGAAAGTGATATTTATGGATACAAAATAGCTAATACTAATGAAGAGATAGTAGAAGCTGTAAATGGGAAAAATATTTATTTAACAATAGATACAAATATACAGATGTTTACTGAGCAAGCTATAAAAACTTTAGAAGGAGCATCAAGTTTAGAATGGGCTACAATAAGTGTGGTAGATGCGAAAACTGGAGCAATATTAGGAGTAAGCTCAAACCCTAGTTTTGATCCGAACGTTAAAGATTTGACTAGTTATTATGATCCATTTGTAAGTTATACTTATGAGCCTGGTAGTACAATGAAAACGTTTAGTTTTATGGCGGCTATTGAAAGTGGACTATATGATGAAAAAGAAACTTACATGTCTGGTACTATTAAAGTAGGAGAATATACTATTAAAGACTGGAATAAATATGGTTGGGGAGAAATGACTTTTGATAAAGGTTTCTATGCAAGTTCTAACGTTGCGGCTACTTTGCTTAGTCAAAGACTCGGAAGAGACAAACTAAAAGACTTTTATAAAAAGTTAGGTTTTGGAAAAAAAACTGGAATATCTTTACCTAATGAGCAAACTGGTAAAATTGATTTTAACTATGAAATAGAAGTAGCTAATGCGTCTTTTGGTCAAGGAATGAGTGTGACACCTATACAAATGGTACAAGCATTTACTAGCGTTACTAATAATGGAGAAGTATTAAAGCCATATATAGTTAAGAAAGTAGTTGATCCGGTTACTAATAAAGTAATACTAGAAAACAATAGAACTGTTATAGGTAAAGTTGCAAGTATTGCTACTACTGAAAAAGTAATAGATTTGTTAGATGGTGTAGTAAACTTAGATAGTGAGGGGTCAAGTGGGTACAAGTATAAAACTGATAAAGTTAGAACTATTGGTAAAACAGGTACAGCTGAAATAGCAAGTGAAAATGGTGGATATTTAACAGGAAGTATAAATTATGTAAGAAGTTTTTTAGGAGCTTTTCCTTATGATGATCCACAAATCATTGTTTATATGGCCGTTAGTAAAATAACTGATACTACTCTTCCTGGTAAAGCAACTAGACAATTAATTGATGATGTTTCTACATATTTAGGTATTGTTAAACAAAATAAAAATGAATATTCTAATTTTAAGTTAACTAGTTATATAAATCAAGATGTAATAAAAACTACTGAAGAGTTAAAAAGTAAAAATTTAGATGTTGTTATTATAGGAGACGGAAGTAGAATAATTAATCAGTATCCAAAAAGTAATAGTATAGTTAATGCAAATGAAAAAGTGTTCTTAGTAACTAATGGTACTAATTATAAATATACTAATATTGAAAATTGGTCTAGGAGTGAACTTGATATTTATAGTAAACTATTAGGTGTAGAGTTTAATTATACTGGGTATGGATATAGCTATGGAACAGACTTAAAAAATAGAGATGTTGTTAAAGGTGAAACTATTGATATTAATTTAAAAGTAAAATATTTAGAAAAAGAAGAAAAAGAAAGTAATACAGATAAAACGACAGAAAACGACACGTAGGTATAATATACTCATAAATAGAGGTGACTTTATGAGAGTATATTATATCTTTTTAATTAATAGGGAAACTTATATGTTAACTAAAAATAAACCAGATAACTTATATAAAATATTAGAAAGTATATATTTACTTGATAAAAATAAAGTTTATCTTGGATATAAGATGTTTAGTAAGATATGTAAGCCAATAAATAAGAAAAACTTAAATAAGTTGTTAATTGATAATAACGATGATAATTTAAGTTATACTTGTTTTAAGAATACACATATAATAAATGATTTTATAAATAATGAAAGTACTAAACTAGTTATAGGAAGCAGTCACATTAAAGTAAAATCAAATAGTATGTATCCAAGTTTATTTAATACTTTAAAAGGTATTCCTTATTTATTTGTGTGCGATTTTCAAAATATGGATTATTTCTATCTTAAGAGTATAATGTTCTCTAGATAATACACTTGACAAATAACTTATCATATAAGATAATTTTATTGTAAACACAAGGTGAGTTAATTATTGAGGTGAATTTATGAATAATGATTTTAATAAAAAAGAAGATTTAACATTATTCTTTTGTGACATTTATGGTACTATTGATGGTGGATTAACAGAAGAAGAATGTGTAGTTTTTGCAGAACTTTTAGAAAAAATTAGAGTTAAAAATAATAGTGATTATTTATATTTTGGAATGTCTTCAACTGAACACCCAGATGTGATTGACATGTATGAGTCTAGACTTTCTAGATATTTTAAAGATAGAATAGTTTTAATACCGAAAGATGTTGAAAGTGAAGTATTAAGAGAAATTAAAATATCTTATACTTTACACCATATAAATAAATTACTTAAAACTTTTAATATTAACGAGATATATTTTGCAGATGATTCACAATTTAATCATGATATGTTTGAAGCTTTACTAGGAGAATACAAAATAAAATTAAATTCCATAGTACCTAAAAGTGATGAAAACTATTTAAGTTTTATAAATAATGAATTAGAAAGCAAGTATTTAAATAGATTACAAAGATAATGTTGTAAAATACCATAAAATTTTATATAATTAATATATAAGAAAGAGGTGAATTAAATGATTTGGGATATATTATATGTTCTAATTGGTTTAGTTGTTGGAGTAATAATAGGTTTCTTGCTTGCTAAGAAAATAATGACTAAGGAACTTAAAAAGAATCCACCAATTAATGAAGAAATGATAAAGACTTTAATGAAAGGTATGGGAAGAACTCCTAATCAAAAACAAGTTAATCAATTAATGAAGCAAATGAGTAGATTTAATTAAAAGAAAAAGAATAATTTCTTTATTGAGATTATTCTTTTATTCTATCTATATTTTTAGTAGATACTTCATATTCAGTTTTTCTATCTCTAAATATAATATCATAGCCACATATGTTGACTATTTTTTCTATCATTTCAAAAGTAGGCTGGCTATAGTTTGTTTCATAACCACTTATAGTACTTACAGCAATGTTAGCTGTGCTTGCAACTTCTGATTGTTTTAGCTTCTTACTCTTTCTTAAGTATTTTAAAATATCACTTATCATATATCATCACCTAAACTAATTTTACGAAATGTTATAAAATGTAAAAAATTACTAGACTTTTTTATGGTAGTATGTTATATTATTATTACGTAGACGAAAAAGTTTATGTAATAAAAAAAGCTAGTGATTCCCACTATTAAGAGGAACCTAAGAAAAGCGGCGATTCCGGCCAGAACAGGAACCTAAGAAAAGCGGCGATTCCGGCCAAAACAGGAACCTAAAATGAAATTAGAGATGCTTAACTCTAGTTTTTTTATGACCTAATTTGTCTAAAATATGGGAAAAAAATTGATTTTGTAATAAATTTTATACTTTTTTTCAAAAAAGTGTAGCATTTTAAATACAAGTGTGTTATAATAAGTACCATTATTTTGAACGAGGGGGTTTCAAAATAATACTAATTGATATCAAAGCCATTATATTTATATAAAAAATTATCTCTCATTACCTCTATATTAATATGGCTTTTGATAAATGTAATAATACTTTTTGTCCTTTGTTAAAGTATTATTTTGTAAATGGCTAGAGATAGCCTTTTTTTGTTATTGACAATTTGTAATAAATATGGTACTATATATTGCATTGAAAGGGATGGTTTAAATGAAAAATACTATAGAACTAAGTAGTGAAATAACTAATATACTTGATAGAGAATTAAAAAGAAGAGGAAAGAAAGTCTTTAGAACTATTACTGATGAAGAAAAACTAAGACTAATCAATGATAAAGAATTTACAAGACAATTACTTGATTATATACTTTTTAATTTATCTATGATTCAAGGTACACAAGTAAGTTTATATAATGGAGATGAAAAAGTTATAAATGGTATATGTAAAGATGTTCCTAGAATAGGAAGGTACCCTATATTTATTTATAATGAAAAACTACAGTTAATTAAGATAGAAACAAGTAAAAAACACAGTATTATTACATTAACTTGTGGACTTATTAATGCTGTAGAAAACAGTATACCAAAACTAGAAAGTGATGTAAGTACTAAAAAGTTAGTTTTAGGAGTGAAGGCAGATGCTTAGTTGTTTAAGAGATACATACTTTTCTAAACTAGATTATGTTGGAAGAAAAGAAGTCGTTTTAAAAGAAATAGAAACTATTATTAACTGTGAGTTAACACTTAATAATATAAAACTATATACTCCAACTACATTAATAGAAAAGATAAGACTATTATATAAAGAAACTAAAGATGATAGTTTTGTTGATTCTTTAATTAAAGAGTTATTTATAGCTTTAGAACTTATTCAAGGTAGAGAGATTGCTGTTGATAGAAAGAATTCTGATGTTGTTGAGACATTCTTTAAATATACAAAGTATACAGTTAATAGAATAGGAACATACCCACTTTTTACATATGATAAAGATGGTTGTGTTAAGAAAATTGAATTAGCTAGAAACAATACTAAGATTAATATATTATGTAGCTTAATTGATACTATAGAAAATAGACAACCTGAAATTAAAGCTAGTTTAAAGAAGGTGTTATAATGATTAATGAAAAATTAGGATTATTTATTTATTATGACTTTGAATTTAAAAGAAATTTTGTTTTAAGAGAACTTAATAGAGTTTTAGATGAGAAGTTAAGTGAGTTAGGTAAGTCTGAAACAAGTAAGCTTACTTTAAAAGAAAAGGTAAATTTAATAGATAGTTCTATTAATAGTAAAACTGACAGATATTTTTGTCAATTATATAAGGACTTACATAAATGTTTAGAAGAAATAGAAAACAGAGAAATATCTTTTAAAGATATGTATATTTCAAATACTGATAAAGAATACTATTATAGAAAGAATTTAAGAATGAATTTATTTCCAGCATTTAGATACGATGAAAAGGGAGTGTCTAGTGTATTTACTTCTTATTATGTAAGTGATAAAAATATGGTACTTGCTTATATAGAAGTTTACGAGTCAAAATTAGTTGAAATTAGAAAATATTATAAATCAAAAGCTTTAAAATTAAAATAGGCTTTTTTTTATGTATTATTAAACAAACTACTAAAAAATTTTGATTTTTTTTAAAGAAATTTTTCTTACAGATTTTTAAAATTGGAAGCGTTTTTTGAAAAAGCTCCCATATCTTTTAACAAAAAGTGGCCTCAATTTTAAAAATTGAGCCTATTTGACATACATGAACTTATATGTTAGACTGAGAAACAAGGAACGCTTATATTGGGTGTCTGCCTTTTCACCTTGGCTCCTTCAGGGGAAAGTCAAGGTGAGGGGGTGATAGTCATGGTAAGAGACCTTTTGGGTGCCCTTATCAGATGGGTTATCTTTTTTCTACAAAAACGTAGAAAAAAAGGACATCTATCCGTTGAAATTATCCAGATAAATGTCAAGCACTAAAAAGGTTTGCGTTCAATCACTGAACGTTCCTTTCATTAATAGTATATTACATATTATATAATTATTCAAGACATTTATTTGTTTGTTTTAAACATTTTTATTATTTTTTGTGTAAAACCATCAAAAAATGTTTGACAAACAAAGTTTAACGTGATATATTATAAATGTTTGAGTTTTCAAGTAAAACTCTAATTATAATTATAAATACGATACACCAGGAAGTGTGTACGGGAAAGGAGTTAATATGACTACTATTAACCAATTAGTTAGAAAGAAAAGAGGACAAAAGGTTAGAAAGAGTAAAAGCCCAGTATTAAATGTTGGATTTAACTCAAAAGATAGAAAGAGAACTAACAATATGAGCCCTCAAAAACGTGGAGTATGTACTCGTGTAGGTACTAAGACACCTAAGAAACCAAACTCAGCATTAAGAAAATATGCTCGTGTAAGATTAAGTAATGGTTATGAAGTAACTTGCTATATTCCAGGTGAAGGACATAACTTACAAGAACACAGTGTAGTATTAATAAGAGGCGGACGTGTTAAAGACCTAATCGGGGTTAGATATCACATTGTACGTGGTACATTAGATACTGCAGGTATTGACAAGAGAAGACAAGGTAGAAGTAAATACGGTACTAAAAAACCTAAAAACAAATAAATAAAGAAGGGAGGAATAAAAAATGCGTAAAAGACAAGCTGTTAAAAGAGAAGTATTAGCAGATCCTATATATAATAGTAAGATGGTTACTAAACTAATTAATAGAATTATGATTGGTGGTAAAAAAGGTACTGCTCAAAATATTTTATATGACGCATTTGATATAGTTAAAGAAAAAACTGGAAATGATCCAATGGAAACTTTTAATAAAGCTTATGAAAATATTAAGCCTCAACTAGAAATTAAGAGTAGACGTATTGGTGGAGGTAACTACCAAGTTCCAGTTGAAGTTAAGGAAGACAGAGGTCAAGCTTTAGCACTTCGTTGGTTAGTACAATATGCTAAAAATAGAAGTGGAAAAGGTATGGCTGAAAACTTAGCTAACGAAATAATAGATGCTGCTAACGGTGTTGGTGGTGCTGTTAAGAAACGTGAGGATACTCATAAGATGGCTGAAGCAAATAAAGCTTATGCTCATTATAGATGGTAATATAAATAGAAGGGAGAAATGAATTATGGCACGTGATGTATCTTTAGATAAGCTACGTAATATTGGTATTATGGCACATATAGATGCTGGTAAGACTACATTTACAGAGCGTGTACTTTTCCATACAGGTATAACACATAAAATCGGTGAAACACATGATGGTGAATCACAAATGGACTGGATGGAACAAGAAAAAGAAAGAGGTATCACAATTACCAGTGCTGCAACTACTGCACATTGGAAAGGATATAGATTAAATATCATAGATACACCAGGACACGTAGACTTTACTATTGAAGTTTCTCGTAGTTTAAGAGTACTTGATGGTGCAATCGCACTTATTGATGCTCAAGCTGGTGTTGAAACACAAACTGAACAAGTTTGGAGACAAGCTAATGAATGGAAAGTTCCAAGAATGATATTCGCTAATAAGATGGATAAAATGGGAGCTAACTTTGAATTTAGCTTAGAAACAATTAAAGATAGACTAAGTGAAAATAGTGCACCTATTGAATGGCCAATTGGAGCAGAAGATAACTTTAGTGGTATTATTGACTTAGTTACTATGAAAGCATATCATTATGATGGGGATCAACATGAAAATGCTACTGAAATAGAAATTCCTGCTGAATTAAAGGGTGTTGCTCAAGAAAAACGTATGGAACTTATTGAAACAGTTAGTATGTTTGATGATGAGTTAATGGAAAAATATTTAGAAGGAAATGAACTTAGTGTTGAAGAAATTAAGGCAGCTATAAGAAAAGGTGTTATAGCTGGAGAATTCTATCCAGTACTATGCGGTACTGCTTTAGGAAACAAAGGTGTAAAACTTGCACTTGATGCTGTACTTGATTATTTACCAGCTCCAACAGATATCCCTCCAGTAAAGGGAATTGATATGAATGATAATCCAATTGAAAGAAAAGCAAGTGACTCTGAACCATTTAGTGCACTAGCATTCAAAGTTATGAACGATCCATTCGTTGGTAACTTAACATTCTTTAGAGTATACTCTGGAACATTAAAGAGTGGTTCATATGTATATAATAGTTCTAAAGGAGAAAAAGAAAGAATTGGACGTATTTTACAAATGCATGCTAACCAAAGAAAGGAAATTACTGAAGTTTATGCAGGAGAAATTGCTGCTGCAGTAGGACTTAAAGACACATTTACTGGTGACACTTTATGTGATGAAAAGAATAAAGTTATACTTGAAAAAATGACTTTCCCAGAACCAGTTATTGAACTTGCTATTGAACCAAAATCAAAAGCAGACCAAGAAAAAATGAGTCTTGCACTTCAAAAGTTAGCAAAAGAAGACCCATCATTTAGAGCTAGCACAAACCACGAAACTGGTCAAACTATTATAGCTGGAATGGGTGAGTTACACTTAGATGTTCTAGTTGATAGAATGAGAAGAGAATTTGATGTTGAGTGTAACGTTGGTAAACCACAAGTTGCTTATAGAGAAACTCTTACAGTACCAGCTGACTGTGAAGGTAAATACATTAAGCAAAGTGGTGGACGTGGACAATACGGACACGTTTGGGTTAAATTTGAACCTAATAAAGATAAAGGATATGAATTTGTTGACGCTGTTGTTGGTGGTGTAGTACCACGTGAATACATTGGCGTTGTAGATAAAGGACTTCAAGAAGCTTTAGCTGGAGGAGTACTTGCTGGATATCCTATGATAGACGTTAAGTGTACATTATTTGATGGTTCATACCATGATGTAGACTCTAACGAAATGGCATTTAAAATAGCTGCTTCAATGGCACTTAAAGAAGCTAAAAATAAATGTAAACCTGTTTTACTAGAACCAATAATGAAAGTATCTGTAGTAGTTCCTGAAGAATTTATGGGAACAGTTATGGGAGATTTAACTAGTAGAAGAGGAAGACCACTTGGTAATGAATCAAGAGGTAAAGACCTAGAAATAGGTGCAATGGTACCTTTAGCAGAAATGTTTGGTTACATGACAGTATTAAGAAGTAATACTCAAGGTAGAGGACAATATCAAATGGTATTTGACCATTATGAAGAAGTACCTAGAAACATTGCTGAAGATATTATTAAGAAAAACAGTGTTGCCTAATAAAAAAAATGTAAAACTTAACAGTTTATGCTTGAAAAAGTCATAAACTTTAGGTAAAATAATAATGTATATAGAAAAAGGAGGAATTTTAAAATGGCAAGAGAAAAATTTGATCGTTCAAAACCACATGTTAACATTGGTACAATTGGACACGTAGACCATGGTAAAACAACATTAACTGCTGCTATTACCAAAAGACAAGCTGAAAAATTTGGAGGAGAATTTGTAGACTATGCAAATATAGATAAAGCTCCAGAAGAAAGAGAAAGAGGTATTACTATTAATACAGCTCACGTTGAGTATCAAACTGCAAAACGTCACTATGCTCACGTTGACTGCCCAGGACACGCTGACTATGTTAAAAACATGATCACAGGTGCTGCTCAAATGGATGGGGCTATCTTAGTTGTTAGTGCAACTGATGGACCTATGCCTCAAACAAGAGAACACATCCTATTATCTAGACAAGTTGGTGTACCTAAAATGGTAGTATTCATCAACAAATGTGATATGGTTGATGACCCTGAACTACTTGATTTAGTAGAAATGGAAGTTAGAGAATTACTTTCTGAATATGGATTTGATGGAGACAATACTCCAATCATAAGAGGATCTGCATTAAAAGCTCTAGAAGGTGACCCTAAGTATGTTGCTGCTATAGACGAATTAATGGATGCAGTTGACTCATGGATTGATACTCCAGTAAGAGATACTGAAAAGCCTTTCTTAATGAGTATTGAAGACGTATTTACTATCACAGGTCGTGGAACTGTTGTTACAGGACGTGTTGAAAGAGGTATGTTAAAACTAAATGACGAAGTAGAAATCGTTGGTATTAAAGATACAAGAAAAGTTGTTGTAACTGGTATAGAAATGTTCAGAAAATCATTAGATTTTGCTGAAGCTGGAGATAATGCTGGTGTACTTCTTCGTGGTATTAACCGTGAAGATGTTGAAAGAGGACAAGTTCTTGCAAAACCAGGAACAGTTACTCCTCATAAGAAGTTTAAAGCAGAAGTTTATGTTCTATCTAAAGAAGAAGGTGGAAGACATACTCCATTCTTCAGTAACTATAGACCACAATTCTACTTCAGAACTACAGACGTTACTGGTGTAATTGAATTACCTCAAGGTGTTGAAATGGTTATGCCTGGTGATAATGTTTCAATGACAGTTGAATTAATCACTAAGATAGCTCTTGAAAACGGTACTGAATTCTCTATCCGTGAAGGTGGAAGAACAGTTGGTGCTGGTAAAGTAACTGAAATTATTGAGTAATTAAGTTAATTAAAAAATTCCCGTTTTGGGAATTTTTTTATGTCTTTAAAATTTTTGTTATTGCATTATAGATTTCTAGGTGCATTTTTGAAAAATATAGGTATAGTTATAATGGAGTTGATATTAATAGCAGCTGTAGTAGAAGATGCAAGAAATTAATTCAAAGAGATGTGCAGGGAAAAAATATTATATTCATATTGAATTTTATTTTGAAGATAAAATATCCAAATCATTCCGAAAAATTCCAAAATGGAAAAAATCGGAATAGTATTCCGAAAAATTCCAAAATTGAAAAAATCGGAATGTGTATGATTATGTTGCTTTAACATATAATAATGCCTCCTTTTGGAGGTTTTTATATAAAATAAAAAAAGATTTATCTAACCAAATCTTTTTTATCTATTTTGCTATTTTTATATTTAACTCTTTCGTCTGTATTAAATAGTATATAATCAATGCTTGTTATATAGTATTCACTTAGTTTTAGAAGTACCCAAGTGGGTATATCATTTTCTCCTGTTTCATAAGCAGCATACCCAGTTTGACTCATACATAAATAAGTTGCGATATCTTTTTGTTTTAAATCTCTTTCTTCTCTTAAATCTCTTAATCTGTTCATCATTAATCTATTAGTTCTACTCATAAGAAGCCTCCATTCTTTACATAAAAAGATACCATAACTTTAAACTTAATATTGATTTTTAACGTGAAACACGCTATAATAATTTTGTAATCATATAGATAGTAAGGTAGTGCCGGTAATATTATACTTTTTGTATATAATTAATGGAATACGGCAATATAAATATAGAAGGATAAATGTGATTATGATAGGAGTATAATGTTATGAATAAAAAAAGTATAACA
>DOEC01000008.1 GCA_003524085.1 Bacillota bacterium | reverse complement strand
CCCATTTTTTCGTGTCTTTAAAAGAAAGGAGAGCATTAAATACGCAAAGAAAAAAATTAACACTTGTAATAGTAAGCTTACTTGTAGTAGTACTAAGTGTATCACTAGCTTACTTTACAACACAAATAATAGGAAAGGGGAAAACTGTAGACGTTAGTAGCGCTAACTTACAAATAGTATTTACAGATAGTGATGGAGCAATATCAGGAAGTAACATTGAACCAGGATGGAATACTACCAAAACATTTACTGTAGAAAACAATAGTAAAAGTGAATACAAGTATAATATAGTAATAAAAGATTTGTTAAATACTTTTGTAACTAATGGATACTTACAATATAAGATAACTAGTACAAACGATGGATACAATATGACTGAGTTTAAAGATATTCCAAAGTCAAGTGCACCTAAAAATACAATACTAGCTTATAGTGTTAGCATTCCAGTAGGAGTAACACAAAATTACACTATTGAATTTAAGTATGCAAACGATGAAAGTGTAGACCAAAGTGATGATATGGGAAAAAAACTAAGTGGAACACTATTTATAACTGAGGGGACAGAACAACCTACACTTTTAAGTCAATTACTTGCAGACAAATCAACAGTATTAACAAGAACAGACTTTAGTACAGTTTTAACAAATGACAATACAAACACATTATATACTTCTACTGAAGACAGTAAAACAGTATACTATTTTGCAGGGAATGCAACAGACAACTGGGTAAAGTTTGGAAAGAATGCAAGTAATCAAGATTTGTACTGGAGAATAATAAGAACAAACTCAGATAGAAGTGTAAGACTTTTATACCATGGAACAAGTACAACAGCAACAGATGCATATATAGGAGAATCAAAATTTAATAGTAGTTATAACGATATAGCATATGTAAGTTATATGTATGGAAATTTAGGAAGTGTTGCAAATGCTAGAGAAAATACAACTAACAGTACAATAAAAACAACAATTGATAACTGGTATACAAGCAACTTAGAAGCAAAAGGTTATACAAAATACTTAAGTAGAACAGCAGTATATTGTAATGATAGAAGTACATCAAACAATTCAGAATTTGGAGCATACACAAGACTAGTCACAAATAAAACACCAAGTTATGACTGTGCAACAACAGAAGACAAATTCACAGTAGATAGTAGTACTGGAAACGGAAAACTAACATACCCAATAGCATTAATGACAGCAGACGAAGTAAGTTTCGCAGGTGGACTATATGGTACAAATGCACCAACATGGTATTATTATAATAGTGCAAACGGAAACTCAATAGACTCAACATTTTGGTGGTTGTTGTCTCCTCACAGTTGGACTGACAGCGCCCCTGGCGTGTTCGGCGTGATCGGTTCGTCCCACCCTGGCTACTTGGACTACAGCATCGTCGGCACTGGCGGTGTTCGCCCGGCCATTTCTCTCAAATCTTGTATCAAATATAGTACAGGAGATGGATCTGCAAACGCACCATACACAATAAAAGAGACAGAGACAGGTTGTTAATAGATCGATCACATTAACTTAACTGTGTCTAACGATTAATTTGCTAATATAATTACTATAAAGTAATCTAAGGGTTAAATAATAGTTTATATAATATGATATATGAGTAAAAAAGTCAACAAAAAAAGAAATACTTTAGCAAAAATAGACTAAAGTATTTTTTATAGCATACTAAAGAAACTAAAAAACTTATGCTGAGAAAACTTTTGACACTGTGTCTAATCTTTGGGTGCAAATGCACTCTTTTTTCTTGATTTAAAGGGTAAAAGTATGTATAATAATTACTAAGGAGTGATGGTATGCTACAAAAACCAAAGGGAACACTAGATATATACGGCGAAGATGGTAAGATATTTGATTATATTAGTAATTATACAAGTGCTTTTATGTCTTTATATAATTACGAATTTATTAAACTTCCTACATTTGAGAGTACCGAACTATTTTATAGAGGTGTAGGAGATACTACTGATATAGTAAATAAAGAGACTTATGATTTTCTAGACAAGAGTAATAGAAAGATGACTTTAAGACCAGAAATGACAGCTGGAACAGCAAGATGTTTAATTGAAGATAAATTGTATGCTGAAGGTGTTAAGAAATTCTATTATTTAGGAAGTTGTTTTAGGTATGAAAGACCTCAAAGTGGAAGGTTAAGAGAGTTTACGCAGTTTGGAATAGAATGCTTTAACGTGAGTAATCCTAAAGTGGACGCAGAAGTTATATCTTTAGCTTATAGATATTTATCAGGTTTAGGGCTAACTAATTTAGTAGTTAAGTTAAATAGTTTAGGCAACAAAGAAAGTAGAAAAGAGTATAACGAAGTAATAAAAGAATATCTTAGTAAAGATTATGATAATTTATGTGATACTTGTAAAGAAAGATTATCTAAAAACCCACTTAGAATATTAGATTGTAAGTATGACGGTGAAAGAGAATATATTAAGAATGCTCCTAAAACACTTGATTATTTAAATGAAGAGAGTAAAAGTTATTTTGAAGAAGTTAAAAGTTCTTTAGAAAGTTTAGGAATACCTTTTATTGAAGACTCTACTTTAGTAAGGGGACTAGACTATTATAGTCATACTGTGTTTGAAATAATTAGTGATATACCAGAGCTCGGAAAAGCAAATACTTTGTGTGGTGGTGGAAGATATGACGGGCTTGTTGAACTTTTAGGTGGACCTTCTACACCTGGAATAGGCTTTGCAATGGGTATTGAAAGAATTATAATACTTCTTAAAGAACTTGAGTGTTATGTTCCTGATAGAGAATTAGATGTGTTTGTAATGAATTTAGATAACACTAACTATGCCTTTCAAATAATAGACGATTTAAGACTAAGTGAGTTTTCTGTTGAAACTGATTACACTGGTAAAAACATGAAGGGTATGTGGAAATTAGTAGACAAATTAAATCCTAAGTTTGTACTAATAATTGGAGAAGATGAAAGGGTTAATGACTACATTACAGTAAAAGATAATATTACTAAAGAAGAAACTAAGGTTAAAACAAGTGATCTTATAGATTACTTGAATACAAATATTTAGATTATTGATGGGGGAATTATGAAGAGAGATAAATTATATTTAACACTTTTATTAGAGGCAATAGACGATGAAAGGCTACCTATGCCATTTTATGTATCACGAAGTGCTGCGATTGGTTATGTAGACGAAGAGAATATGATATTTACTGATATACTAACTAGTCAGAAATATGTAAATGTTATAAAAGCTAACGAAATTGGACTAGTTGATGGGTATACTAATCCAATACCAATTAGTAACTTTAAAACCGGACTATTTTTATCTAAAGAAAAACTAAGTGAATATTTTAATTTTATGGATCACATGGTATTTCTAATAATGGAAGATAATTCAGTTACTATAATGCCTACTAGTAAGTTTGAAGAAGAACTTGGTGTCAAGTTAAACTTAAGTTATATAGAAGAAACTAACGACTTATTAGAAGCTTTAGTAAGTGGTAAACTTAATGTTACAGATTATTTAAAAAGTATGGAAGATAGTTTAAATAATAATACAGATAGGTCTAAAGAAATAGAAAACGTTATTAAAGAAAAATTAGATAAACCAATAAGTGAAGTTATTACTAAAGTTAAAGAAAGCATAATTAATCAAGATGAGGCTGTTAAACAAGTTATAACTGCAGTATATAAATATGCAATATTTGGAAGTAAGTTTAAGAGTAATATCTTAATATATGGTCCAAGTGGATGTGGTAAAACTGCTCTTATTAAAGAGGTCAGTAAAATACTAGGTATGCCTATTCATATTGAAGATATGACTAAATTTACCGTAAGTGGTTATAAAGGAGCTTCAGTAGAAGACATATTAGTTAGCTTATATAAAGAAAATAATGGGGATTTAGACGCTGCTGAGCACAGTATTTTGTTCTTAGACGAGATAGATAAGAAAGCAAAAACTGAAAGTGATAATGAAGTAACCTCTTCCGGTGTATTAAAAAGCTTACTTAAGATAGTTGAAGGAGACACTATAGAAGTCGAAATAAACCCAACAACCGGAGAAACAATAAGCTTTGATACAAGTAAACTCTTGGTAATTGCAGGTGGTGCTTTTACTGACTTATATAACCAAAAAGCTGAAGAAAAAAAGAATACTGTAGGCTTTGGAAGTGAAGTATCTAGTATAAACAAAGAAATTCAATATGGAACAGAACTTACTATAAAAGATTTTGAAAAGTTTGGTATGCCACTTGAATTTATGGGAAGATTTAAGACTATTATTAGAATGAATAAATTGAAATTAGAAGACTTAGTGAATATTCTTAAAACTAGTAATCTTAGTGAAATGAAAAGTTATGTTGATTTACTAGAAAGTAAAGGTATTAAATTAGATATTCCAGAACAGTTATATGAAAAAATAGCTGAGCTAGCTTACTCATATGGTACAGGCGCTAGAGGATTAAACATAGTAGTAGATAATATATTTGATAATATCTTATATGAGTTATTTGAAGAAATTGATAGTGTAGAGAGTATTACTCTTGGAGAAGATATAGTAAAAGATAAAAATAACTTTACATTGAAGAAAGTGATGTAAATGGAAGCAAAAGAAATAGAAAGAAGTATAATAAAAAGGTTTAGAAAAGAGATATATAGGCCATTTGTAAAAGCAGTAGAAGAGTTTAATCTTATTAATGAAGGAGATAAAATTGCTGTTTGTATAAGTGGAGGTAAAGACTCATTTTTGCTTGCTAAATGTTTAGAAGAATTAAAACGTCATGGTAAAGTTAAATTTGATTTAGAGTTTATCTTAATGGATCCTGGATATAAAGATGAAAACTTAGATTTAATACACTATAATAAAGAAAAACTAAATCTTAATATTAAAGAGTTTCAATATAATATATTTGATCAAGTAGATGGAGAAAAGAATCCTTGTTACTTGTGTGCCAGAAAAAGAAGAGGAGCACTGTACAATAAAGCACAAGAGCTAGGTTGTAACAAAATAGCTTTAGGGCATCACTTTGATGATGTAATTGAAACTATATTGATGAGTTTGATATTTAATGGAGAATTTAAAACAATGATGCCTAAACTTAAGAGCACTAACTTTAAGAAAATGGAGTTAATTAGACCATTGTATTTTGTAAGAGAAAAGGATATAATAAGTTTCTGTAAATATAATGACTTACATTTTATAGACTGTGCTTGCAGTGTTACTAAAAAAGGAATAGGTATGAGAAAAAAGATGAAAGATTTAATTAATACTTTAAATGAGTATTATAGGGGTGCTGATAAAAATATAATGAATGCTACTTATAATGTAAACTTGAATACTATTATAAGTTACATAAAGAAAGAGGAGGATTTGGAAAATGAAGAGTAAAGATTTTACTAAAGAGTTAGATATAACTAACTTAAATGGTAGTATTTTATCTACTGAAGATAAAATATTACTTACACTACTTACAGAGAAAGGATGCACTAAAGGTGAACTATCTAAACACACTAATATAGTTTATAGCGAAGTTAAGCGTGTAATAGAAGAAATGGAAGTTAAAGGTTATGTTGTTCAAAGACAAGTAAATGAAACAATATTTTTATACTATTTAACTATGCCAGGAGCTTATGAAGTACAAGATAGACTTAATACTGACACAGTAAAAATGTATAGAAATTATTTAGTTAGTGTGGGATTTTCTTATGACAATGTAATTAAGTTCTTAAAAAGAAAGTTTTATGACTTTTATATTGCTGGAGTATGGAACCCAACTGACTTAGAAGACCAATATAAAGTTTGGTGTGACTCAAATAACTTAGAGTATGTAAATAGTGATGATTATACCTTGAAATTATATTAATTATATGATAGAATGAAATTATCCAAGATGAAGTTAGTTAATAAACCGACAAATAAGTAATTTGGAGACCTAATTAGTAGCTGGTGTTGAAAACTTATCTTAAATTAAGGATCCTAAAAGCTATTATGTGGACTACCACCTCGCATGAGCGAGTTTTATTAGACACTTTGTTTTGGTTTTTTCTTTGGAGGAATTTATGAATTTAGAAAGATTAGAAAGTTTAGTAGGACTAGACGTTTTAGAAAGAATTAAAAATTTAAATATTCTTATTGTAGGCATAGGTGGTATTGGTGGATACACTCTTGAGAGTTTAGTTAGATGTGGAGTAGAGAATATTACTATAATTGATTATGATAGGGTAGATAGTTCTAACTTAAATAGACAGATTATTAGTAATTTAAATAATATCGGACAGTTAAAAGTCGACGTTGCTAGAAAGAGATACACTAATATAAATGATAAACTTAACTTAAAAACCATGAGTATATTTCTTGATAAAGATAATATTGACAGTATTAATATATGTCAGTTTGATTATGTGGTGGATGCTTGTGATAGTGTAGAAACTAAGGCACTTTTAATGGGTGTGTGTGTGAGTAAAAACATTAAAATAATAAGTAGTATGGGTACTGCTAAAAAGATGGATGCAACAAAACTAAGTATAACCACTCTTGATAAGACTAATTATGACAAACTCGCTAAAAAGTTAAGGAGTGTTGTACCTAAGAACATACAAAGGAAGATTAAGGTTGTTTCTAGTACTGAACAAGTCAAAGATATAAATGTACTAGGAAGTAATAGTTTTGTACCTGCTACTAGTGGTTTACTTATAACGAATTATATTATAAATGACGTTGCAAATAGTTAACGCCTATGGTATAATTAGTACCAGTAAGGTGATGGAACTATGATAGACTTTACAAATTGTGAAAAGAATAAATTTAAAGCTTATGGTGGAAGAAATGGAAACAAGTTTGCTATTAAATATAATGGTGAAGACTATATGTTAAAGTTTCCAAGTAAAAATGAATTAGATACATCATATACTAATGGAGTGTATTCTGAATATTTAGCGTGTAAGATTATTAAAAGTATGGGGTTAAATGTTCAAGATGTAATACTAGGTAAATACTTTATAAATGGAGAATATAAAGTGTGTGTTGCATGTAAAGATTTTACTGATAATGATACTGTTTTAAAAGAGTTTAGTTTCTTTAAAAATAAAGAATTTGGTACTTCTGGATATTCAACAGATTTAGACGAAGTATTACAGGCTATTAGAAATCAAGATATTTATGATAGAGATAAGTTAAACACATATTTTTGGGATTTGTTTGTAGTGGATGCTTTTTTAGGAAACTTTGATAGACATAATGGTAACTGGGGTTTCTTAATTAATAATAGAGAACAAACAGCTAGTATTGCACCTATATATGACTGTGGTTCTTGCTTGTATCCAGGGTTAACAGACGATTTAGTTAAGAAAGTAATACATAGTCCTTCTGAAATAGATAAGAGAGTTATAGTATTTCCTAATTCTGCATTAAAGGCAAATGATAAAAAGATAAACTATTATAATTTGATTAAGTCTAGAAAGTATGCTGACTTAAATAAAGCTGTTTTAAGAATTTATCCTAAAATTAATTTAGATAAAATATTTAGAATTATAGATAGTGTTGAGAGCTTAGACATTGATAGAAAACTTTTTTATAAAGGAATACTTCTTGCTAGATATGAAATGATATTAAGTCCTGCTTATGAAGCGTTAATAAAGCGTGAGGATAGAAAAGCGTCGGCTATCGCGGACTATGAAATAGTCTCAAGTGTAGAAGATTATTAATCTTTGATGAGATGCTGGAAGTGATGCCCAGCCACGCCTAACATAAAAAAAGATTAAAGTTCGCCTTTAATCTTTTTATTATATTCAAATAATGCTTGCTCGTATTTATTGTCTCCTGGGTGGTAATACTTGCTTGTTTTTATATTGTCTGGTAAGTACTGCTGTTTAACGTAATGATTTTTATAATTGTGTGGGTATTTATAGTTAGGGGAAGTAGTTCTAATGTGTTCAGGAACTCTACCAACATTGTTTCTTTTTAAATCGTTTATTGCTGCATTATAAGTTGCTTCAATCGTATTACTTTTAGGACTAAGAGACATTTCAATAACTGCTTGAGTAAGTGGCTTATATAATTCAGGTAAACCTAATCTTTCTGCACTTTCAATTGCGGTTAACACTTTAGTTTGCAAAGTAGGGTTAGCAAGTCCAATATCTTCATAAGCAATAACTAGCATTCTTCTATATAGTATATCAAAGTCTCCTGCATCTATTAATCTAACGAGATAATGCATAGCTGCATCCACGTCACTTCCTCTTATACTTTTTTGAAAAGCACTTATAACGTCATAATATCCATCTTCGTTTTTGTCATAATATAAGTTAGTTCTAGGACTTACTTCATTAATATTTTCTATTGTGAATTTAGGACCAAAACTATTATAACAAAATTCAACCAAATTATATGCAAACCTTAAGTCTCCACCAGATAAATGTGCAATATGCTTTTTTATGTCTAGAGTTAGTTCAATATCAGGGTAGACTTCTATTACTCTATCTAAAGCTTTCTCTATATCACTTTCTGTTAACTCGTGTAGTTCAATAAGCTGACATCTACTTCTAATAGCAGGATTAATAGAGTGATAAGGGTTAGAACTAGTAAGTCCAATAAGAGTTAGTTTACCACTTTCAATAAAAGAGAGTAGTAAGTCTTGTTTATCTTTGTTCATTCTATGAATTTCATCCACTATTAAAACTAAGCTATCTATTATTTTACTTTCTTCAAATACAACCTCAAAGTCTTTCTTACTATTAATAGTTGCATTTAATAATCTATAAGGACACTTTAATTCATTCATTAGTGTAAGAGCAATAGTAGTTTTACCAATTCCACTTTTACCATAGAATATCGTATTAAATATCTTTTTATTTTTAACTAAGTTATTAAGTATTTTATTTTCTCCAACTATATGAGTTTGCCCAACTATTTTGTCTAGTGTGTTTGGTCTTAATTTACTTGCTAAGTTTTCCATATATTAATCACCTAGACATTATTTTATCATATTTTTCACTCTTTTTGTATGGATTTTTATTATTTGTTCTACGAAGAATATAATCTATGCTAGTGTTATAGTAGTCTGATAGTTTAAGAAGTATATCTGTAGGTATATCTATTTTTTCACATTCATATTTAGAATATCCTGCTTGGCCAATACCTAATGCTTTTGCTACCTTTTCTTGAGTTAGATTTCTTTCTTCTCTTAAATCTCTTAATCTATTCATTTTCATACCTCCGAGAATAAGATAACATAATCTAAATTGGAATATTGACTTTTATTCCAAAATGGAATATAATTTTTGTATAAGGTAGTTAAAGATATTACAAAATATATAATATAAAGGAGTTGTTTTTATGAATAAAAAAAGTATAACA
>DOEC01000009.1 GCA_003524085.1 Bacillota bacterium | reverse complement strand
GTGCAATTAAATGGATAGAATAACTCTATCCATTTTTTCACGTTATAGAAAGAAGGAGAATATGAAGAAATTTGATTTAGGAATAATTGTTACTACTTTAATAATAATAGTTTTTAGTAGTAGTTTAGCTTTTTTTGCAGCTAAGGTAGTAGGAACACCTAAGGATATTAATTTGATTGCTAAAAACGTAAGTATTAAGCTTACAAATGGTGGTTTAATTGGAGATGCGGTTATAAGTCCTGGGTGGAATAAAATTAATAGTTTTACTGTAACAAATAATAGTAAAGAAAGTTTTAGATATAACATTATAATAAAAGATTATATTAATACATTTGAAACAGTTGGTAACTTACAATATAAAATAACTAGTACAAATGGATATAACATGAGTGACTTTGAAGAGTTACCAAAAAGCACTGAAAATAGAGATTTAGTTCTTGCTTATAATATAAGTATTGATAAAGATACAACTCAAAACTATACAGTTGAAATTAAGTACATTAATTCTGAAGAAGATCAAAGTGCTGATATGGGTAAAACACTTGGTGGAACTTTATATATAACAGAAAATACAAATAAAATAGTAACATATAATAATGGATCTATTGGTAGTAAGTTGCTTAGTGATAACACTACAAAACTTACAAGAGTAAATTTTGATTCTGTGTACACTAAAACTAATACAAATACACTTTTCACTTCTACTGAAGATAATACACTAGTTTATTACTTTGCAGGAGATGCTAAGAATAACTGGGTAAAGTTCGGAACATGGAATGAAGATAAGACCGTTGTTATAGGAAGACTTTCGTGGGATACTACTAAATTAATGGGTAAATCTTATTCAACTATGAGTGAGTGTACTAGTGCAAGTGATTTTAATCTAAATTGCACTACTGTAGAACTTGCTAAGAAAGGGGATCCGATGTACTGGAGAATAGTTAGAACAAACTCTGATGGTAGTATAAAACTTCTTTATTCAGGAACAAATCCTAATTCTGAAACTGCATATATTGCAATGAATGAATTTACGGCAAAAAGTAAAGATACTATGTATGTAGGATATATGTATGGAATAATTGGATCTTTAGAAAATAATAGATTAAACACAAATGATAGTGATATAAAAAAAATAATAGATTCATGGTATAAAATAAATCTTAAATCTTATGAAGATTATATAAGTGATTCTGCAATATACTGTAATGATAGAGAAGTAGGCGAAGGTACATATCAAGCAAATGGAGAATTTTTCTATGGCGCATATACTAGATTAAAAACTAATAAAACACCAACATATAATTGTTCTAACAAATCAGATAAATTCACTGTAAATAGTAATGCTGGAAATGGGAAACTAATTTATCCAGTAGCACTTTTAACAGGTGATGAAATTTCTTATGCAGGCGGAGTAAAAGATTTTGGACTAAACGAACCATACTCATATTATTATTCTAATAGTTTAGGTAATAGTTCTGTTGGTGCAAATTTCTGGTGGTTAATGAGTCCATATTTAACTGCTAGTAATGGTACTGGAGGAATAAATGGAGTTCATGGTTTAGATGAATTTAATGGTTATCTTGGGTATAATTCGAGTGATTATTCAAGTGCAATTAGACCTGTAATATCAATAAATGCTAATAACATATATAAGTCAGGAAACGGAAGTAGTGCAAGTCCTTATGAGATAGAGACAACAGCTTCTTATGAAGTTACTTTGACTGTAAATAATGGAACTGGAAGTGGAAAAGTAAATGTTAAAGAAGGAAATAATGCAACTTTTACAGTAACACCAAGTAGTGGATATTTAGCAGAACTTGAAACAAATGCATGTGGTGGAACATTAAGTGGTAGTACATATACGATAAGCAATGTTACAAGTTCTAAAACATGTAGTATATCATTTAAGAAGGAAATACCTACTTTGTATACAAAATTAATCACTGACAAATCAACAGTATTAACAAGAACAGACTTTAGTACAGCATTTATTACAAGAAATACTAAAACATTATATACAGCAAGAGAAGATGGAACAACAGTATACTATTTTGCAGGGAATGCAACAGATAACTGGGTAAAGTTTGGAAAAAATGAAAGTAATCAAGACTTGTTTTGGAGAATAATAAGAACAAACTCAGAAGGAAGTGTAAGACTTTTATACCATGGAACAAGTACAACAGCAACAGACGCATATATAGGAACATCAAAATTTAATAGTTATGCTTATAATATAGGATATGTAAGTTATATGTATGGTAGCTCAGGAAGTATAGCAAATGCTAGAGCTAACCAAAAAAACTCTAGTACAATAAAAACAACAATAGATAATTGGTATACAAGCAACTTAGAAGCAAAAGGTTATACAAAATACTTAAGTAGAACAGCAGTATATTGTAACGATAGAAGTACACCAGATAATTATGACTTTGAAGCATTCACAAGACTAAAAACAAATAAAACACCAACATATGACTGTGCAACAACAGAAGACAAATTCACAGTAGACACAAGTACCGGAAACGGAAAACTAACATATCCAATAGCATTAATGACAGCAGACGAAGTATCATTTGCAGGTGGATTATATTCTACAAATGCACCAACATGGTATTATTATAATAGTGCAAACGGTAGTTAAACAGGCTCAACCTGGTGGTGGTTGTTGTCTCCTAGCAATTGGAATGGTAGCTATGCTCGCGTGTTCAGCGTGCGCGGTTCGTCCTACCCTGGCGACTTGGGCAACTACTACTACGTCGACGGCGCC
>DOEC01000011.1 GCA_003524085.1 Bacillota bacterium | reverse complement strand
CCCCCCCCATTTGTACTTTATTTTGTACTAAAGAGTTAACTTTCATGTACTTCACTTCCTATCTTTATTACAAGTAAATTTTAACAAAAAAGGGTTATGTAAGTCAAGTGTTTTTGTTACTTTTTTACATCTTCTTTTTTAATAATGTATGCTTTGTTGTTTTTATAGAAACAATAAAACACTTCTGTTGGATTAGTGTCACCGATTAAATCTTTTAACCAACTCTCTGTTTTATTAATATATTTAAGGGTACTTTTTTGTATTACTCCATCTAATATAAGTGGAAAAGGGTTTTCGCTTTTGATTTTAAGAAAGTTATATTTAAATACACTTAGTTTACCGTTATTTTCAAGTACTGCATATTCTACATCAGTTAAGTTTTTAATGTCTTTACTTCTTAATTCCATTAGTAAATCATCTAATGTATATCTTTGTTTAACCATTTCTTTAAAGTTAATCTTTCCTTTATTTATTATTAAAGCAGGTTTTCCTTCTATAATATTTCTAAATTTATTAAACCTTAGAGCAATATAGTTTGCTAGAATTTCCATGATAACTAAAGCTATTATAGGGATCACTGTTAGTATTAGAGTATCTTCTTTGTTTTCTATTGATATTGCTACCATCTCTGCAATTAAAACACTTACTACTAAGTCTTGTACAGAAAGTTGTCCTACTTCTCTTTTACCCATTATTCTATAAATTATTAATATGAAAATATAAAAGAATAAAGTTCTATAAACTACTATAAATAAGTCCATAAATAATATCACCTAATATTATTATGTACATATGAATATTTTTTTAAACAATTTATATAATTAATTAGGAGGAAGTTTATGAAAAAGTTTAGTTTAATTTTAAATAATTATATATTTTTTATATTAAGTATGTTAGTTTATTTGATAGTTATTAGCGCTCTTGGACACTTTAGTTTATTTTCTTATAAGGTTGTTAGTGTAATTAGTTATGTGTTTATAGTAATATTATTTTTTATAACTGGTTTTAAGTTGGGAAATAGAAGTATAAGTAAAGGTTATTTAAGTGGGCTTATTATGGGTTTAAGTAACGTTTTATTAATGGTTTTACTTGGAATAATATTTAGAAGCATGCCTGGTATTACTTCAATAATATATTATTCTACATTAATATTAAGTAGTGTTATTGGTGGAATGTTTGGAATAAATAGAAAAGGTTCACCTCTTTAAGTAAACCTCTTTTATGCTATATATGATATAGCTTTTTTCACTATAGTTTTTTAGTTTTTCTTTTAAGTTAGTATTTATGTAACCTAAAGAGTTTAACTCTTCTACTGTAACTGTATCATTCATGCACTTATTATCCTTTACGCAAGTTTTAGTGATACTTAAAAGTGTGCTTTTTAATTCCATCACTGTTTTTTCTTCACTTTGTTTTTCTATTTTTACACTAACTGCAGTAATAAGTATTAAAATTATTCCAAATATTGCAATTAAAAATACTATTTTATTTCTTTTTTCCCTAGTCATAACTCACCTATTTATTATAATATTTTTTATAGAAATCGTCTCTAAATTCTTCTAGAGTATCTGTTTCTATGTTTTTTCTTATATCTTCCATAAGTTTAGTTAAAAATCTAATGTTATGAATGCTAAGTAATCTTTGGCCTAGTGTTTCTTCTGCAATTATTAGGTGTCTAATGTAAGCTTTAGTAAAGTTTTTACATGCGTAACAGTCGCACTCTTTTTCAATTGGAGTAAAGTCTTCTTTATATTTAGCATTCCTTATATTAATTTTCCCGTTTCTAGTGTGAGCATTACCATGTCTTGCAATTCTAGTTGGCGCAACACAGTCAAATATATCTACTCCACGCATTACTCCTTCAATTAAGTCAATTGGGTCTCCTACACCCATTAGGTATCTTACTTTATCTTCAGGTAAGTATTTTGTAGTATATTCTATTTCTTTATATAAAACATCTTTTGTTTCTCCTACTGCTGTACCACCAATACTATAACCATCAAAATCCATTTTAACAGTTTCTTCAGCACTATATTTTCTTAAGTCTTCGTATTCTCCACCTTGTACTATTCCAAATAGTGCTTGTTCTTCGTTAGAGTGCACATTTTTTCCTCTTTTAGCCCATCTTAATGTTCTTTCTACACTATTTTTCATGTATTCATAAGTTGCAGGATATGGTGGACACTCGTCAAAACTCATAGCAATATCACTTGATAATTTGTTTTGTACTTCAATACTTTTTTCAGGACTTAAGAATAACTTACTTCCATCTATATGACTTTTAAAGTATACACCTTCTTCATGTATGTCTTTCTTTTTAGCTAAACTAAATACTTGAAAGCCACCACTGTCTGTTAAGATAGGACCATTTTTATAATTCATAAACGTATGTAAGCCACCAGCATTCTTTACTACATCTTCTCCAGGTCTTAGCCATAAATGATATGTATTTGATAGTATTACATTAGCTTTAGCATCTCTTAGTTCTTCAGGGTTTAATGTTTTAACAGTTGCTTGAGTTCCAACAGGCATGAACATCGGAGTTTTACTTACTCCCCATTTAGTTGTAAATTCTCCTAAACGAGCCATATTTTTATTACTTTTCTTTAATACTTTGTAGTTTAAATTCATTTTTTGTACTCCTTTTCTTTCCATATATAGAATACCATAAATTAGTAATTTTTACAATTAAAAAGTATGTTCTTTATTATATTTGAACATACTAGTTTTTTTATTGAACTGTTGCAAAATTTGCAATAGTTGGTGTATCTTTTATTTATTATAAATTTTAAATTTTGCACACATCACTTTCAACATGATACCAAACACAAATTGTAACATCTAAATCGTATAAATTGTTGTTTTACCACTGAGTTCGGAATTTCCGAATTTTCTCAAGGTATCATCCTCTTCAATTATATTTGTTCTTAATAAATCAAATAATTCAGTTGTTGTAAATTTTGTAGCAACTGAATTATCTATTTTTCCATTTAAAGCATCATTAATGTGTTTTCCTATAGTTTAAATATTTCTACCAAAAAGCATAGCTAACTGTTCACGATTTTGCTTATCAACTATTTAGAATTAATATCATTTGTTATAAACATAGCGTCTCCAAATGAGAAAAATCTATATTTATTATCTACTGCATACTTGTAAGCATTTAATATGTTGTCTCTTCCAGCGAGTGCGCTTACTAGCATCACTAAAGTACTTTTTGGTAAATGAAAATTTGTAATAAGTGCGTCTATCCCTTTAAATTCGTAACCTGGATAAATGAATATGCTAGTGTTTTCTCTACACTCTTTAAACTCGCCATATTTTGTGATATTGCTTTCTAGCGTTCTTGTGCTAGTTGTACCTACTGCAATAATGCGTCTTCCTTCTTTTTTTGCAAGGTTTAGTTTATCAGCAACACTTTTACTTATCATATAAAACTCACTATGCATTTCATGATTAAGCACATTACTTTCTGTAACTGGTCTAAATGTTCCAAGCCCAACATGAAGTGTAACATATTCTATATCTACTCCAATACTTTTAATTTCTTCTAGTAACTCTTTTGTAAAATGAAGTCCTGCAGTTGGTGCTGCTGCACTACCTATGTTTTTTGCATATACTGTTTGATATCTATCTTGATCACTTAGTTTTTCATGAATATATGGTGGAAGTGGCATTGTTCCAAGCTCATCAAGTATTTCATATAAAATACCTGAATACTCTAATTTGACATGTGTTATACCATCATTAAATTTTTCAGTAACAACAGCTTTTAACTGTCCTTCTCCAAAGGAAACTGTATCAGTTACATGTAACCTTTTTTGAGGACGAGATAAAACTTCCCACTCATCACCTTGTATATTCTTTAAAAGTAAAAGTTCTATAACTGCACCTGTACTTTCTTTAACACCAATAAGTCTTGCTGGTATTACTTTAGTGTCATTTAATACTAGTGTGTCCCCTGGCTTTAAATAGTTAACAATATTCTTAAACACCTCATCTTTTACCTCTCCAGTATTTTTATCAAGTACCAGTAATTTAGAACTACTTCTATCTTTAAGTGGAGTTTGTGCGATTAACTCTTCTGGTAAATCATAGTCATAATAATTTATATCATATATATCTTCTTTCATATTTTTACTCCCATTAAATTATAACACATTATTTAATCTTTGTTAATTTATAAGTGTATTCATTAACACTAGTACACTCGTAATCTCTTACATTATTAATGTCAAACACTCTTTTAACTCCATCTAAGTTATTCTTTAATAAATTCATTACTATTCTTCTAACTCTTTTGATATTTATAGAGTTAAGTTCTCTTAAATATACATCTACTTCTTTAATTATAAAATAACTTACTGTACTTTTAGTACTCATAACATCTAAATTAACAAGTTTTAATATAATTACAAAGCTAGATTTATTACACTCAATTACACTTTTTTCTACTCTGTCAACTGCATACTTATTACCATTAAGTTCTACACTATTACTGTAGTCTATTATAGTAGTATTCTTATTTACTTCTCCATCAGTCAAAACTACTGTTTTAACTTTAAGTTTATTCTTATTATATAACTCATTTATTTCATAATGATCACTACTTTCATAGTAGTTTATCATATTTTCTCCATACTTTTTCTTAATAATTTTTAAGTCATCACTCATATAAAAACACCCCATTTAATGGGATGTATTATACTTTATTTTGTACATTTTGTCAAATTACATTAATTACATATTATTTATTTCATTAATCTTTTCTTCTATTGTTTCCTTATCAACAAAACCTACAATTTGATCTATTTCTTTACCATCACTAAAGAACTTCAAGTGTGGTATACTCATTATTTTAAATCTATTAGCTAACTGTGGATACTCGTCAACATTTACTTTAATTATTTCAATGTCACTAATAGTTTCTAATACACTTCCAAGCATTTTACATGGTCCACACCAATCAGCATAAAAGTCTATTAAAAAGTTTCCTTTACTTACTAAAGTATCAAAGTCTTCTCCTTTATAATAAGTCATTATTTTTCTCCCTTCTTAAGTATTTTATTCATATTATCTTCATTTATTATATTCTTTTCAAAAAGTATTCTTATACTTTCTTCAAAGTTTGAACTACTATATATTTCTTTAGCCCCTTCCCAAGTATCTTTTATAACTGGTGTTATTACTGGAGTTTTATCTAGTATAAAATTGTTTACTTTGCTATTACTTAACATAGGAATATTAAACACACTTAGTATAAATAGTACAAAGAACAAAATTATATATGTTTCAATAAACCCTACTACTGCGCCTAGTATACGTGAAACAAAACCTAAAACAATAGTCGCATCAAATATTTTTTCTATTACATCAGTTACTTTTAAGATAACTCTATAAATTATACTAAATACAATAAGTAAAAGTACAAAACTAATAACGTGATACAATAGTACACTTACACTAGCGTTTTTTCCTATTTGAGGAAGTACACCTATTAACACGTTAGCTAAGCTTCCTTTTAGTATCCATGACAAAAATATAACAATTATGCTACCTACTAGTCCTACTAAACTTTTTACTACTCCCTTTCTAGCACCATCTAAAGCACCAATTAAAAGCACTATAATTAAAATTGCATCCATTAATCTCATAATCTTTCCTCCTTTTAATAATATGTACTAAATTAATTATTTCTTCCATTTTTTTAATTTAGAACCTATATGTATAGTTTACCACAAGTAAATATGTTGTTCAATATAATGTTTTTGTATCATTATATACTTGTCAACTATTTACAGTCTATTTGTATTTGTCTTGATTTAATAGCCAGTCAACTACATTTATTTTTCTAATTCCTTCATAATCTGCTTCCATATCCATATCAAAAGTTATTAAATATTTTGGATAATGGTCATTTGTTTTCTGTAAAGACTTTAATTCTCTTTCTAAAACTTTAGGCTCTCTTACTGTTAAAGCTACTTGATAGTATTTTAAACCATCTCTATTTTCTGCTACAAAATCTATTTCTAAATCATCTACTTTTCCAACATAAACTTTATATCCTCTTCTTAATAATTCAAGATAAACTATATTTTCTAGTATATGTCCCATGTCACTATCTGATTTTTTACCTAACAAATAACTTCTTAAGCCTTGATCGACGACATAATATTTATAATCTCTTGCAAGTAAGTTTTTACCTTTTACATCATATCTTTCTGCTTTATAAACTAGAAAACTTTCAACAAATGATGATATATATTTTTCAACTGTATGGTTACTTGTAGACAAGCCTTTACTAGTTAGTGTATCGCTTATTTTTTTTGTTGAAACCGGACTACCTATACTATCAAAAATAAATTTTAAGACACTTTCTAAAAGTATTTTATCTGTTATATTATTTCTAGCTAATATATCTTTATAAACTATCGTACTAAATATACCTTCTAAATATTTATCTAAATCATTAGGATTATCTTTTAAAATTGATATATTTCCAGGCATACCACCATTTTTCATATAATCTAAAAAGTATTCATAACGGCTTTTATTTGGCTCATTAAATGCACTTAAGTATTCTTTAAATGATAAAGGTAACATTTTAATTTCAATATATCTACCTGACAATAATGTTGCAAGTTCTCCTGATAATAAATAAGCATTTGAACCAGTTATATATACATCAACATTTTTCTTTATGTACAAACTATCTACTGCTTTTTGAAACATTGGAACATTTTGTACTTCATCTAAAAATACATAATATTGTTTTTTAGTATCTAACTTTTCGTTAACATAGTCATATAGTTCTTTATAAGTTTCAAAGCTATATTCTACATCTTCTAAGTTTATTTTTATTATTTGGTCTTCTTTTATTCCTATTTTTTTTAAGTAATTTATGTATAAATCAAATAATGTAGATTTACCACATCTTCTTATTCCTGTTACAACTTTTATCAAATCTTTATCTTTGAACCTTTTTAATAATTCAAGGTATTCTGTTCTTTCTATCATAAGTTTCACCTCAATTACATTATAAATCAAAATCAATGCAAAGTCAAGTTTTGGAAATATTTTTCCAAAAGTGTCTAATTTCGTTTGGTTTTGGAAATAAACATCAATGTTTAAGCCTCTAACAAAACATTGTATCAATGAAAAAACTATTTTTCTTTAAAAATAAACAATTTTATGATAGAATTTTATCTAGAGGTGACAAGTGTGACAATAGTTTTTAAAGTAAGTGATAACATTAAAGAGAAAATGATAGAATATTATATGGATAAAAGAAAAGAAAAAACTCCACCTTATGCTGTGTTTCAAGCAGTAGAAGCTGATACTGTAGTTACTTTGTATGAAAGTGGTAAAGTTATGTTTCAAGGTATTAGTGCTGACGTGGACGCGAATATGTGGAAAGACCAAGAAAAGTTTTTAAATAATGTAGAAGTTGACACAAGAAGTACTGAAGAAAAGAAAGAAGATAGTATAGATAAAACATATTACTACTATTCTGCTATTGGAAGTGACGAAGTTGGAACAGGAGATTATTTTCTTCCAATAGTAGTAACAGCTTGCTTTATGGATAAAGCTAATATTAAATTTTTAGAAAGTTTAGGAGTGCATGACTCAAAAAAACTTACTGATAAAAAGATACTTAGTGCTGCACCTGTTATTATGAAAAAAATTCCTTATGAAAGTATAATACTTACTAATAAAGAATACAACGAATGGGTTAATAAAGGAATTAACATGAATAAGGTTAAAGCAATAATGCATAATAAGATGTTATATAAAATGAAGAATAAAGGTTTTGGATATCAAAAGATAATAGTTGACCAGTTCTGTTTACCTGGTGTATACTATAATTATTTAAAAGAAGTACCTAATAAAGTTACTGGTATTACTTTTATTACCAAAGCAGAAGATAAAAACTTAAGTGTTGCATGTGCGAGTATTATAAGTAGATATCTTTTCTTAAAAGAACAAGAAAAACTAGAAAAAGAACTAGGCATGTCTATTCCTAAGGGTGCTGGAGTTAAGGTGGATGAAGTTGGTAAACTTATCGTTAAAGAAAAAGGTAAAGATATACTTAATAATATTGCTAAAATTAGTTTTAAAAACACTAAAAGGATAATTTCCTAATCAGTGTTTTCTTTTTATTTTATTTTCTTCATTTCGTCTAAGAGTTTTAAAGCTTCCATTGGTGTTACTTCAAGTGGATTAATGTTTCTTAAAAACTCTCTTAATGGGTCTTTATTAGGTGTTTCAAGGTCAAGTTCAAACTGTTTAATGTGTTTCTTTTCAGTTTTACTTGTACTTTCATATGTCTCTAGTAACTTACCTGCACCTTCTATTACTTCATCAGGTAGTCCTGCTAATTTTGCTACATTTATTCCGTAACTTTTATCTACTGCCCCATCCATTACTTTATGAAGAAATACTACTTTGCCATCAGTTTCATTGATACTTACATGTACATTCTTAATGCTTGGTGTGTATTCTGCCATTTTAGTAAGTTCATGGTAATGAGTACTAAACATAGTCTTACATTTTAAGTACTTATTTACATATTCAATAATACTACCGGCCAAGCTCATTCCATCATATGTTGAAGTACCGCGACCTAATTCGTCAAATAATATTAAACTATTTTCTGTAGCATTCTTAAGAGCATAAGCGCTTTCCTTCATTTCAACCATGAATGTGCTTTCTCCTCCAACTAAATCGTCTGAGGCTCCAATTCTTGTGAATATCTTATCAAATATAGGTAACTCACAACTACTTGCAGGTACAAAACATCCTATTTGATTAAGTATAACTATAATTGCAAGTGTTCTCATATAAGTAGATTTACCACTCATATTAGGACCAGTAATCATTAAAATATTAGTATATTCATCCATTACAATATTATTACTTACATAGTCGTCCTTTATTACTTTCATAACAACAGGATGCTTAGCGTCCACTATATTAATGTTGTGTTCATGATTAATTATAGGTCTAACAAAGTTATTTTCTTCACTCACTTTAGTTAAACTTTGCATCACATCTAAATATGCTATATAGTCACTTACTTTTTGTAAATTGCCAATATACTTACTAACTTCACTTTTGATACTCAAGAAAATATTATATTCCATATCTTTAATTTTATCTTCTGCATTAAGTATCATATCTTCTTTTTCTTTTAATGAGTTTGTTATATATCTTTCACTATTACTTATAGTTTGTTTTCTAACATAACCAAATTCTTCTTTTATGTTATCTTTTTGACCTTTACTTACTTCAATATAGTAACCAAATACTTTGTTATAACCCACTTTAAGATTTTTAATACCAGTTCTTTCTCTTTCTTCACTTTCAAACTTACTTATAAAGTCTTTACCATTCTTTCTAATACTTTTTAACTCGTCTAGTTCTTTATTAAAGCCATCTTTAATTAAGCCACCTTCCTTAATAGTGACAGGCGCGTCTAAGTCTATTGATTTATCAAGTAAATCGTATAACTCACTAAATGTCTCTACTTTTTCTAAGCCGATGTTCTCTAATATTAAGTTAATATCAGGAAGTACTCCTAAACTACTTTTTAACTGAAGCAGGTCTCTTCCATTTAAAGTATTAATTGATACTTTACCTACAAGTCTTTCTAAGTCATATATTTGATATAAAAAGTCTCTTAACTCACTAATACTCATAAATTCTTTCTTAAACAAATCTATTAAATCATGTCTTTTATTAATTTCACTTTCACTTACAACTGGCTTTAAAATAAACTCTTTTAACATTCTAGAACCCATACTAGTTTTAGTTTTATCTAAAAACCATAATAAACTATACATCTTATCTTTATTTCTTATAGTTTCTACTAATTCTAAGTTTCTTATACATTCCCTGTTTAAACTTAAATAATCTTTAGAATTTACTATAACCGGTTTCATTAAATGGTTAATTTCTTTCTTTTGGTTAAATGTTATATAACTAATTAATTTTAAAGTATTATCTTCTAACTTAGCATCAGCTAAATTACTTACTTTACTTCTATTAATATTAGAATAATCTTTGTCATATATACTAACATATATATTATAGTTATTCTTTAATACTTTAGTAATAGAGTTATCAAAATCACTTGTCACTACTACTTCTTTTATTCCAAGACTTACTATTTCACTAATTAGTTTATCACTTGATTTACTTACAAATGTTGCAAATACTTTACCACTTAATAAGTCTAAATATGATAAAGCATATATGTAATTATAATCAGTAATACTAGCGATAAAATTGTAGTCGTTTTCATCTAAACAGTCAGTGTTTGTAAGAGTTCCCTTACTAACTATCTCTGTTACTTCTCTTTTAACTATACCTTTTGCTAACTTAGGATCTTCTACTTGCTCACAGATTGCTACTTTATAGCCTTTATCAATTAGTTTTTCTAAGTACACGTTTACTGCATGATGTGGTACACCACACATAGGGACTCTTTCTTTTAAGCCAGCATTTTTGCCAGTTAAAGTAAGCTCTAGTTCATGGCTAGCTGTTATAGCGTCTTCAAAAAACATCTCATAAAAGTCCCCTAGGCGATAGAATAATAAAACGTCCATATATTCACTTTTAGTTTTATAGTATTCTTTCATCATAGGACTTAACATACTTACATCTACTTCACTCATTTTCATAATACATCACGTATAATATTATAACTTAAAATTATCATTAATTAAAGAAGAAATTTCAACTTAAACATAAAAAAAGCATGTTAATATATTCATATTTAAACCTTTTAATTAAATTATGTATTAACATACTCTTAATATATTCATATTTATACCTACCCGTATTATTAATTTTAACTACTTCTAAGTTACCATTAAGACATTTTAACTCTTAGATTACTTTATAGTAATTATATTAGTAAATTAATCGTTAGACACAGTTAAGTTAATGGGATCGATCTATTAGCAGCCTGTCTCTGTTTCTACTATTGTGTATGGTGCGCTTGCTGAGCCATCTCCACCACTTGTCTTGACACAAGATTTGAGAGAAACTGCCGGGCGAACACCGTGGGTGCAGTCGACACTGTCGTAGTCCAAGTAGCCAGGGTAGGACGAGTCGCGCACGCTGAACACGCTAGCGTTGGTGCCATTCCAATAGCGAGGAGACAACAACCACCACCATTGTGAGCCTGTTATACTACCATTCGCGCTGTTTAAATAATACCATGCGTATGGGCTTGTTAAATTTGCTCCAGCTCTTCCCCCTGCACGCATTATTTCATCAGAGGTCATTAATGCTATTGGGTATGTTAATTTTGCACTTGTGTTACTTCCGCTGAATGCATCAGAGGTTTCTGTACAATCATATGTTGGTGCATAATTTGTATATGCTCTTGCATGTGGTGCATAATAGAATGATGTTTTACCTGTGTTATATGTTCCAGATGTTTGTTCTGTTCTATCATTACAATACACTGCTGTTGTACTTAGGTATTTTGTGTATGATGTCATATTTTGTGTGTACCATGTATCTATTTTATCTTTTATTGTACTATTAGTTGTATTTTTTCTATTGTTTACTAATGAACCACTTGTTCCGTACATATATCCTACGTACATTGGGTTATTGTATGAAGAATTGAATGCATAAGTAGTTGAATTGATATATCCACTTGTTGTATCATGGCTTATTCCAGAATATAATAGCCTTATGCTTCCATCTGCATTTGTTCTTATTATTCTCCAGTAGTATCCTGCAAATTTTACCCAATTGTTTGTTGTATTTCCTGCATAATAATACACTGTAGTATCTGTTGTATTATGTACATTTTTTTCTGTTGCTGTAAATAGCGTTCCTGTTGTATTATTTGTAAATACCGCATTATATGTGTTTCTTGTTTCCCTTGTTGGGTTATCAGCAAGTAACTTATCATACAATTTCATATATGATACATTAATATTACAAGTAGTATTACTTGTAATATTTTTAACTATTACTTTTCCATCACTTATTTCATTAGTACACCCACTCACACTATCAATAACTAGTTTTGTATAAAATGTAACTTGCCCATTCTCTGTAGTTGTCTTAGATGTACTATCTAAAGACCCCGCTATACTAGGTACTACTGTTACTGTATAACTTCCTGTACCTGTTGTAAAGTCTATATTACATAAATCTTCACTCTCTAACTTTTCTACTTCTAATAACCAATTATCATTGTCCCAAGTTAATATACTACCATTTTTACAAGTTATACTCTTAACTTTATATTCACTACCTTTAGTAGGCATAGAACTAGTACTATTTCCATCTATAGTATAACTTAGCATTTCTTTCATTTGTTCTTTAGTTAAACTAATTTTATTATTAGAATTATTTGTAGTAAGTTTATAAGCAAATATGCTTATAAAACTTACTAACAATATTACTATACTTATCTTTATATATTTCATACTTGTATCACCTTATTTTCTCACATACCAGTAGTTACCACTTTTACCGTTTTCAGGATATGTTCCATAATCAGCAACAATAGTACTATAATACGTATCTTTTTCGTTTAAAGTTTCGGTTGTAGAGCCCGCAGATACATACCAGTATCCATCAGAACTACTACGACCATTTGAAGGATAAGCACTACTTGTTGTACTTGTAACAGTTCCGTAAGATGTTGAGCCCTTACTATATGTAGTAGACTGCGCTATTCTAGCTGTTTGAGAATAGGTAACTAGATACTTCTTGCCAGAAGTCGAATTACTAGTCTTTTTATAAGCATAATTATAAGTTGGTTTTCTCATAAACCAAACGCCAGAACTAACTTGATATATGTAAAAACCGCCACCAGTACAACTATAATAAAATTTTCCAGCTCTAGTACTCATTTTTAAAGAATCTTCTGGTGTATCTTCATCATACCTGAATGTACAATACTCTTCGTCAGTTTCTGCAGTAAATGAACCACCACTTCCATACACTAGTTGATAACTGCTAGTAGAGTCAGAACTATATTTGTTCCAACTATATATTGTTTGCGTTTTTAAATTATATACATTCCATTCACTCTTAGTAATATTTACACTACAAGTTTGATTACTATCAATACTTGTAAAAGTCAAAACATTATTTGATATACTTCCAGACGCACTTCCATCACAAGTTATAGTTGCTTCTTTAGTAGTATACCCTGTAGATGGCGTCAAATTAAATATTGCGTCTTCTCCATTTCTAACTTTTACACTCGTACTATCACTAGTTCCATTAGTAACATTTAAAGCAAGTGTGTACTC
>DOEC01000004.1 GCA_003524085.1 Bacillota bacterium | reverse complement strand
TTAAGAAAAAAGTGTATAGTGCTATCAAGAAAGATTTGAAATACTGGACTGATAACGAACTATATGAGAAAAGGAAAGAAGAATTAGAAACTTTTAGAAACAAAGTTGAAAAATATGAAAATACGGTTCAATAATAAAAAAGAAAAAGAATTTGATTTAAAGAAATAGATTTAGGTCTATTCTTTTTCTTTTATAATGAATGGAGGGAAAATGGCATATTTAATAAATAATATTAAGTCAAGCCCCTTTGAAGGGCTTGACTATTCTTATATGACATCAAAATTTGGTTATAGAAAATTTTGGAATGATGTTACTGAAATGTATAACACTAATTTTCATAATGGAGTTGATTTAACAAGTGGTACAGTTGTTATTGCTGTTGAAAAAGGTAAAGTTGCTTCGGTTAGAAGCAATATCAACGGTTATACTGAAAAGTATCCAAGTGGAAATTATGTTACTTTATACCATGGCAATAATGTTTATACAACTTATTGCCATTTAAAATATGGTAGTGTTAATTTAAAAGTAGGAGATAGTGTAGATAAAGGAGAAAAATTAGGTTTAAAAGGCTCAACTGGATATTCAACTGGACCACATTTACATTTTGGAGTTAAAAAAGATAATGCTTGGGTTGACCCAGTTCCATATCTTTTAGGAGAAAAGAGTATTTTAGAGTTAGAAGAAAATGAAACTAATAATACTAGTAGTAATAATGTTTACATTGTTAAAAAAGGAGATACTTTAACTAAGATAGTTAAAATGTATAATACTACTGTTTCATCACTCGTTAAATTGAATAGCATCAAGAATGCTAATTTAATTTATGTAGGACAAATAATAAAACTACCTGTTAAGACGAATAAAGTAAGTTACACAGTGCAAAAGGGAGACAATTTAACTAAGATAGCTAAAAAATATAATACAACTTGGCAAGAATTATATAAAATTAATAAAGATATAATAGGAAGTAATCCTAATTTAATAAAAGTCGGTCAAGTATTAAAGATAAAGGAGAACTTATGAAGAAATTAGAATATATTTTTAGTCTTATAAATAGTATATTTGCATACTTATTTGGCGGAATTGATACATTAATTACTACCTTAATCATTTTTATAGCATTAGACTACATTACAGGTGTATGTAAAGGAATATATAGAAAAGAATTAAATAGTAAAAAAGGGTTAAAAGGAATTATAAAGAAAATAGGTTATTTGTTTATTATAATTTTAGCTTCACTTTTTGATAAAATAACAAACAATACGGATGGTACAATAAGAACTATTACTATATACTTTTTTATTTCAAATGAAGCTATTTCAATATTGGAAAACTGGGCTCTAATGGACCTTCCTTTACCAAAAAAACTCTTAAATGTATTTAAAAATTTAACAGAAGGAAAATAAGTGTTGACAATAAGTCCAAAATATTTTAATATAATAAGCATTAATAAATGGGAGGCGAATTATGAACGAAACTATTACACTAGAAATAATTTCACAAATGCCATCAATACTTTTAGATATCACTATGGATAAAGGAATATATAATTCTTTATTATCTAAAGAACTAGTTAATGAAATATATTACACTAATCTAAAGAAAGAAATATTCAGATATTTTGATAAATTAAATGACTCTAAAACTTATTATACTTTAGGAATGTATTCAAGTAGTAGTTTTGGTTTTAATAGTGAAATTAAAACCAGTTCTCCTATAAGTAGAGTAGAAAAGTATGTTGAAAACAAAGCTAAATATGAAGCGTTTACAAATACATTCTATTTGAAACTTAAGAACCTCTCACAAATATTAACCTATGAAGAAGCTATATATTTAACAGAAACATTTTTTTCAAAAAAATACAGAAGAAAGAATTTCAGAAAAACTAGATATTAGTAAAGCTAAACTACAAGTTATTAAAAAGAGTTGTTTAGTTAAGTTTTACTTAAATATAATTGTCGGGGAATAGATAAACTATTTCCTGTTTTTTATTTGTTTAAAAACTTTTCTTTTTCTCTTTAAAAACAAAAAACTTTAATGTATAATATATTAAACGAGGTGGAAAGTATGAACTTAGATTATTTTATATATAATGAAAGTGATAAAATAAGTTTTAAATCTAAACAAAGTAACTACATAACTTTTTATGGAGAAATGAATGATTATTTAATTAAAAATATAATGCTAATAAATGAGAATGATTATGTAACATTGAATTTTAGTAAGGCTAGTAAAAAGAATATTACAAAGTATTATAAACTTATTAGGTTGTCTAGTTATAACTTTATTAATACCGAGCACGCTGAAACTGTAATGGATGAACTTGCTTTTCCACTTGAAAGTCTTGGTATGAAAAAAGAGAGTATGGACAAAAGTATTCTAGAACTATCTAATAAATTTAATTTTAATAATTATTTAGAAGTAAGTCCTAGTAGTTTACCAGTAAGCAAAAAAGTTGTTTTAAATATTATGTGTTCTTTAATAGTGGAACCTAAACTATTAGTTATTGATAATTTATTAAGTAGTCTAGATAAAGAGGACTTAATTACTACTTTAAATGTGTTAAATGAATTTAAAAGAGATGGTCTTATAATATTTAATTTTACAACAGATATAGAAAGCAGCTTATTTGGTGATGAGATAATAATAACTGATAAAGAAAAAATAATAGTAAGTGGTAAAACGATGAGTGTATTAAATGAAGAAAAGATTATGAAAAGACTTGGACTTGGACTTCCTTTTATAGTGATGTTAAATAAATATTTAATAGACTATAATTTAATAGATAAATACATACTTGACTATAAACTTTTAGGAGGTAAATTATGGAATTAGAATTTGTTAATGTAACATATAAAGAAAACGTAAGAACTCCTTTAGAGAAAACTTATATAAATAATTTCAGCTATAAATTTAGTGAAGGCAAAGTGTATTCAATAATTGGGTCTACGACTTCTGGAAAAGAAAAGTTACCTCTTTTAATAAATGCAGTTAATAAGCCATATACTGGGATTATAAAAATTGGAGAGTTTATAAATGATGGTAAATATATTAAAAATATAAATAAACTAAGAATGAATGTTGGTTATATTAAAGAAAATCCTAATGAATTTTTGTTTAATAAAAGAGTAATAGATGAGTTAAACTTTGGTATAAAGTATTTCAAATATAAACTAAATAAACAAAGTATTAGAATTCAAGAGGCTCTTACTTTAGTAGGACTAACAGAAGATTATCTATATAAAGAAGTTAATAGTCTATCACTTAATGAAAAGAAAAGGCTTTCTATTGCTAGCAGTTTAATATTTAATCCAAGTATTATTGTATTAGAAGAACCTATTATGTTTTTGACTTATAAAGATAAAGAAAAACTAATTAAATTAATTCATACATTAAAAACTAAATATAAAAAGACTATCATAATAATAACAAAAGACACTAATTTACCTTATGAAGTATCAGATGAAGTGTTACTTTTTAGTGCTGGTGAGTTAGTGGGTAGTGGCGGTAAAGAGTTATTAACTCAAGATAAACTAATTAGTAAAATTAAATGTGACATTCCAGAAATAGTTAAGTTTATTAATGTAAGCAATAAAATGAATGCGAATTTAACTTATACAAGTAACATACTTGATTTAATCAAGGAGGTGTATAGAAATGCAAAGTAATAAATATTTTGGTTCATATTATCCAGTAGATAGTAAAATACATGGTTTATCAGTAATAACTAAACTTATAACATTGTTTATGCTTATACTTTTAATGATACTTAGTAATAGTTTAGAATTACACGCTGTTATACTTTTCTTTATAGTAGGACTTCTTTACTTAAGTAAAGTTCCATTAAGGTTTTACTTTGATATTATCTATGGCTTAAGATACATTTTAGTCATATTTGTAGTAGTATTAGCGGCTAAAGGAATGGAATTAAATGATGCTTTGTTGTATTTAAGTAAACTTACTAACATAATTTTATATTTGAGTTTAATATTCTATACAACAAGTACTAGTGAAATGAAGTATGGCCTAGAAAAAATAATTAGTCCATTTAATATACTTAACCTTAATATAAGCACAGTTATAAATAAGGTAGTAACACTTATTACATTCTTTCCACTTTTGTTTATTACTGAACATGAAGTTTTAGTAAACTCTTCTAGTAGAGGATTAGACTATTTTCATACAGATATATTATCTAAAATAATAGTGATAACTAAATCATTAAAATGCACTCTTAGACTTACTTTAGAAAAGTTAAAACTAATTAAAATAGATGGTACATTAAAATTATATTCAACTAAAACATTTAGAACTAACTATAGAACAAATAAGTTTGGTATTAAAGATATACTATTACTTGGCGTTTACTTAATATTCTTTTATTACTACTTATTGGAAAGTGGGTTATTATGAGATATAAAGTATGTATATGTTATGATGGTACAAACTATTATGGCTTTCAAAAACAAAAAGATAAACTTACAATTCAAAGCGAATTAGAAAGAGTACTAAGTAAAATATTTAATGAAAGCATTAATATAATAGGTTGTTCAAGAACAGACAGAGGGGTACACGCAAATAATTTTTATTTTCATTTTGATACACAAAAAGAAAAAGATACTGTTAAGTTAGTAGTAAGCATGAATAAACTACTACCAAAAGATATTTACACTAAAAGTATAAGTAAAGTAAATAATGAATTTCACGCAAGATACAGCGTTATTTCTAAAGAATATATTTATTTAATAGATACAGGTGTGTATAAGCCTACTTTAAGAAATATTTTACTAGAATATAATAAAAATATAGATGTTTCTAAGTTAGAAAAAGCTAGTAAGTATTTAATTGGTACACATGACTTTAAGTCTTTTACATCAGACGAAAGAGAAAACACTATTAGAACAATTAATTATATAAAGTTTGAAAAAGATAAAGATATACTTAAAATAAGGATAAATGGCGATGGTTTCTTAAAATACATGATAAGAAATATTGTTGGGTTGTTTTTGGAAATCAACGAAGGAATAAAAAGTGTGAGTGATGTTAGTAAAATACTAGAAAGTAAAGATAGAACTAAGTTAGGAAAAAAAACAGAAAGTTCAGGCTTATACTTGAATGAGGTTAATTATGAAAGGTTATAGTGATGAAGAAAATAAATTAAGATAATAGACTAACATCTATTATTTTTTTCTAAGATATGTTAAAATATGTATGTGGAGGTGTACTTTATGCTAGATATAACAAATTATGTTAGTTCATTAAATACTTATGGTGGAAGTGAAACTAAAAGAACCTATTATATAGATGGGAAAAAATATATGGTAAAGTTTCCAGACCCAGTTAGAAAATTAAAAGCAAATATTAGCTATGTTAATAATCAATATAGTGAATTTATTGGCTGTAAGATTTTTGAACTTTTTGGTATTGATGTTCAAAAAGTTAACTTAGTAAAATGTAATGTTGATGGTAAAGATAAAGTAGCTGTAATGTGTGAAGACTTTTTAACAGAAGACGAAATGTTAATAGAGTTTAAAACGCTTTCATATAGTTTGAGTACTGAAAAAATATATACTAATGATATAAATGATATTTTTGAAATGGTAAGTATAATAACTAGTATGAAAGATAGAAAAGATTTTAAAAGTAAATTTTGGGATATATTCATAGTTGATACATTAATTGGTAATGTTGATAGACATCTAGGCAACTGGGCAATAATCGCATCTAATGATACTTCAAGACTAAGTCCAGTATATGACTGTGGAAGTGCTTTGCATCCATTACTTAGCGAAGAAGATGTTTTAAATGTAATTAAAAATAAAGAAATAAAAAACATAAGTATTAACTTAAAAACTGCATATAAACTAAATGATAAAACACTTAATTATATTAATGTATACGAATTAATGCCAAGTGAGTTAGCTAGTTCATTAAAGAAAATGTATCCGTTAATTGATTTAGAAAAAATTAAAAATATTATATTTAGTATTGATACACTAAGTGATACTATGAAAGAGTTTTATTATAATACTATAAAAATAAGAAAAACTGAAATATTAGATAAATATTATAATAAGATATGTTAAAATATATATACGGAGGTAACTTATGGACAATAAACTAGGAATTACAAATCAAAGTGACCTTGCTAGAGAAGAAAAAATTACAAAATTAAAAGCACTAGAATTATTTGATAGTAAAAAAATAAATGATTTTGAAGTAGGAACATTTAAAGGACTTTCTCAAATTCATAGATACTTATTTGAAGATGTTTATTCATTTGCTGGCGAAATTAGAAAAGTTAATATTGCTAAAGGTAACTTTAGATTTGCTTCAGTACTATATTTAGAAGATATTTTAAAAAAGATAGATAATATGCCACAGGGTAATTTTGATAATATTATTTCAAAATATGTAGAAATGAATGTAGCACATCCTTTTAGAGAAGGTAATGGAAGAAGTACTCGTATTTGGTTAGATATGATACTAAAAAATAATTTAAATAAAGTAGTAGACTGGAGTAAAATCAATAAAGAAGATTACTTGTTAGCTATGGAAAGAAGTCCAATTAAAGATACAGAAATAAAATTACTTATAGAAAATGCTCTTACAGATAGAATAAATGATAGAGCAGTTTATATGAAAGGTATTGATGTAAGTTATGAATACGAAGGATACTATACATATAAAATGGAAAATTTAGATAATGAGAAATAGTAGACTAACATCTATTATTTTTTTCTAAGATATGTTAAAATATATATGGAGGTAAGAAGTATGAAGAATATAATTAAAAGAAAAGAAATAGAAAGTATATTAGTGAGTATTTTATTAATCGCGCTAAGTGTGTTTTTAATAATGAGACCTATTGAAATAATAAATACTTTAATTAAAGTAATAGGTATGATTTTATTAATATGTGGTGTATTTGATTTTACTACTTACTTTGTTACTAAAAAAGAAGATACTTTATTTGATTATGGACTATTTAAAGGAATTATGGAAATAACTATAGGTATATTATTTATATTTAAGTATGATTTATTAACAGATTTATTTCCATGTATATTAGGTTTAATAATTGTGTTTATTAATATCTTTAAACTACAAACGTCACTTAGCTTTAAAGAATTTAGTTCTAGTTATATGGCAGGTGTAATTATATCTAGTTTATCTATAATACTTGGTATAATAATACTATTAAATCCGTTTGAAACTTTAAGAGTTGTTATAATTGTAAGCGGAAGTGTGTTATTAATTAGTGAGTTATCTAATATAATATATAGTGTATCAGTACTAAAGTTTTTTAGAAAAACTGATAAAGTAGTAAAAGATATAATTGTTAAGGAGGAATAATATGAAAGATTTGAAAATTATGAAGTGTAGTTTATGTGGTGGTATAGTTTTAAGTATTAAGGAATGTAGTTGTGAAAAATGTGTTACTTGTTGTGGTAAAGCTATGGAAGAAGTTTCTAGTGTAAATGAAGAAAAGGTAAGCACTCATAAACCATCATATTATAGACAAGATAATAAATTAATTATAAGAGTTAATCATGAACAGGGTACAGATCATTATATAGAGGCAATTATTATTAAGACAGATAATGAATTATTAGTGCATAAATTTACTAATGAAGAAGAGCCTGAACTTATTATGGGGTATGAGCAAGATATGGAAATATATTCTGTTTGTACTAAAGATGGAATATGTAAAACTATAGTAGAATAGTGTTAAAACTGTAATGGTTTTAATGCTTTTTTATAAAAAAAAGTGGACTAATAAGATACTATGTGGTAGAATGTTTTTGGAGGTAAGTTATGAAGAAAAATAACAATTTAATTTTGGGTTTAATTCTTATAGTATTAGGAATTATATTTGCTTTGAAAACACTTGGAATATGTGATATTAATGTATTCTTTAAAGGATGGTGGACACTTTTTATAATCGTACCTTGTTTTATAGGACTTATTAAAGATAATGATAAGACAGCAAGTATTATTGGTTTAGTTTTTGGTATAATGCTTTTACTAGATGTTAGAAGTGTAATTGATACTGATTTATTTTGGAAGTTATTCTTACCTTTAGTACTTATTATAGTAGGACTTAGTGTAATATTTAAAGATACTTTAAATAAAAAGATTAAAAAAGAGATTAGTAAGGTAGAAGTAAGTGATAATAAGAAATATATTACTGCAACATTTGGAGAACAAAAAGTAGACTATGACAAGGAAGTATTTGAGGGAGTCATTATTAATGCTGTTTTTGGTGGTGTTAAACTAGATTTAAGAAATGCTAAAATTAAAGAAGATGTAGTAGTTAATACAACAAGTATTTTTGGTGGAGTAGATATTTATTTACCAGAAAAAGTAAATGTTAAAGTAGTTTCTTCTAATATATTTGGTGGAGTAGATAATAAAGTTAAGAATGAAATTAGTGATAAACAAAAAACTATTTATATAAATTCAACTAATATATTTGGAGGTACTGATATAAAATGAATACGTTTCAAAAAGTAGTAAAATATATAGCTCTTGCACTAGCGCTTTCTATAATTGTCTTTATAATAACTTTAGCTTTTAATATAATAAATGAAGTATTTTTGTCTATTCATGAGGAATCTACACAAAAAGTAGAGTATAAGTTTCAAAATGAAGTTATTAATAGAATGGACATTGATATTAAGGGTGCTGACGTTAGTATCATTTATGGAAGTGAATTTAAAATAGAAACTAATATTAAAGACGTTTCTAGAAGTGTTAAAAGTGGTGTACTTAAAGTTAAAGATAATTCTAGAGGATATAATAAAGATAAAAAGATGGTTATTACTATACCTGAAAGTAATGTTTTTGAAAATGTTAAAATTTCTTTAGGTAGAGGAGTTAGCACAATTGAGTCAATAAATGCAAAAGAAGTTGATTTTGAAATAGGTGCAGGGAAAGTAGTTCTTAATAATTTAAATATATCTAATAAAGCAGAGTTTGAGTGTGGTGCAGGAAAGCTTGAGATAAATAACAGTAGAATTAATAATTTAAAGTTAGACATGGGTGCAGGAGAAGTAAGTGTTAGTGGTGTACTTACTGGCATTAGTGAGTTTGACGCAGGTGTTGGAAAACTTAGTATTGATTTACTTGATAGTATAGATAATTATAGTTTTACTGTAGATAAAGGAATTGGTAGCATTAAATTAAATAATGAGGATGTGAGTAGTGATGTTACTATTGGAAATGGAGTTAATACTATAGATATTGATGGCGGAATAGGAGAAATTATTGTAACTACAAAATAAAAATTCATAGTTTTTTATAAAAATGCACAATGACTGTGCAAAACAAGGGTCTGAAAAGCCGAAAATGCACAATATTTTTAAAATATTGTGCATTTTTGTTTACATTTTTTAAAAAATATGATAAACTTTAATCAGGTGATAAAATATGAAACCATTTGAAGCAAGTAAATTACCAATTAAATATAAAATTGATAAAGAACTAATAAATTTAATTTCAGAAGCTAATTTGAAATATGGAGAATATAAATCAATTCTAAAAAATAGTCAATTTGATTCAAGATTTTTTTTAAATTCTATAATTTTAAGTGAAAGTTTAAAATCAACGCAAATAGAAGGTACACAAATATCTCAAGACGATATGTATTATTTGAAATATATGCCTAAAACAGACGATAATTTAGAAATACAAAATTTAAAAGAAGTTATAGAATATTCTAAAAAATATTTAAAAGATAATAACAAAATAGATATTAAGTTTTTAAATAATATTCATAAAATACTACTTGATAGTGTTAGAGGAAATGAAAAAGAACCAGGAAAAATTAGAAATATACAAAACTGGATAGGACCTAAAGGGTGTACTATAGAAGAAGCGATTTTTGTACCACCTGCACCTGAAGAAGTTCCTATTTTATTAGAAAATTTATTTGAATATATGAATGATGCATATATTGACCCATTATTTATAAACTTAGCAATCTCTCATTCTCAATTTGAAACAATACACGCATATAGAGATGGAAATGGTAGACTTGGTAGAGCATTAATACCAATTCAACTAGCGTTATTGACAGAAGATGAACCAATTTTATTTTTATCTGAGGTAATTGAGTTATATAAACCGAGTTATCAAAAATTTTTAAATGAGAGTAGAAAAGGTAATATGGAAGGTTTTATCAGGTTCTTTTTACAATGCGTAATAGAGCAGTGTAATAATTATATTGCAAAAATTAATAGAATAAAACAAATATATACAAGAGACATGAAAAAATTAGAGGTTTTAAGAAGTAATGCGGTTTATAGAATTATGCCTGCAATGATGAGACAAATAGTTTTTACAAAAAAGGAAATAGAAGAAGAATCTGGGGTAACAAGAAATACTGTTTCAAATTTAATTGATAAATTAGTAGAAATTAATATATTAGTGCCTGATTCCAATTATGCAAAATTAGGCTATAGATATAACGAAATTTATAATGTTTTCGTTGGTAAAGATATATAACCATTGTTTTATTACATTTAAAAATGCACAATGACTGTGCAAAACAAGGGTCTGAAAAGCCAAAAATGCACAATATTTTTAAAATATTGTGCATTTTTTTGAAAGTATATCTATAATTAAATGATATAAAAAATATTTAATATTTAATTGAAAAATTATTTTGTCACTTTGTAGTCACTTTGAGTGTTGTATAATTAAGTTACTTGAAAGGAAGGTATTTATGGAAATATTAAGAGTTGAAAATTTAACTAAAGTTTATGGAAGTGGTAACAATAAAGTAGTTGCCTTAGATAATGTGAGTTTTAGTGTTGAAAAAGGAGAGTTCGTTTCTATAGTCGGTGCATCTGGTTCAGGAAAAAGTACACTTTTACATTTACTTGGTGGAGTAGATAGACCAACAAGTGGAAAGGTTCTTATAAATGATACGGATATTTTTAAAATGAATGATGATGAGTTAGCAATATTTAGAAGAAGACAAGTAGGACTAATATACCAGTTTTATAATTTAATACCCATATTAAATGTAAGAGAAAATATTACTTTACCACTTGAACTTGATAATAAAAGAGTAAATGATGAAGAAGTAGATAATCTTATTAAAATGTTAGGACTAGACAAGCGCAGTAAACATTTGCCTAACGAATTATCAGGTGGAGAACAACAAAGAACAAGTATTGGACGTGCTTTAATTTCAAGACCAGCAATTGTATTAGCAGATGAGCCAACTGGAAACTTGGATACAAAGGCTAGTGAAGAAATAGTATCACTTCTTAAAAAGTCTAATAAAGAAATGAAACAAACTATTATAATGATTACACATAACTTAGAACTTGCTAAAGTAGCTGATAAAATTATAGAAATAGCAGATGGGCGTATTGTGGGTGAAGAAAAATGAATATTTTAAAAAATATTGCATATAAAAACTTACAACTTAACAAAAGAAAAAACATAGTTACAATAATTGGTATAATACTTTCAGTTGCTTTAATAACTGCACTTAGTTCACTAGTTGTTAGTTTTAAAGAGAGTATAATAAATTTAGAGAAACATATAAATGGTGACTTTCATTATAGTTTTGATGGTGTTCAAAGTAATGACCTCAGTATTTTTGAAAATAATAGAAGTATAGAGAATTTTTATAAAGTAGGTACTTTAGGATATGCTAAAATAAACACTGAAAATGAATATAAACCTTATGCTTATGTAATAACTATTGATAAAAATGATTTTAATAGTGTTTTAATTGAACTTACTGATGGAGAGTTACCAAAAAATAATAATGAGATAATTATACCAAGACACTTAAGAAACAATGGTAAGGTTGATTTGAAGGTGGGAGATACTATTACACTAGAAGTAGGTTCAAGAATGAGTGAAGGCTACGCTTTGGGTCAAAATAATCCATATGAAGAAACAAACAACGAAACTATAGAAAATACGGTTTCAGTTACTTATAAAGTAGTAGGAATATTTGAAAGACCATCTACCGCTTTAGAGCCTTTTTCTTCTCCTGGGTATACATTTATAACAACTAATGCTAGTGGAGTAAAGAATTATAAAGTATTTGCTAGATATACAAAAGATGGACTTAAAAATCAATATAAAGTTACTGCTGGTATTTTAGGGGTGGATGCAAAACTGCTTGAAAAAGATATTACGCTTGACCCTAACTACGTAGAAATTTCAGAAAAAGAACTAGCGAAAAGTAAGTATACATTTGATGTTAATAGATATTTGGTAATGCTTGAGACAAATGCATATGGTGATAGCTCAATGAAAGCACTTTTAGTGTTAAGCTCTATTGTTACAGTGATAATTATAGTAACTAGTGTATATTGTATTAAAAATAGTTTTAATATTTCAATAACAGAGAAAACTAAAGAATATGGAATACTAAAAAGTGTTGGTGCTACAACTTCTCAAATCAAGAAAAGTGTATATTATGAAGCATTTTTACTGGGGTGTGTTGGTATACCTATTGGAGTAATTTCTGGAGTACTTGCTAGTTTCATATTAATACATGTAGTTAACTTCTTTATTAAAAATATGTTTGTAGGTAATGAGTACTTAATTTTTAAAATAAGTTATTTATCTATAGTAATTAGTATCATACTTAGCATAGTAACAATATTTATGTCTAGTAAGAAAGGTGCTAAAATAGCAAGTAAGACTAGTCCAATGGTTCTAATAAGAGGAAATAATGATATTTTAGTTAATAGTAAGAAACTTAAAACTCCTAAATTTATTAATAAACTATTTGGTATAGGTGGGGTAGTGTCTTATAAAAACATTAAGAGAAATAAGAAAAAATATAGAACAACTATAGTATCAATAGTAATGTCTGTAAGTGTTTATATTGCTCTATCATATTTTGTTAATACTGCATTTGATGTAGTTAAAATGGCAAAAGGAGATTATACTTATAATTTAGTTTATACTTCATATACAAAAGATTATAATTTAAACTATAATAACGTTTTAAACTTTAGTAAGCATGATAATGTTAAAAAGTATTCTGTTGTTAGAATGAGTACAGCAACTGGTAACTTTAAAGCAAGTAAGGATTTTAAAAAATATAATGCCTATATGAGTGAAGAAGAGCCAATACTTAATTCAGTTATATTAATATCTGTTGGTAAAGAAGAATATTTAAGGTATATTAGTAAACTTGGACTTAACTATAATAGTGTTAAAGATAAAGGTATTTTAATAGACAATAATATTGGGTATGATACAAAAAAGAAACTTGAAGTTAGTTATAATATGACTGATAATAAAAAAGGAGATATAATTAACTTTACTAGTATGAAAGAAGATAAAACCTTTGATATGGAACTTGCTAGTGTTACAAGTATTAGACCATTTGGTTATGAAAATAATTATGGCTCACTTGTAATGGTAGTAAGTGACGAGTATATGGAAAAACTAGATAAATTAGAAAGTGTTAGTTTGTATGTAGAAAGTAAAGACCCTGATAAACTACAAAGTGATATTGATAAGATGTGCAAGGATACTGAAGGATGCTATGTTAATAATGTTGATGCGAGTGTTAAACAGATGAAGTCTATTTATACAGTTATTGCTATATTCTTATATGGATTTATTATAGTTATCTCACTAATTGGTATTACTAATATATTTAATACTATAACTACTAATATGACTTTAAGAAAAAGAGAATTTGCAACTTTAAAAAGTATAGGTATGACTAGTAATGAATTTAATAGAATGATTTTCTTAGAGAGTTTCTTCTATATATTTAAGTCATTATTAATAGGTATTCCTATTGGAGTATTACTTTCATATTTGATATTTAAAGGATTTACTAATCAAGTATTATTTAGTTATAAAGTTCCATTTAAAGGAATTATAGTTAGTATTGCTATTGTTTGTTTACTTATAGTGTGGCTTAATAATTATAGTTCTAAAAAAGCAAATAAGGGTAATATAATAGAAACTATTAGAAATGAGAACATTTAAAGTGTTCTTTTTTCACAATATGACGAGTGAAAAGCCAATAATTCGCTGAAAAGTAAAAAATATGGTATAATTTAGAAGGAGGAAACTATGGATATACTTTTAATTGAAGACAACTTAACAATAACAAAAGCGCTAACTTATACTTTTGAAACAAACGGGTTAACTGTTAAAACTGTAAATAATTTAACAGATGCTTATGATTTAACACTAGCTCATTATAAATTAATCTTATTAGATGTAAGTTTACCTGATGGAAGTGGATTTGACTTTTATAAAGATATGCTTTTTAATAAGAATATTCCTACGATATTCTTAACTGCAAAGAGTTTAGAAGATGATGTGGTAAAAGGGCTTAACTTGGGTGCAGTAGATTATATAACTAAACCATTTAGTACAAGAGTATTGCTTGCTAAAATTAATAAATACATAAAAAAAGAAAATGTAGTGAAAGTTAAAAATATTACTTTTGATTTTGATAAAATGGAAGTATATAATGATGGTAATTTAGTTAATTTAACTAGTTTAGAAATTAAAATATTAGGCTTGCTTTTTAAAAGTATTAATAAAGTTGTAACAAGAGACTACATAATAAATTATATTTGGGATATTACTGGAAATGATGTAAATGATAACACTCTTACAGTTTACTTAAAAAGAATAAGAGAGAAACTAGGAGTAGATTTAATTAAAACAGTTAAGGGAGTAGGTTATAGAATAGATGAATAAGAAAGTTTTAGTTTATTTATGTGGTTTAATATTGTTTATTAGTGTTTCTTTAAATATATTTTTTATAAGTTACTCAAATAACGTTAAAAGAAGTACAAATTTAATAATTAATAATATGGTTAATTTAGTAGAAAATAAGTACTCAGATGTAGTTGTTGAAGATATAATAAAAGAATTAAATAGTAGTGAATTAAAAGAGACAAGTTTAAGTAAATACGGAATAGATATAAGTGATTTTATTAGTTTAAAAATGAAAAATGATAACTTAAAATACTTAATAATTTTGAATATTATAGTAACTTGTTTATCTTTGTTTATAATAATATATAATTTGATATTAAAGTCATATAAAAATAAGAAAATAGAAGAGTTGACTGATTTAATTAAAGAAATTAATAATAAAAATTATGTGTTAGATATGAAAGATAATGTAGAAGACGATACTTCTATACTTAAAAGTGAATTATATAAAACAACAATAATGCTTAAAGAAAGTGCAGAGAATTCCCTAAAAGATAAACTAAGTATAAAAGAGTTTATAGAAGACACTTCACATCAGTTAAAGACACCACTTGCATCTATTAGTATAATACTAGATAATTTAATAGATAATCCCAATATGGATAACAAGTTAAGAGAAAGTTTTTTAAAAGATATAAATAGAGAGATAAGTAAAATTAATAATTTAGTTAATACTATGTTAAAGTTATCTATGTTTGAAGTAAACGCTATTAAGTTTGATAGAAAATATAATAGTTTAAAAGGTATACTTGAAAAATCTATTGAAAATGTAAGCATGATAATGGACTTAAAAAATGTTAAAGTTAACTTGGATATAAAAGAAGATGTGTTAATTAAATGTGACTATAACTTTGAAGTGGAAGCAATAAGTAATATATTAAAAAATGAAGTAGAGTATTCTAAAGAATTTGGTAAAATTGATATTACTGTAAACGATAACAAGCTTTATACTACACTTATAATAAAAGACTATGGAATTGGAATTTCTAAAAATGACTTAAAAAACATATTCAATAGATTTTATAGGGGAGAAAATAGTAGCACTAATAGTGCAGGAATAGGGCTTTCTCTTGCTAAAAAGATAATTTTAATGGATAATGGTAAAATAAGTGTGGAAAGTAAGAAGAATGAGTATACAATTTTTAAAATTAAATATTTCAAATAATAGTTTACTTTAACACGAGTATTGTGTATAATTAAATACAAGAAAGAGGGATTTATATGTTAAATGATATCATTAAATTTTTAAAACCAATATTTGAAGAATTAGAATTAGGTGACTACCTAAAAGTATCTAGTAGTGATAAGGCTGACTTTCAAATCAACAGTGTCTTTCAAATAGCAAAAGATAAACACGTTGCGCCTAAAGAAATTGGAGAAATGTTAGCTAGCAAAATTAATGAAAACGATAATGTTAGTGACTATTTTTCTAAAGTTGAATTTGTTATGCCTGGATTTATTAACTTATTTGTAAGTGATAAACTAATTAACAAGCACATTAATGGATACATCACAAACGGTTTTGTTGAAAAGACTACAAGTAATGACGTGTATTTTTTAGATTATGGTGGACCTAATGTTGCTAAACCTTTACACATTGGACACTTAAGACCTGCAATTATTGGAGAAAGTATAAAAAGAATTTTAAATTTAAAAGGGTATAAAACAATTGGAGATGTTCATTTAGGAGATTATGGTTTACAAATAGGTGAAGTAATTTATGGACTTAAAAAAGAAAATATTCCACTAAGTGAATTAAATATAGACTTATTAAATAGAATATACCCACAGATGAGTGCATTAGCTAAAAGTGACGAAGAAGTATATAATGAATGTAAAAGAATTACCAGTGAACTACAAAAAGGTAACGCTGAATATAAAGAATACTATAAGAAAATTAAAGAAGTTAGTGTTAATGATATTAAAAGATTATATGACTATCTAGGAGTAAGCTTTGACTTATGGCTAGGAGAGAGTGATAGTGAGCCTTACATTCCTAAGTTAATGAATGAACTAGAAAGCAGAAACTTAGTTGTAGTGGACCAAGGAGCTAAAATAGTTAACATTAAAAGAGATACTGATAAAAAAGAAATGCCACCAGTAATAGTAGAAAAAAGTGATGGTTCAGCAATATATGCAACAACTGACTTGGCTACAATAATGCAAAGAGTAGAAAAGTATGACCCTAAATACATACTATACGTAGTGGATGCTAGACAAAGTTTACACTTTGAAGGAGTATTTAGAATTGCACAGATGTTAGGTTATACTAATAATTTAGAACACATTGCATTTGGTACTATTAACGGAAGTGATGGTAAACCATTTAAAACAAGAAGTGGTGAAACTTTAAAATTAGATGAGTTAATAAATAATACTAAAGAAATATTCTTAAGTAAACGTGAAGAAAATAAGAATATGAGTAGTGTTGACTTAGATAAAATAGTTAATTCAATTATTAAATATGCAGATTTACAAAATAACAGAGAAAAAAGTTATAACTTTGATATAGCTAAATTTAGTGAAGTAAGTGGTAAAACTGGTCCTTATATCCTTTATAGTGCACTTCGTATTAGAAAGATACTTACAACAAATACATTTAACAAGGGTAATGTAAGTGATACTATTTATAATGATATAGACAAGAATTTAAGACTTAAACTACTTGACTTTAACAAATATTTAGACAAAGCTATAGAAGATAGATTACCTTCTGTAATAGCAGAGTATGTTTATGATTTAGCTAACTTACTAAATAGTTTCTATCAAAATATTAATATAAGTAAGATAGAAGACGAAACAATGAAAAATGATTATTTAAATATATTAGATTTATCATTTAATGTATTAAAGGAATGCCTAGATTTACTAATCATTGAGCTTCCTAGCGAAATGTAAGAAGTTTAAGGGCTTCTTTTTTGGAGAATAAAGGATGCGATAATATGGAAGAGTTTTATTTAGAAGTACCATCTATTAATAGAGAAAAAGAAGTAATAGAATATTGTAATGAGTTAGTTAAATATAATTCTGATATAAATGGTATAGAAGTATTAACTAGAATACTACATGGTTATACATTTCATGATACATTAGATTACTCTTTAAGATTAGGTACAGAAGAGTATGCAAAGAAATTAGGAAAAGCTCAAGTAAAAACTTATTTACTAGTTAGAAAAAACGATAATGTAGTTGTTGGTGCTTCAAATATCCGTTTTAATTATCCAGGTGGTATTAGGAAGTTTGATGGTAATATCGGATATGGAATTAGACCAACTGAAAGAGGAAAAGGATATAGTAAAGTTCTTTTATACTTAACTTTATTAGAATGTAAAAAGCTAGAGTTTAAAGAAGTAAAGTTAGTTTGTGAAAAAAGTAATATAGCTTCAAATAAAACAATTTTATCGTTAGGTGGAGTATTAAAATTATCTCAAGTAGACCCAAGTGATAAAATATTAACAAATGTATATAGTATTGATTTAGATAAAATAAATGAATAATGGAAGAAAGAAGAGAAAATTAAAGCCTAAAAAACTACAATTTGCATTATAAGTAAAAGTGTGCTATAATAAGTACACTTTTTATTAAGGGGGAAAGTATGAAAGAAGAAATAACTAATTATCCATCAAAAGAAAAACCATGGCTAAAATATTATGATTATGATACTGAAAAATTAGAAATTCCTAAAATGTCAATTTATCAAATGGCTAGTTTATATAATAAAGATAGACTTGATAATATTGCATTAGATATTAGAACAGGAAAAAACAATTTTAAAAAAGGTGTTACTATAACATATCGTGAATATTTAAAAAGAATGAGAGAATTTGCTAAGTCTCTTAGTTTGCTAGGAGTAAAAGAAAATGAAATTATAAGTTTAGTTCTTCCAAATATAATTGAAAGTAGAGTATCTATTTATGGCTCTAATATTTTGGGTGCAACTCCTTATGCAATAACACCACTTTTAGCACCAGAAAAATTTAATACAATAATAGAAGAAAATAATATACAAAATATTTTTATGTTTAGTATGTTCTATGAAAAATATAAAAATGTTTTAAATATTAGAAAATATAAAAATGTTATATTTTTAGATGGAATGGAAACTATGCCAACATTTTTAAAAACATATTTAAGATTTAAAAATAACATTAAAGTACCTACTGGAGATAATTTTATATCTTATGAAGAATTTATAAGAGAAGGAAAAAAGTTAAAGAAAGAAATCACACCTTATTATGATGAAGAACATACTGCTATAATTGTAGGTACAAGTGGTACTACTGGAGTACCAAAAGGAGTATGTTTAACTGATAAAAATTTAAATGCTGCTGCAACAAGCCATATTAGTACTGGATTATTTGAAGAAAATGATGTATTTTTAGATGTTTTACTTCAGTCAATTGCATATGGTGTTTCTGCAATGCATTATACTACATGTGGTGGATTAAAGTCAGTATTGATACCTGAGCTCGTAAGTGATAAACTTGCATATTTATTAAAAACAATTAACCCCGACCATTTTCTAGGAGGGCCAATTCACTGTTTAAATATAGTAAAAAGTGAAGAATTTAAAAATGGAGAATTAAAACCAATTAAAAACTATGTTTCTGGTGGAGCAACTTTGAAAAAAGAACTTGAAAAAAAACTTAATAAAGTTGATGAGAATTTTAAAGAAAATGGAACTAGAAGTGACTTGTTTGTAAGACAAGGATTGGGTTCAACAGAAAATACAGGTGGTGGTTTATATCAAATGCCAGGTTCATACAAATTCGGTAGTGTTGGAATTCCACTTCCATTAAATACAATTGGAGTTTTTACTCCTGGAACAGATATAGAACTCCCCTTTAATACTATGGGTGAATTATGTATAACCGGTCCATGTGTAATGAAAGAATATTTGAATAATGAAAAAGAAACAAACAAAGTTCTAAAAAAACATAGTGATGGTAAAGTGTGGCTTCATATGGGTGATATAGGTTATATAGATAAAGATGGATGTTTTTTCCATAAGCACAGATTAAGTGATATATTTATGAGAAGAGGATTTAACGTACATCCTGGTAAAATAACTGAGTTATTAAATACAATTCCTGAAATTAAAGCAGTTGGAGTAATTGTAGTAGAACATCCAATTGAAGAAATGGTTCCAATTGCGTGTATCTCATTATATAATGAATTTGATAATGATAAAGTAAAAGAAAAAATAGAAAATATTTGTAGAAATAATTTAGATGATATGGCTATTCCTTATGAGTATGTTTACATGGAAGAATTGCCATTAAACGCAGGAGGAAAAGTTAACATACCTTTACTAAAAAGTATGTATGAAGAAAAAAATAGTTTAAAACTTAAAAAATGAAATTAATAGTTTCATTTTTTTTCTTAGTATAGTATAATTGTATCATAAGGAAGTGCATAGAATGAGTATAGTAAGTTTTTCAATTTGTAGTTTTATATTCGTATTAATGTTCATAATATTTTACTTTTCAAAAGAAAGATTAAATACATTAGATACTAAAATGTATTCATATATTTTGGTGACAAATATAATTGGAATAATGATAGATGTTTTTGGCTATTTCATTTTTAAAATATATGGATCAGAGTCTTTTATTAGTATAATGGTGTCTAAGTTTTATTTGGTTTATTACTTCTTATGGGCTTACTTCTTTCTTTTATATATATTTGTTATATCTTTTAGAGAAAAATCAGAATATTTATTACAAAAGAAGTTTACAAAGACAATAATTATTTTAACATCTTTATTCATTTGCCTTATCATATTAATAATGCCAATTCAAATAACTTATGAAGATAATGTTGCTTATTCAAGTGGATTAAGTGTAAATATGGTTTATGGCTTGTGCTTTATAATGGTAGGTATAATGCTATATTGCTTGTTGAGAAATTTAAAGAAAATCAGTACAAAAGAGTATATTCCACTTTTAACATTTATGGTTTTATCCACATTCTGTATGATTATTCAAAAAACTTATCCAGAAATTACCCTTATGTTAATGTGTCATTCAATAGTAACAAGTTTAATGTACTTCACAATAGAAAACCCAGATGTTAAAATGGTTAAAGAACTAGAAGTGGCTAAGAATGAAGCTGAGAAAGCAAATCATGCAAAAAGTGAATTCTTAAGTAGTATGTCTCATGAACTTAGGACGCCACTTAATGCAATAGTTTGTTTTAGCGAATTATTAGAAAGCAAAGAGGGTTTAGATAGTGAAAGTAAAGATTTTGCAAAAGATATAGTAAGTGCTAGTCATAACTTGTTAGATTTAGTAAATGGTGTACTTGATATTAGTAAAATTGAAGCAGGTAAAATGGAGTTAATTAATAAAGAATATAATTCATTTGAGTTATTTAATTCACTTAGTACAATGGTAATTCCTAGAATTGGGGATAAACCAATTGACTTTAAAACTGTTATAGCAAGTGATATACCTCCAGTACTTAAAGGGGACACTGGTAAATTAAAACAAATAATATTAAATTTACTTACAAATGCTGTTAAATATACTGATAAAGGTTTTATAAAATACAGAGTAGAGTGTATTAATGACTATAAAAACAATCAAACTAAATTAATAATAACTGTCACTGATACTGGTCGCGGGATTAAAAAGGAAGATATTGATAGATTATTTAAAAAGTTTGAAAGACTAGAAGAAGACAGAAATACTTCAATTGAAGGAACAGGCCTAGGACTAGCAATAACTGAAAGCTTAGCTGAATTAATGGGTGGAAAGATAACTGTTATTTCAGATTATGGTAAAGGGTCAACTTTTAAATTTGTAGTAGTAGAAGAAATAGTAAATAAAGAAAGTAATTTAGTAGTTAATGAACAAACAACTTTAAACTATGAAACATTTGAAGGAAAGAAAGTTCTTGTAGTAGACGACTCAAAATTAAACTTAAAAGTAGCTGAAAATGTTTTAAAGAATTTTAAAATTTCTACTGAAACAGTTACAAGTGGATTAGAATGTTTAAGTTGTGTAAAGAGTAAAAAGTATGATATAATATTTATGGATATAATGATGCCTAATATGAGTGGGGTAGAAGTATTAAAAAAACTAAGAGAAGAAAAAGTAAATATTCCAGTAATCGCTTTAACTGCTGATGCGATAGAAGGACAAGAAGAAAAATATATAAGTGAAGGATTTGATGGTTATTTATCAAAACCAATAGATAAAACTAAACTTAAAGTTATATTAAATAAGTATTTGAAAGGAGAATAGTTATGAATAGTGAATACTTAAAAAGTGCAGGTATTAATGTAGAAGAGGTACTAGAGTTTTGGGGAGATATTGATGCTTATAGTGAAAATCTAATTGAGTTTTTAAATACTATAGATACAAGAATTAATGAACTAAAAAGCTATAAAGATAACAAAGAAATAAGTAGTTATACAATGCTTTGTCATAGTTTAAAGAGTGAAGCAAGATATTTGGGATTGAATGAATTATCTAAGGTATTTCTTACTCATGAAGAAAAAGGAAGAGAAGGTAATACTACTTATATAGAAAGTAATTTTAGTGAAATAGAAAATGCTATAGCTAAAGTTAAATCAAAATTAAAAGACTATGTTAATAGTGGAAATATTAAAAAGAATTTACTTGTAGTAGATGACTCAAATATTATAATTAATTATATAGAAAACATAGTAAAAGAAAATTATAATGTAGTAAGAGCAAATAATGGAATTGAAGCAATAAACAAATTAAATGAGAATATCTATACAATGCTTCTTGATATAAACATGCCTAAGAGTAATGGAATAGATGTATTAAAATATTTAACTGATAATGATTTGATGGATAAAGTTCCTGTGGTTATTATAACTGGAAATGATACTAAAGATGCCATTAAAGAAGTACTTGGATATAGTGTACTTGATGTTTTAAATAAGCCATTTAGTGTAGACAATATTAAAAGAGTTTTATCATTAATTGAGAATTTTCATAATAATTAGTTAGTGTAAATACATTTCACACAATTTTCAAAATTGTGTGGATTTTTTTATTTAGTATGATACAATTAACAATAGGAGGGATAGAAATGAAAAATTTCAAAAAAGTAGTTTTAACTTTCATTAGTGTTGCATTAGTTTTGGTGCCATCAACTCTATTTGCGGCAACTGTTGAAGTTAAAAACGAAGAAGAATTATTTAAAGCTATAAGTAGCGATAATACTATAATTCTTCAAAGTGATGTAACATTAACTAAAGCTTTAGAAATTAAAGGTAGTAATGTTACGATTGATTTAAATGGTAACACACTTACTGTTGAAAATGGATACATTGATTTATTTGAAGGTAAGCTTGAGTTTACTGGTAAAGGTATAGTTAAAGATATACGTGTAAGAGAAAAAGTAACTTCTACTATATGGGTAGAAGGCTCAAATGATGTAAACGCAAAAGATTTTTCAACATTAGTTATAGGAAAAGATGTTACTATTGATACTACTCAGTGGGGTATTACTATAAGTAATTTAGATAGTAATAACAAGGCTTATGGCGTTACAGTAAACTTTGATGGTACACTTATCAGTAGTGCTGTTAAAGGTGGCGGTATTACTGTGTTTGGTAACGTTAAAAATGATGGCAAAATTGAAAATGCACCTGTTATTAACTTAGGCAAAACTGCATCAGTTAAAGTAGTTGGGGATACTGCTTTATATGGCGCTGGTATGGGCGTATGGAATATTAATGGCGGTATATATGAAGGAAAAAGTGCTATTGGTATTAAAAGTGGTAAATTAGTAATAAACGATGGAACATTTACTGCTACAGGAGACCCTAAAACTGGAGAACTTTATGGTAATGGTATTATTTCAACAGGAAGTTCAATTCAAATTGAAAATAACAAGGGATATGCTGGAAATATTGAAATTACTATAAATGGTGGTACATTTAAAAGTGATAAAGGCTTAAGTATTTATCATTATCCACCAACAACAGACGAAGAAAATGCTTTAAAATCACTAGTTATTAATGGTGGCGTGTTTAAAGCTAAATATGAACTACTAGAAAACGATAACGTAACTATCGAATATGGTGAGTTTGCAAGTGAAATAATTGACTTATTAAAAAATGGTTATGTTCAATTGTTTACAAATGGTGTTTATACACCAAGTAATATAATAGGTGGCTCTGCTGGACTATTAATCAATGGAAAAACAACTATTGATTATATCAAACCAGGAGAAGAAGTTACTATAAGTACAAAGGGAATGTTTGAATTAGAAAGTTTAGATATAACAACATCTGATGATAAAAAAGTAACTGTTAAAGATAACAAATTTATTATGCCTAACAAACTTGTTAGAGTAAATGCTAAGACAATTGAATTATACGAAATACTATTTGATCCAAATGAGAATGTAAAAGTTACTTTTACAGTTGATGGAGTAGAAAAAGATATAGCTAAAGAAGGAAGTAAAGTTAAATTTAATTATACTGTAAAAGAAGGTTATGTTGTTAAGAGTATTTCTTTAGTAAATATTTATACTGATGAAGAAGTAGAAGTTAAAGATAATACTTTCACAATGCCTGACGGTTCAGTTGAATTAAAAATAGTTACTACAGAAAAAGGCGATATTAAGGAAGTTACTAAACCTATAGAAGTTAGCAAAGATGTTGACAAAGAAATAGTAGAAGATTTATCTAAAGTAAAACTTGATAATACTAAAACAGGATTATTAGAATCAGTTGATACTTCTAAATTAGAAGGTGTAACAGAAACTGATAAAGTTGAAGTTTCTATTAAGGCTACATTAAATAGTTATGATAAAGAAAAAAATACTTTAGTATTTGATATTAAGCCTTTTTATAGTATTAATGGTACAGAAAAAGGAATTATTCCTAATAATCTATTAACTAAAACTATAAAAATTGAATTACCTGTTCCTAGTAGTGTTACTGATACTCATGTTAAAGTAGTACACAAATCTGGAGAAAAGGTAATTGATACTAAGAATTACGAAATTAAAACAAGGGAAGACAGTAAGTATATTACTATTGAAACAGAAAGTTTTTCAACATTTGAATTAAGTTTCTATACACCAAGCACTGTAGAAAACCCAACTACTGGTGATGGTAGTATTGGTTATATCTTACTTACTATAATTTCATTACTTGGTTTAGCAAGTGGATATGGTTTACTTAAACATTCAATGAATAAATAAGTAAAATATTAACAAAGGTACTTGAAAAAGTATCTTTTTTTTGATATGATTATAATGTAATAGCGAGAGTAACAAAAAATCTCAAGCTTAAAAAAACAAAGGAGAGATACACATGAAAACAAAAAATGCTGTAAAACCTAGTATGGGGGGGGGTATATTAAGACTAATAATTAATCTTAATGGTTTTTCATGTGCAATAAAATGGATAGAATAAGTCTACCCATTTTTTCGTGTGTAAGAAAAGAGGTAATGTATGACAAATGAAGAATTAAAAAAAGTAGTTGGAAGAAATGTAAGAAAGTATAGGCTTATATATAATGCTTATAACAAAGAAAAACTTACTCAGAAAGATCTTGCTAGTAAGATAGGTGCAAAGACACCTCTTATAGGTGCTTTAGAGAGCGAGAACAACAACATGGGAGTAAGTATATATAACTTATATATGATAAGCAAAGTACTAAATGTACCAATA
>DOEC01000032.1 GCA_003524085.1 Bacillota bacterium | reverse complement strand
AAAAAAATTTATATGAAAGGTAATAAAATAGTTTATAATGGTACAAGTGAGTCTGATTTAGATAAATTTACTGATGTATTATCTAGTTTTAATGTAAATGAAAAAACATACTGCATAGTATTAAGTTCAAATGAAACACTAGAGCATTGTAAAGAAAAAAAATTAAATACCCTAAAAGCAAAATATATTTTTACAAAAGAAGTATACCATAATACTTTAGTTAATTTAGATAAGGGAAACTTCTATGTATATAAAGAAAATACTCTTATTAATGACGAAATAAATCCACTTATAAAATATATTCAAGCTAAAAATATTAGTATAGTTGATATTGAAGAATTACTTAAATAGTTCTTCTTTTTTTTATGGGAAAGATGATATAATGTACTTAAAGAAAAATTATCCAAGAAAAGAGCTAAGTTATGTATAAAATAATTATTGAAATTAATGAAAGTGTATCAAGTGAAACTTTAAAGTATTTAAATGTAATTAAAAAAAATGCATTTGATAATCGTGTTGGAAAGATTAAGAATAGTAGTGAAAACTCGTGTTATTTAGTTTATGAAAAAGACAAAACAAATATCATTGCTTAGAAATTGGTATGCTTATTTTAAGAAGACAACCTAAATTTTTAACAGATGTTAAATCTTTTGACTGGATAGACGAAGACCCAAGCGAATGCTGTGATTTACTTGAGTTATTTACTAGAAGGAAATTAAAAGTGTTTAAAAATAAAATTTGTATTTAAAAAAATACATTTTTTATAAAAGTATTGACTTTTTGTACTTAATATGGTATAATTTATACATCAATGGGGGATAAGGTTAGTACAAAGGACACTACTATCTTCCATAATTGGAAGATTTTTATTATTATAATAATTGACTATTAAAGTTAGTTGTTGTATAATAAAGACTTGTAATTCACAAAGGGGGAATTAATATGACAAGTGAATACATGGAAAAATTAAATAACATATTAAATGACTACAAAACAAAGGCAAGTGCTTTACTAGAAGAATACTCTAAGTTAACTAGTATTGATAGTGAACTAGGTAAGGAAGAAATTTCTAGAATTAAAGAAATTAAGCCAGAACTTAAGGATATCAAAGAGGCTATTACTGACTTAGAAAATGATATCAAAACTTACCAAGAACAAGAAGATAAAATAACTAATCTAGAAAACATCATAAATCAAAGTAATGATGTTGGGGCTAAATACTTAATTGGTAAAGAAAAATCTGAGTTAGAAAAAGAACACAATGAGTTAGGCGAAGCTTTAGTAAGTAAATATGCTGAAACAAATGAAGAAACTAAAGACGCTCCAGTGTTTGATGAAAGCAAAACTTCAAGTAGAAAAATACTTTATGGAGTAGTTGCTGTTCTAGCAGCTTTAGGAATTACTATTGGTGTAGTAAGCTGTAGTAAACAAAACAAAAAACCAATAAGTGAAAACAATACAAACATCACTGAAGTAGACGATACTAAGGTAGAAGAAGGCTTTGTAAACATTAGTGACGAAGAAGCTGTTTATGAAAGAGCTAGTGAAATTAAACCTTTCTTTGATACATATGCTAAAGACCAAAATATAACATTAGAAGACATAGAAGACTTCTTAAGATATATAAATGGTGGAGTAGTAAATGAAGTAAGTTATGAAGCCGCTGGTAATGTATTAAATCAAATTAATTTAGTTTTATCAAATGAAATGGCTTACAGTGTTGATAAACATAATACTGGAATGTCTAACCGTGAAAAGAATGATTTAATAGTTGATTATAGCAAGTTATTCTTAGATGGTAGTAATGCTCAAAAATTAGCTACTAAAATAAATGATATAAGAAGTAAAATGATAACTACTGATGAAGATATTACAAGTTATCAAAAAGAATTTACAAATTTATTACTAAACTCATGGTACTTACATGGATATAATGAAATTGATGCTTATGCATTAGAAACAAGTGGTATGTCTGCTGTTATAGATACAATGTTCTTAAATACAGCTGCACTAGCAGTTGCTAACGAAAAATTAGATTATGATGTAGTTGTAAAAAATGAAATAACAGGAAGAGATATTACACTTACACAAATAGTTGAAGAAATAAATGAAGCAAACTGTGAAGTTGAAGGAGAAAAAGAATTGTATTCAAAATTCAATAGTGACTTCTACGGAATGGTTGCAGAAGCTGCTTACAATAAAGAAAATAATAATAGTTTAACATTAAAGTAGATTAAGGAGGAGATATTATGTATAGTAATGAAAAAAATCCAGGCGTAAACTGGAAAGATATAATAATTAAAGTTGTGTTTGTATTCTTATTTGTACTACTATTAATGTGGTTATTTAAGAAAAGTACACCTAACATGACACCTTTTTACAGTAATGTATTTAGAGAAAACATTAAATACATGCAAGATGCAGCAGAAAGTTATTACACTAACGAAAGATTACCAAAGAATATTGGTGATACTGCTGAAATAACTTTAGGTGAAATGATTAGAAAAAATATGATACTAGAATTCGTTGACAAAGATGGAAACGAATGTGATAAAGAAGCTTCATATGTACAAGTTGTTAAAAACAAAAATGATTACACTTTAAAAGTAAACTTAGTATGTCCTACTGAAAAGAACTTTGTTGAAAAAACATTAGGATGCTATGACTACTGTGAAGATTGTGATAAAGAAGAAAAGGTTACTGAATATCAATTTAAACAAGCTACAAGTAAGACTAATGTAAGTTATACTTGCCCAAGTGGTGGAACACTAAAAGATGGTGTATGTTATGTATATGGTAATAGTAGTTATAAAGCTACTGAAGTAACAAGTGCTAGTGAATATTACTGTCCAAATGGTGGAACACTTAAAAATGGTAAGTGTTATGTAACTAAAGAAGAAAGTCATGCAGCTACAGAAACTACTAAAACTGGTGTTTACTACTGTAAAGACGGAGATATACTTGATGGTAAGATTTGTAGAACAAGTAACAATAGCACTTATACAGCTTACACTAGAACTATTTACGAAGGTGGATATTATTGTCCAGAAGGTGGAGAACTATGGGGTAGCAAGTGTTATGTAACAGATTCATATAATGATGTTAAAACAGCTACATATAATTATAGTTGTCCAAGTGGATATACATTAAGTGGTACAAAGTGTGTTAAGAAAGTTACAAATAATGGTAATAGTTATAATGCTACAAAAACTGGTGGAACACAAACAACTTCTTACAATTCTAATTACTTGAAATATGGTAAAATTAGATCTGAAAAACCATTAAGTGGTAGAACTTTAATTAAAACAGCTCAAGAATATACTTGTAATAATCATTCAGCTTGTCCAATTAAAAAGACTTTCTACTATTATGCATCATATAGTTGTTCAAAAGGTAAATTAACAACACAAAATGGTAAATATACATGTAAGATTACAACAACTAGTCAAGTAAAATATACTTGTCCATATGGTGGAACACTAAATGGTACTATATGTAAAGTTGCTGGAAGCACTTCAACTGTTTCAGTAGATGCAAATAGGGATTATAGTTGTCCAAGTGGATATAGTTTAAGTGGAACTAAATGTTATAAGAAAATATATAATGAATACACTTATAGAGCAACATGGGAAGATGAAGAAACAGAACGTTATTGTAATTCAGGTGATACTCTTAAAGGTAACACATGTTATACAACAAAAGAAACAACTTATAATGCTTATATAACAAAAGGTGAGACAGTTTATACTTGTTCATCAAAAGAAAAACTAAATGGTAAGTTATGTTATAAGACAGTTACATCAAGTTATAATGCTTCAAAGAAAACTGGAACTAAAACATTAAGTTGCCCAAGTGGTGGAACATTAAATAGTAAAACTTCTACATGTAACTCAAGCGTATTAAAATCTAAATATAACGCAACTAAAGTAAGTAAAGTATCTAACGGATACATCTATAAATGGAGTACAAGTGAAACTCTAGAAGGATGGGAACGTACTGGCGCTACTAGACAAGTTGCAAAAACAAAATAAATAATTAAAAGTACTTGAAATATAGTACTTTTTTTGATATCATTTATTATGTAATAAAGATAGGAAGTGAAGTACATGAAAATCAACTATTTAGTACAAAATAAAATACAAAATGGGGGGGGGTATTTAAATAGTATAAATAACTATAGTTTTTCATGTGCAATTAAATGGATAGAATAACTCTACCCATTTTTTGTTATGTAAGAAAGGGATGAATAAAAATGAAAAAAATAGATTTAGGAGTAGTAGTAACAACTTTAATAATAGTAACAATAAGTTGTAGTCTTGCGTTTTTTGCTGCAAGAATAGTAGGTAACCCAAAAGATATAAATTTAGTTGCTAAAAATGTAGCAATAACATTTACTGATACATCAAGTATTGCTGATGAAACAATAAGTCCAGGTTGGAATAATGTTAAGACTTTTACAATTACTAATAATAGCAAAGAAGATTTTAGTTATAACATCACACTAAAAGGACTAGTTAATACATTTGAAAGTATAAATACACTTCAGTATAAAATAACAAGTGATACTGGATATAATATGGATAACTATTTAAATATTGTTAAAACAGAAAATAGTAAAGATGTAGTTTTAGCATATGATATAGTAATTCCAAAGGGAAGTAAGCAAACATATCAAGTAGAATTTAAATATATAAGTATAGATGAAGATCAAAGTAGTGATATGGGTAAAAGGTTGGGTGGAACTTTAGCTATTGAAGAAAGTACAGGAAAACCTAAAATATATGACAAATTACTTAGTGATAATCCAACAATAAAAACAAGAACAGACTTTAGTACAATATTTACTGAAACTAATGTAAATACTTTATATAAATCAAAAGAAAGCATAGCAGGTAGTACTCCTAAAGATGTATATTATTTTGCAGGAAATGCACAAAATAACTGGGTTAAATTTGGAACATGGCAAGAGGATAAAACGGTAGTTTTAGGAACCGTTAAATATTCAGGTGGTGTTCTTGCAAGATCTGCTAAAGAATTCTCATCTATAGATGAGTGTAATTCTTACACTTCAAGTAATAGTAGTAAAGGTGCCTGGACAACAGTAAATTGTAAAAAAGTCAAAATAGCCAGTAAAGGTGATCCAATGTACTGGAGAATAATAAGAACAAATGAAGATGGAAGTGTAAGACTCTTGTATTCAGGAACAAGTCCTGATACTATAACAGGATATATTGGAACAAGCAATTTTAATAGCATTGATAAGGGTGATCCGTTATATTTAGGTTATATGTATGGAACTAGTGGTTCATTAGAAAACAATAGAACAAATGAAAATTCAAATCTAATTAAGACATATATAGATGGGTGGTATGAAAAAAATTTATCTGCTATGACAAAATATCTTAGCAGAGATGCAGTATATTGTAATGATAGAAATGTTGCAACAATGGGCGACCTTAATTCCTATAAAATAGGTGATTGGATGGATTTTAGTGTTTGGGATAGAATCCATTATGCTTATGCTCCATCATATAATTGTATTAATAAAAAAGATGCTTTTTCAGTTAGAAATAATGAAGCTAAGCTTACATATCCAGTAGCATTGATGACCGCAGATGAAGCATTCTTTGCTGGGGGAATTTTTTCAGGAGTTACAGGAGATTTTAATAAAAATAGTAGTAATGTATGGTATTTTGGCAACTCTAAAAATGAATCAATAATTGGTGAACTTAGTGGCTGGTTAATGACACCAGCTGATGGGGCACCATCATATAGCGGGAATATTATGGGAATAGGTGCAAACGGAAGAATACATTATCCTGATGCTTCAAATATTGCTCACCTTGCTGTAAGACCTGCCATTTCAATTAAAGGGGATCTAACTTATAAATCAGGTGATGGCTCAGTAGAACATCCATATGAATTAGAAGACTTTACATCTCTTACAGATAAAGTTTTAAGTGACAACCCAACAGTTGAAACAAGAACAGACTTTAGTACAGTGTATACAGATACAAATACAAGCAAAATTTTTAAGTCAAATGAAAACAATGTGCCAGTATATTATTTTGCAGGAAATGCACAAAATAACTGGGTAAAGTTTGGAACATGGGAAGAAGATACGAGTATTATTGTTGGAAAAACATCAGATAAAAAAGAATATAACCTATTTTCTTCAATAAGTGAGTGTAATGCTGATAGTACATATAGTACTGACTGTGAAAAGATAATTTTAGGAACAAAAGGGGAAGATACGTACTGGAGAATAATAAGAACAAACTCTGATGGAAGTGTAAGACTTTTATATGCAGGGACTTCTCCAAGTTCAATTAATGCATATATAGGTTTATCAAAATATACTGAAAATACAAGTGGTTACTTATACGCTGGTTATATGTATGGAACAAGCGGTTCAATAGAAAACAATAGAACAAATGAAAACTCTAGCACCATAAAAACATACGTTGATGCATGGTATAAAAGTAATTTGACAAGTTATACAAAATATTTAAGTAAAAGTGCAATATACTGTAGTGATAGAGATTTAGCGAATACTAATTTATATGGTGGAGATAATGTCTATTCAGATACATATGGATTTGGTTTTGCAGCTAGAGATAGACTTTCTACAGATTTTACTCCTAATTATAATTGTAATAATACAAAAGACTCATTTAGTGCAAATAATACTGAAGCCAAATTAACATATCCAGTAGCCTTAATGACAGCAGACGAAATAGCCTTTGCAGGTGGCAAATGTCATACAGAAACAAAGAGTTATTTTAGTCAGAATTCATTAGACACAAATAGTACAAATTATGTTCGTTGGTGGACAATGACACCAACTCATCAAACTAAAACTATTAAAGTCAAAGTGTATGATGTAATCTCAATTTCAACTTATGGAAATAATGTATTAAATGATGACAATGATTCAGATTACCTTTATGCAGTAAGGCCAGTTATTTCAATAAAAGAAAATGCTATATACAAGTCAGGAGATGGAAGTTCAAGTAATCCATACGAAATAGTAACTGAATAACAAACTAAAAGTGATGAGTAGTTCATCACTTTTAAATCATATAAAGATTCGAATCATTTACTTCTTCAATACTAGAGTTGCTTTCTAGTTTTCTTATCCTTTGGTCTAAACTTCTAATTTGCCTTTCTAACTTGCTTATTCTCTCATCATATTCATTTATATAAGTATTAGGTGTATTTTGTATATTTGGGTTAGCCATTACATTAGGTCCATATGCTTGATAATTTTGATTTATGTTGTAACCTTGTGGTGGAGTATAAATCATGTTTGGCTCTTGAAAACCTCCTGCTTGATAGTTTGAATAGAACATATCTCTATTTGGGTTCATAAAAGTTCCTCCTTTTTCTAAAAATATTATATGACAAATGGATAAAAGTTGTGTATAATTATTATGGAGTGTGAGTGTTTATGAGACTAAAACATATAAAAGGAAGCGAAGAAGTAGTAAAAAATAGTAGTGTTGTTATAAAGAACCCTGAAAACTACAAAGGTAAATGGAAAAGTGTTTTTGCTAACAACCATAAAATAGAGCTTGAAATAGGTATGGGAAAGGGTTCGTTTTTAATTGAACTTGCTAGAAGAAACCCTAGTATTAACTATATTGGAGTAGAAAAGTATCCAAGTGTTTTACTAAGTGCCTTAGAAGTAATACAAAGTGAAGGGCTTACTAACATTAAGATTATATGCATGGATGCTTATAAAATAGACGAAGTATTTTATAAAGAAATAAGTAAACTATACTTAAACTTTTCTGACCCATGGCCTAAAAAAAGACACGAAAAAAGAAGACTAACAAGTAGTGTGTTCTTAAATAAGTATAACAAAATTTTTAAGCACTTCAAATTAATCGAGCAAAAAACAGATAATGATGAGTTTTTTAACTACAGTTTGGAAAGTTACAAAACAAACAAATATCATGTAATAAAAAAGAGTACTAACTATTTTGCAGATGTTAGAACTGAATATGAAAATAAATTTATTGCCAAGGGTAAGAACATAAATTATGTAAAGGTAATCAAATTTTAAGTGTAAAGTAGTGTAAAATAATTTTACAAAAAAAGACACTACCAATTTATGGTTTTATTTGTTATAATATTTATATAAAGTGAGTGGGTATTATGAAAAAAATTATAATATTGTTGTCAGTTTTATTTATCACAGGTTGTTCTTATAACGATAAGGGAGTAGAGAAAATAGAAAGTGATACTTATGGTATATTAAGCTATACAGTACCTAATACAAACGTAGGTGCAAAGGGCTTTAAATACTATAAACCAAGAGACTTTGCTATGCTTGAAGAAAAAGAATTTAACCACACACTAGTCCATAATGGCAACAAATATTATTTAAATATAGATATAAATGCATATTATAGTAAATTTAAGCCAAACTATATAGAAAATGATAGTTTATATTATAGTAAAAAATTAAATTATAATGATTTAAGTGGATATATTGAAATAAGAAAAGGAAAAAATAGTTACTTTTACATAAAAATGTTGTATAATTATAGTTACATAGAGGTAGAAGTAAAAGAAAGTGATATTAACGATGCAGTTAACTCTTCACTTGTAATTTTATCCTCTATTAGGTATAATGATAAAGTAATAAATGAGTTAACACTAAATAAAGATGTTGCAGGAAAAGAAACTCAGTATGAAATTAAAAAGCCTGACTTAATAGAAGAAAGCAAAAATATTTTAGATGTGTATGAGTATGACGCATACACAGAGTAAGAAAGAGGTGTATTTATGGGCTTATTTGGAAAAATTAAAAACATATTCTATGACGAGGAAATCGTGGATGTACCAGAAGAACCAAAAAGTGTTGAAAAACCAAAAATTGAAGAAGTAAAAGTAGAGAAGAAAGTTGAACCTATTAAAAGGGAAACTCCAGTAATTAATACTACTCCTACATATAGTGAAAGAGAAATATTTACTAGAGAAACAACTAATACTTTTAAGTTTCCAATGCTAGATGAAGAAGAAGTTAAACCTGTTAGAACTAGAGTAAATGCTTTAGAAAGTGCAAGAATGGAAAAGAAGAAAGAAGAAACAGAAAAAGCTAGAACTGATAAATATAAAGATTTATTTAAAGAAAACACTACCACTAGTTCAAAACCTGACAGAATATTTAAGCCTAGTCCAGTAATCAGTCCAGTATATGGTGTACTTGATAAAAACTATACTAGAGAAGAGATAATAGAAAGACAAGAAAACATTACTAGAACAACTAATCCTAAAGATATGAATTATGATGCTGTTAGAAGAAAAGCTTATGGTACTTTAGAAGATGAGTTAGAGAGTACTTTAAGTAAACTAAGTGAACCAGAGATACATGAGAAAGTAGAAAAACCTGTTACTAAGGAAGAAGAAAAAAGTATAGAAGACTTACTAAATGAAATTGAAGGTAATAGAAATATGTCAATTGGAGACATTGAAGAGAAGATTAAAGATAAAATGGAAGAAGAAGAGCAAGAGAGTATTAGTGATGACGAATTCTTAAAAGAGTTTATGGCTAGAACTTCTAAAAAAGAAGAAGAAGAGACTATTAAAGAAGAAAAAGCTACTACTAAAGAAGAAGACGTTGATGCTGATAAAACACTAGAACATGATTTATTTAATCTAATTGACTCAATGTATGAAGATAAGGAAGGAGAATAATAATGTTAGAAGATGCTTTACTAATAGTATTATATATTTCATTAATAATATTTGTAATATCTATGACAGTACTTGTCATAAAGTTAATAACTACTGTAAATAAAACTAATTATTTAGTTGAAAACTTAACTAAAAAAGCTGAAAGTTTAGATAACTTATTTAATGTAATAGATTTCACTACTAATAAGTTTAATCAAGTTGGGGAATTAATAGTAGGCTCTTTAACTGGTTTAGTTAAAAAGATATTTGGAAGTAAAGAAAGAGAGGAAGAAGATTATGAGTAAGAAAAGTGGAATGGGTAAATTTATATTAGGAGCAGGAATTGGTGCAGGCCTAGCACTTCTATTTGCCCCACAAGAAGGAAGTAAAACTAGAAAGGAACTTAAAGATAAATTAGCAGAACTTTATGAAAAAGCTAAACAAATAGATGTAGAAGACGTTAAAGCTGATGTTTTACAAAGAGTAGAAGAATTAAGAATGCAAGTAAAAGATTTAGATAAAGAAAAAGCTTTAGATATAGCTAAAAGTCAAGCTAAGAAAATAGAAAAGAAAGCTAATGAACTATATGATATAGCTAAAGAAAAAAGTGCTCCTGTAGTTGAAAAAGCAGCTAAAGAAGTAAAAGAAACAGCACTAAAAGCAGCTAAAGAAGTAGTTAGTAGACTTGAAACAGAAGAAAAGAAACCTGCTACTAAGAAGAAAACTACAGTTAAAAAAACTAAATAGTGTAGCAAATCGCCTAGATAAACATATATTAAACTAGGTGATTTTTTATGGGTAAGGAAGATATATTTGAAAGGATAGAAAAAAAGACTAACGTTAATAAAGATACTATTATTAAGTTAGCAAAAGAACTAGAAAATGGTAACTTTAAAGATGAAAATACTTTAAGAAATATTATTGGAGAAATAAGTGTGATTACTGGTAAAACTGTAAGTAAAGAAAAAGAAGATAAGATAGTAAACATGGTAATAAGTGATAAAGTACCAAAAGATATAGACAAATACGTATAATAAAAGGAAGCTACTAAGGCTTCCTTATTTTCTTAAACTTGTAATATCATCAATTGTAACTTTTGAATCATGTGGAATAGGTTTCCATTCAACTTTCATAAATAATGCAACATATGTTGTCCATCTACCAATCACATCAAATGTAGGCCATGTAAGAGTGTAAAATACTTTCTTATATAGTGGCATTGGTTTGATATTTTTGTGTTCAATAATGAATAAGTAAACACTAATCCACATTCTTTCAATATAATCTCCAAGCCTAAATAGAATTCTAAACCATGCGTTAACTAATAGTCCTACTAGTAGAGCATTAACTCCAGGATTAACTACAATTCTAATACTAAATAACTTTCTAAGCGCTTGTGCTAAATATGTTCCACCTTGAAAGAAGTTAACATCAACTCCAGTGTTGTACATATAACAACTACCCATAAACCATACTACAACTAACCATCTAAATATATTGAATACACTAAATGGAGTTAACTGCATAAGTGTATCATAACTTGCAAATCTGTGTCTTATATTTTCTATTATATTAAGTATAAACTCTTTAAATGTTCTAGATTTCTTCTTTTTATTAACTGAATTTTCTCCCCATTTTGTTCTAACATACCATTTACCTAAAAATATATTTATAAATAAGTATGGCCCACTTTCAACAAAAGCTTGTAAGTGCCCTTTACTCCAACGTGTTCTTTGACGAAGTGCAACCTTTAAACTTGTTGGTTGCTCATCATAAAACATTGCTTTATCTTGATAAGTTATTTGGTAGCCCTGTGCCACTGCATCAGCTGTAAGAGCTCTGTCTTCAGTTAGACTTGTATAATGCCAACCATTTTTAACAATTTCATTAGTAAATAAGAACCCAGTTCCTTGAATATTTGTAGCTAAATGTAACACACTTCTTGCACGGTGGTTAGCTCTTATACTTCTAATCCAGTGAAGTGCATAAGTTGAAGCAATCCAGTTTTCATCAAAGTTTTTAGTGTTCCTATATGAAGTGATTATCTTTTCTCCACTATCAAACGCATCATTCATTCTACTAATATAGTCAGTATTAAGTAAATTATCCGCATCAAATATAAAATACCCTTCAAAACTCATTCTACCATAGTCTTCTTCAATTCTGTCAAGTAAAAACTCTAGTGCATAACCTTTAGTTCTATGTTCATTATCAAATCTTTCGTAGCACACTGCACCATGACTTCTTGCTATCTCAGCTGTATTATCTGTACAATTATCTGCCACTACAAATGTTGTAACTAACTTCATATCATAGTCTTGCTTATTAATACTATCAATTAAATTACCTATAACATTCTTTTCGTTTCTTGCCGCAATTAAAATTGCATACTTATGCTTGTTTTTAGCAGGCTTAAATTTTCTAGTGAAGAACAAACCTATAATGTAATAAGCATTCTTATAAAGAAACATAAACCCAAGTATTGAACCAATAATATCATAAACACTTTTCCATTCATGATAATGGTTTCCAATCACATTAAATAAATTCAAAATATAAATCATACTACACCTCAATTAACAATAGTATAACATAGATTATCTTAAAAAGATAGTTATACACTTAGTTTACACTTATATAAACATAAAACTAAAAAAGTATGATATACTTATATAAAGGATGTGATTATGTGAAAGTAATAGTAACAGCTGGAGGTACAGGTGGACACATATACCCAGCACTTGGTGTAATAGAACAGTTAGAGAGTATTGGTGCTGAAATACTTTATATTGGTACAAAAAATAGAATGGAAAGTACTTTAATTCCAGAAAAAGGTATAAATTATGTAGGCTTAGAAATATATGGTTTATCAAAGACTAACATTTTAAGAGATATTAAAAATGTTGGCTACATAATAAAATCTTATAATACTTGTAAAAAAATAATGAAAGAATTTAAACCTGACTATGTAATAGGTTTTGGAGGCTACGTTACTTTACCTGTTTTACTTGCAGCAAAAAACGCTAAAATAAGGTGTGGGATACATGAACAAAACAAACTTCCTGGTAAAACAAACAAATTCCTAAGCAAATATGTAGATGAAACATTCACGTCTTTTGAAGTAAGTGATAAAACATTTAAAAATAAAGTTATTGTAACAGGTAACCCAACAGGAAGTAAAGCTCTTAATATAAAGCCTGCTGATAAAACTAAACTAGGTTTTTCCAAAGATAAAAAACTTACTATAATCGTAATGGGTAGTTTAGGTAGTCAAATAGTTAATAACTTATTAAAAGATTTTCTAACTAATTATAAAAATTCTGATAATGAAATACTCTTCATAACAGGTAAATCTAACTATGAAAACTTTAAAGATATAAGTGTATCTAAAAACATTAAAATAATACCATATTATGACGACTTAAGTAGCATCATGAAAGTAAGTGACTTAGTTATCTCTAGGGCAGGAGCTTCAACAATAAGTGAAATATTATCACTTAATAAGCCATCAATTTTAATACCTAGTCCGTATGTTGCTAATAACCATCAGTACTATAATGCTCTTGAATTAAAAGAAAAAGGTTTATCTTATATGATAGAACAAAAAGACTTAACAACAAAGAGCTTAAATACTGCTATAGACTACGTGTTTACTCATGAAAAAGAAATGATTACAAAATTAAAAAAACAGCCTAAACTAGATGCAAGTAAATTAATAGTTGAAGAAATATTAAAATAATTATATAATAAGGAAGGTAATATGAATAAAAAAAATATTGTAATACCGCTTCTTTTAGTTTTAAACATAGTTTTATTTAGTTTGTGTATTCACTATAAAAATGATAAACCTGATATAATAACTGAAACTAAAAAAGATAATGAACCTATTAAAAATGAAGAAAAACCTGATATAAAAGAATGCACTCAAACTTACTACTATCTAGAAGACTATAACTATACTGGGGAAACTAACACTGAAAGATTTATTGTAGTAGATAAGTTTCAAAGGAATATTTAAGAGATATTTGTAATTGAAAATAGAGTTGTTATAAATGACGAACTAGTACCACACACCGGTTACGAAATTAAGTTTAATGTTGTAAATGGAGAAAAGATAATTAAAAAGATTACTAAGACAGATAAGGTTGCTTTTGACCAAATACAAGAAGAATGCTAAAGAAAGGATAAAAAGTATGAGTAAAAAAATAAAGAAAAGAAAATTTAATTTTAAGAAGTTCTTTAAGTTTATCATAACTCTAGTTTTTCTCGTACTTATATATATATACCTTTCTAATAAACCTATAAAGAATATTTTAGTAAAAAACACATACTTTTTAACTGATGAACAAGTAATTGAAGCCGCAGGAATTGATAGTTATCCATCATTTTTAAAAGCGCTCAGCTTTAAAATAAAGAAGAATATTAAAAAGTTACCACTTGTTAAAGACGTTAAAGTAAAGAAAAAACTTGGCTATAAAGTAGTCTTAGAAGTAACTGAGTATAAAGTATTGTTTAAAGTAAGAAGTACTAATGAGTTTGTATTAGATAAAACTACTAGAGTAACAGATTTAGACATAAACGCACCTATACTAATAAACTATGCACCTGAAGAAATCACAAATAAATTAATTAGTAAATTCTTACAAATAGACCAAGATACTATTTTAAAAATTAGTGAAATAGAATATAGTCCTAATTTATATGATAAAGAAAGATTTATATTCTATATGAATGATGATAACGTTGTATATGTAACACTTACTAAATTAAAAGAGTTTAATAACTATAACAAGATAAAAGAACAACTTGGTACTCACAAAGGCATACTATATTTAGATAGTGGAAACTACTTTGAAATAAAAGACTGAATAAAATTGCCCTGTATCTAGCAATATATGTTAGAAAGGACAATTTTTATGTATAAGAAAGCTGTTACTATAACTGGAGTAAATACAAATAATATTAAAGTATTAACACATGAAGAGATGATTATTTTATTTAATAGGTATAAAACCGGAGATATGCTAGCTAAAGAAGAACTTATTAATGGAAATCTAAAACTAGTTTTATCAATTTTAAAAAAATATAACACGATAAATGAAAATATGGATGACTTATTTCAAATAGGTGTAGTAGGACTCATTAAGGCTGTTGATAATTTTGATTTATCTCATGAAGTAAGATTTAGTACGTATGCAGTTTTAATGATAGAAGGAGAAATAAAAAGATATATAAGAGATAATAATAGTCTTAGAATAAGTAGAAGTATAAAAGATTTAGCTTATAAAATATTAAAGTTTAAAGATGATTACATAAGTACTTATGGAAATGAGCCTGATACAAATAAAATAAGTGAAAACTTAGGTGTTACAAACTATGAAGTAGTAGAAGCACTTTTCTCTTTAAAAAAACCGGAAAGCTTGTACGAACCTATATATAATGATGGTGGAGACACTATATATTTGATGGATCAAATAGAAGATAAAAAAGAAAACAAAGACATAGATGGCTTAATAAGCATGAGAAAAGCCTTAAATAAGATAAAAGAAAGAGAAAAAAACATTCTAGTAGATAGATTTATTGTAGGAAAAACACAAATAGAAATAGCAAATGAACTAAATATTAGTCAAGCACAAGTAAGTAGACTAGAAAAGAATGCAATTAAAAACGTGAGTAAACTTATAAAGTAAATTTCTTTTTCCTTTAAAACACTTGAAAAAACAAGCATTTTAGTATATAATTTATAAGTCTGAAGGTGATGATATAATGGAAAAAGTATTAGTTTTTGGGCATATGAACCCAGATACTGACTCAGTAACAGCTTCAATAACACTTGCAAATTTAAAAAGACATTTAGGAGTTAATGCTGAAGAAAGAGTTTTAGGAGATATAAACAAAGAAACAAAGTTTGTACTAGACTACTTTAAAGTAAAAGAACCACGTTATTTAAACGATACTAAACTTAGAATAAAAGATATGGACTACCGAAAGAATTGCTTTATTAATGAGTATTCTTCAATAATAGATACATATGATTATATGATGGATAAAAATACAACTGGTGTACCTATAGTAGACAAAGACAAGAAGTTTGTTAGTTTAGTTACTGCAAAAGATATACTAAATAAAAGTATGTTTAACTCTGATACTTCTTTATATACTAGTTATGATAATATATTAAAAACACTAGATGGAGAAGAAGTAGTAAGAATAAATAGCACGATTGAAGGTAATATAAAAGCAGCAGCTTTTGCACATTCCACATTTGAAGAAAATGTAACTCTTACTAAAGACGACATCGTAATTGTAGGAGATAGGCACTACATAATAGAATTATCTTTAAAGTCAAAAATTAAACTTCTTATAATAATAGGCGATAATGATCTAAAAAAAGAAGAGATTAAGCTAGCTAAAAAGAATAAAGTAAACGTTATTAAAACTAAACTAAATACATTTGAAACATCTAGAATAATACTTAATAGTAACTACATTAAGAAAATATGTGATAAAGAAACAAACTATGTATTACATGAAAAAGATAGCTATGATGATTTTATGGAAATGTCAAAGAACTTGCTTATTGATAACTATCCAGTACTTGATAAAAATGATGTATGCAAGGGACTTCTTAGAAAAAGTGAACTAGCAAAAAGCAATAAAAGAAAAGTAATACTAGTAGATCATAACGAAATAGAACAGTCTGCAATCGGGCTTGAAGAAGCTGAAATAATTGAAATAGTAGACCATCATAAAATCGGTAGAGTCTCAACTAAAGTACCAATTAACTTTAGAAACATGATAGTGGGTAGTACAAATACTATAATATATGAAATGTATAAAGAAAATAATGTTAAAATATCTAAAGAAATGGCAGGACTTATGTTAAGTGGAATAATAAGTGATACATTACTTTTAAAAAGTCCTACTACAACTGAGCTTGATAAAAACGCTGTTAAAGCATTAAATAAAATATGTAAGTTAAAAATAGAAAAATATGGATTAGAAATGTTTAAAGCTGGAACTAGTTTAGATGGTATGAGCATTCAAGATATACTAGAGTTAGACTCAAAAACATTCAAAAATAATGATGTATCATTTACAGTTAGTCAAGCATTCACTCTTGATATTGATGGAATACTTAAAGATAAAGAAAGCTATATTGAAAAGATAGAAGAATATAAAAGTGTTACAAATGTGAATGCATATTTATTTGTAGTAACAGATATCATTAAAAATGGTAGTTATATATTCTATAATAAAGATAGTGAAGAAAGTATAAAGAAATCTTTTAACTTAAAGAAAATTAGTGAAGGAATATTTGTTAAAGATATAGTTTCAAGAAAGAAACAAATAGTACCAGTATTAATTGATACACTTTAATCTTGACAATACCTACTAAAAAATGATAAGATTATCTTGTAATAAAGATAGGAAGTGAAGTACATGAAAATTAACTCTTTAGTACAAAATAAAGTACAAAGGGGGGGGGTTATTTAAATAGTATAAATAACTATAGTTTTTCATGTGCAATTAAATGGATAGAATAAGTCTACCCATTTTTTCGTATGTAAGAAAAGAGGAAATTTATGACAAATGAAGAATTAAAAAAAGTAGTTGGAAGAAACGTAAAAAAGTATAGGCTTATATATAACGCGTACAACAAAGAGAAACTTACTCAGAAAGATCTTGCTAGTAAGATAGGTGCAAAGACACCTCTTATAGGTGCCTTGGAAAGTGATAACAACAACATGGGAGTAAGTATATACAATTTATACATGATAAGTCAAGCACTAAATGTACCAATAGAAAAGTTTTTTGAGGAGGAATAAAGTATATGAAGAATAAAAAAGGAATGATATATGGAGTACTATTAATG
>DOEC01000025.1 GCA_003524085.1 Bacillota bacterium | reverse complement strand
GTTTTGGAGACGTTAATACTACCATTATATTATACCCCTAACACGCTATTAATTTTATCATAGTTTTAGTTAAAATAAAAGACTTTTTTATAAAAATGTGAATAAAATTAAATAAGGGTGAAGATATGTTAATAAATTATAGTACTAAAGAACTGGATTTGTGTGCAAGAATAATGAGAGCTGAAGCTTTAGCAGAAGGAGATCTTGGAATGCTTATGGTTGGAAACGTTGTAGTAAATCGCGCAATTGCTGATTGTTTAGATTTTACTAATGTTAGAACTATTACTGACGTTATTTATCAGAAAAATCAATTTAGTGGGACTAAATCTAGTTTGTTTCAAAGTTCGAGTACTACTAAAGAAAAAGAACTTGCTAAAAGGGTTTTAAAGGGAGAATACTACCATCCTGCTACTAATGCACTATACTTTTATGCACCTAAAACTAAAGAAAACTGCAAGAATACTTGGTTTGGTCAAAGCTATTCAGGAAGATATAAAAATCACTGCTTTTACGAGCCTAAAAGTGGAGTGTGTAAAGAACTTCATTGATAAAGTTAGTTAGTTATGATAAAATTATACTAGGTGAATAGTATGAAATATATGTGTAATTTATGTCATTATATAGCAAGTGAAAACGAGTATGAAGAGACTAACTTTTATTGTCCTAAATGTGGAATTGATAAAGAGCATTTTGTTAGATATGTTGAGATAGAAGAAACTAATAAGAAAGTTTTTGTAAGTAATGAAAATCCTAGTATTAATAGAATTATAGAAAAGTGTATAAATTGTGGGTTATGCACTAAGACGTGTAATAATGTCACTGGATTAAATCTTGAAAAAGATGTTCATGAGTGTGTTAACTGTGGAAACTGTATTTTGATGTGCCCTACTGGAGCACTTTGTCCAAAATATGACTATAGAAAAGTAATGAATATTATAAATGAAAAAGAAAAGGTAGTTGTTGCTTTTATTGCTCCTGCTGTTAAAGCGAGTATTAATGAATGCTTTGATATGGAATATGATAAGAACTCTTATAAAAAGTTAATTGCTGCTTTAAGGGATATTGGTTTTAATTATGTTTTGGATACTTCTTTTGGTGCTGATGTTACTACAAGTTTGGAGAGCAAGGAATTAATTGATAGAGTTAAAAATAATAAGAATTTGCCTATGTTTACGAGTTGCTGTCCTGCTTGGGTTAAGTATGTTGAGGGGAAGTACCCTGAGTTTATAAGTAACTTAAGTACAGTTAAGAGTCCTAATGCTATTATGGGGGCTTTAGTTAAGAGCTATTTTAGTCAGGAAAATCATATTCCTAAAGAGAAAATTGTTACTGTTGGAATTGTGCCTTGTACAGCTAAGAAGTTTGAAAGCAATAGAAAAGAGCTTATGAACGACGGATTTAAAAACGTGGACTACTACTTAACTACAACTGAAGTTAGTATGATGATTAAGGAGAATAAAATTGATTTTAAGAATATTAGGTTAAGTGAGTTTGATAAGTTAATGGGTAAGGCTAGTTCAAGTGGAGTTATTTTTGGAAGTACTGGTGGGGTTACTGAGTCTGTTTTAAGAGCTGTTAGTTACTTGAATGGGAAAAGTGAAGATAAAAATACTTGTGAAGTTATTAGAGATACTAAGGACTTTAAGGAAGTTAGTGTTAGTATAGGCAGTATGAAACTTAATGTGCTTGTGGTGTATGGACTTAAGAATGCAAAAGAAGTGCTTGATAAAATTAAGAATAAGACTGTTAAATATGACTTTGTTGAAGTGATGTCCTGTCCGATGGGATGTGTAGGTGGAGCTGGGAACAAGCTTAGTAATATAAACAAATTAGATGAAGTTAGAGACATGAGAAAAAATTTACTTAATTTATTTGATAGTGAAATGATAGTTAGAAATTGTTTTCAAAATAAAGAAATGATGAAGCTTTTTAATGGGTACTTGAATAAAGAGAGAATTAAAAATTATTTGCATACTAGTTTTTCTAAGAAAAGTTTGACAAAGTAAGGAAGTTAGAATATAATATGTAGTCACTAAAGGAGGATATCATGGGTAATTTAGAAGCTTATATTATAAGTTTGAAAATAGCTTTAGAAAGAACTGAAGGGCTTAAGAATGCTTTAAAAGAGTTTAATCAAAACGCTAAGACACTTGAAAGATTAGCTAAGGCAATTGAAAAACAAAACGAACTTAAAGAAAGAGAACTTGAATTAGTAAAAAGCAATACTTTGAAGTTGAAGTGAAGTATTGCTTTTTTATTTGTATAAAACTATGCAATAAAAAACAATGATAAATTGGCCTTTTTGTTGTATGATATATAGAAATTAAAAAAATATTCATAAAAGAATTTGTGAGTAGTAAATAATTTAACTTTGACTTATGTTTAAGTTTTTTCTTATTTTAAAGCTTAAAAAATATTATCTTGCACCTAAAGCCCAATGTTTCATATACTAAATTAGGTGGTAAATATGGCTTTAAAAGGTGTTGTTATAGATGCTGGACATGGTGGAAGCGATCCAGGTGCTAGTGGAAATGGAATTGTTGAGAAGGATTTAACTTTACTTATTAGTAAGTATATGTATGACAGACTAAGAGAGTTAGGTATTCCTACTTATATAACTAGAACTACTGATGAGACAATTGATTCAACTGAAAGAACAAACAGAATTAAGAATGCTTTTGGTACTTCTAAAGATGTTATTGTAATAAGTAATCACATTAATGCAGGTGGTGCGAATGGTAAGAATGTAGGCAAAGTGTAATAGTGTCTTGTTTACCATTGAAGTAAAAGAATTTTGGTTTAATGCTAAAGTTCTTTTTTTGCGCATATCGTTAAAAAGTTTGTTTCGTAGTTAATATATGAAGAATAATCGTAATAATTTGACATTTTTACAAAAAAATTACTCTATACCGTAATAAATTGACAAAAATTAAATATAGTATTATAATGTATATATAAGAAAGGAAGATGGATTATGGTTATTCGTGAAAGATATTTAAAATTAAT
>DOEC01000003.1 GCA_003524085.1 Bacillota bacterium | reverse complement strand
TCACCTTGAGGACCTGTTGCTCCAGTTGGGCCTGTTGGACCTGTTGGACCTGCTGGACCTGCAGCTCCCACTTCACCTTGAGGGCCTGTGATTCCTGCTTCACCTTGAGGACCTGTTGCACCTGTTAGACCGGTTGGGCCTGTTGCACCTGTTGGGCCTGTTGCTCCTGTTGCTCCTGTTGGACCTGTTGCTCCTGTTGCACCTCTAGGTATTGTAAAATTTAAAATAGCATCTTGTGCTGTACCTGTATTTGTAACTGTAGCATTTGTTCCAGCTGCACCTGTTGAAGTAGTACCAATGCTTACACTTCCAAGTCCTGCTTCTCCAGTAGCTCCAGTTGGACCTGTTGGTCCCGTTGGACCAAAAGCACAACAGCAACTATTCCCTAAATTATTTCTTCTATAATTTTCTATCTTAAGACAAGCTTTTTGATAATTATTCATATTTCAGCTCCTTCAATATAAGATATGAATAATTATATAAAGTATAAATTATATTTGTCTATTTAAAATATTTTTTTAACTTATTCATACTTTCATCAGTTAAATAAAAATTATAAGTAATTTTATCAGAATATATTTGATTAAATACAAAATATATAGTTTCATTTTTAGTATAAAACTGTAATAAATAATTATATCCAATATGATTTTTATTTTTAACTTACTTTCCAGTTTTTAATATCTCAGCTATTTCATTAACAACAGTTTTATCAGTTATACTATTTACTAACTCATAAGTTCCAGATATATTAGTTGTTAAATATTGTTTATCATTTTTTCCATCAAACACTCTTATACCATGTGCTACACCCTCCATATTTTCTAACTTGTTTAAAATGTTATTTACCTCCATCTTATCTAAATTTGTACAATATTCTTTTTCATTTTCAAACACACTTTTAATATATAACTCTTCATTATTATATCTATTACAAGAAAACACCTGAAATGCTAAAGTCTTATAAATAAATTCATTATAATTTTCTTTTAGAGTATATTTCAAAACCGGGATGTTATTATTAACTAAAACATTTAAATAATCCATAAAAAGTTTAACATAAAAAAGAAACATTACCACGAAATGTTATAGTTCAGTCAAAATATTAAAAAAATAAGTGAGTTTTACTCACTTAAAGTATAGAAAATTTTTAGATTTATGTTTTTGAATTATTGATTTTTTTAAGTAATTATATTTTATATATTTTTCCAACTTATTTTAAAATTTCCTTTCTAACACACAGAACGTCTCAACATGATAAGTATTTGGAAACATATCAAAACATTTTACTTTATTTAAAGTGTAATGTTCACTAAGTAGTTTAATATCTCTTGCGAGTGTCATTGCCTCACATGAAATATAGATAATCTTATTTGGTAAAAATTCTTTAATTACATTTATTGTCTTTTTGTCCATACCACTTCTAGGTGGGTCAGTTATAATTACATCTGGTTTAACACTAATTTTATCTATTAAATCTTCTACTTTTCCACACATGAAGTCAACATTATCAATGTTATTTAACTCTAGATTTGCAACTGCATTCATATAAGAGTTCTTATTTACTTCAATAGACAATACTTTTTTTGCCTTTTTAGAAGATACGATACTAAGTGTACCAACACCTGAATATAAGTCAAGCACATTGTTAGTAGTATCTAAATTACTTTCTAATTCTTTAAATAAAAGACCACAAATATAAGAATTCACTTGAAAAAAACTTTTAATATCTATTCTAAATTTATAATCATTGATATTCATTATTAAATACCCGTTCTTTTCATTACTGATTACATCACTACCGTTTGTCCTGATTACGTAACTATCATTTGTTTTATCACTGATGTTATCTATTTCTTCATTTAATCTATTGTCAAGTAATAAACACTTTTCAATATTAATAACTTCGTTTGTCCCTTCTTTCATATAACCCACTTTATTATTACTAATATGTAAAGTCACTTTATTTCTATAGTTTAGTACTTTATCACTTGGTACGATTTCTAAGTCAGTTACTATTCCTGCATATTTTTCTAATATGTTTTTTACTTTATCTTTTTTAAAATCTAACTGAGCACAATAAGACATATGCATTATATTGCATCCACCACACACTCCGTAGTATGGACAACTTGGAATAACACGGTTTTCTGAAGTACTTATATATTTAGTAACTTTTCCTAGATTAAACTTTTTATATTCCTTAGTTATTTCAATATCTGCCACTTCTTTAGTAAGTATATTTGGAATAAATGTAATTTTATTATCTATTTTAGTAATACCTTTTCCTTCATGATTTAATTTTGTTATAGTTACTTCCATATTTCTATCGTGCCTTCTTCTCCATTAATTTTTACCTCAGTAGCGCTTTTTAATTTTTCAAAATCTAAACTATTAATTTTTGTAATACATGGAACATTAAGTTCTCTTGCAATAATTGCAGCATGACATAGTAAACTTCCTTTTTCAGTTACTAAGCCACCTACTTTTTCCAAGATATTCATCCATCTTACATCAGTTTTCTCTGCAAGTAAAATACTGCCTTCTACAAAATTATTTACGTTTTTAAAATCTTTCAAATAAACGAGTTTTCCTTCATAAACACCAGGAGATACACCTAGACCAGTTATTAAATTACCATTACTAGTCTTATTATTCAAATTGATTTTGACTTGCTTTGTAATACTTCTAAGTTGTAATAATACAAGTTCATTATCTATAATAGCCCATTCTAAATCACATAAATTACCCAAAGATTTTTGAATATTTATAAATGTTTTTCCAATATTTATACCACATAGTAATGTGTTATCATTTTCTTTAAACTCTACACATGTACTTGTTAGTTCTCCCGATACTAATTTTTCTCCAACATCATTTACATATTCATAAATGCCTTTATTAACATCAATTCCAAACCATACACCTGAACAAGTAACTTCTTTATACTCATTTATAACAACAGCCATTTCTCCATTTTTAAGTTTATTTTTTTCTATATAGTTTCTAACTCTTTCAGAATTAACTGAATCTTTTACTTTGTTTATATTATAAAGTAAATCATTATATGAAACATCTAAATAACTTTCAAACATTCCTGCAAAAGAGTATTTATCTCCATCTTCCACTGCACATGAACTTCTTACTGAATATCTGATATTTTTATTCAATATGTTAAGTACAGATGCATCTATATTTATGTTTGTAGGTATAACATATGTAAGAGGTATTTTAAAACCTAAGCTATAAAGACAAGCTAACCCATAAGCTTTTCCACCAATTAAAAGTGTTAACTGTTCTTTTGGAAAAATGCTATAAAGAAGAGATAATATTTCTATATTAAGTATTTGTTTATTTCTTAATTTTTCAAAATAAAAAGTATAATTTTCAGGATAAGGACATGATATTTCATTAAGTAGTTTTTCTAAAACTGTTCTTCCTAAAAAATTTTGTTTTTCTTGATATTCTTTTATAAAAAAATATTTTTTTATAAGTGTATCTTCACTTTCATTAATCCCGTCTATTTCTTCTAAAGAAACTAAATAATTTGCTCCATAACGTTCTTTTAACTCATTTATTAAATCGTTAGAAAATTTGCTGTTTTCTGTTATTAATTCAATAATGCTAAAATAATTTTCTAATTCTATTATGTAATCATAGTTTCTAGTTTGCTCAATTTTTTTTATTATCTCTAATTCTTTTTTATATACAATGTCACATAAATTTGGTATATTTTCAAAATTAATTTCTTCTAAAAAATTTAAAAACTCATCATTAATTATACTATAAAGCAACATTTTATTAACATTATCTATACTAAACATTAAACATAATTTTTGCCTTAATTTATTTATATTCATCTTTAACACCTTCTTTAATTTAATTTTATCAAAAAAAGTCATAATTGTCTATGAATTTAAATTTTACTATGACATTTTCAAGAATTTTACTATGTCGTTTTCAAAAGTTTTGCTATGTCATTTTCAAAAAGTATATTTTGGCAAAGTTTGACAATAATAGAAATATGAATACATTGGATATAATTAAAAACTTATATAAATTAAAAGAAAACATGCCTGACTTGATAATCAAAAAAATCAACATTGGGCTTTTTAAGCATGTATACGTGGTATCAAATGAAAGTGTAAGTAGTGGTGACAGAATAAATGATTTTATATTAAAATATTTTAGTAACAAAAGTATCATTGGTAATAAGTTGCTTGAAAACTTAAAAAAAGACATTAATGAATATATACCGAGCATCAACTTTAAATGTGTCACTGACGAAAAAAAACTATATGAACTACTATTTAGTGGATTTACTTTAGTAATTTACAAAAGTACTTGCATTGCATATGAAACAAGGGCCGAATTAGATAGAGGCGTAACTGAACCAACAAGCGAACCAGTTATTCGTGGACCTAAAGATTCATTTACTGAAAACTATCAAAAGAATTTAGGTCTTATTAGAAAAAGGGTTAAAAGTGAGCACCTGCTAATAAAAGAACTTACTCTAGGCGTGCAAGGGAAAAGCAAAGTAGGGCTTTTATACATGGACAATATTTGTGAAGATGAGTTAATTAATGAAGTTTATTCAAAATTAAAAAATATCAATGTAGATGGTGTAATGGATGTTAACTATTTAAAATATTACATAGATTGTTCTAATAAAACATTGTTTCCAACTTTAATGTACACTGAAAAACCAGATGATGCATCAAGATATTTACTTGAAGGAAGAGTAATAGTTACAATGGAAAACTCTCCAAGTGTAATAGTATGCCCTACATTCTTTGTAGATTTTTTTCAAAACAGCGAAGACTATTACCATAAGCCTTTCTTTTCAACATTCATGAGAGTTATTAGACTTCTTGCATTTATTTTAGCTATTGTTACCCCAGCTTTCTTTATAGCAATAACATCATACGACCCTGAAATTCTTCCAGTAAACTTATTAATAAACTTCTCTATGCAAAGGATTAATGTTCCCTTTCCAATAATTATTGAAGCATTTATCCTTTTATTTACATTTGAACTATTATATGAGGGAGATGCAAGAACTCCAAACAATCGTGGTGCTTCCTTAAGTATTCTAGGTGCTTTAGTTTTAGGAGATGCAGCAGTAAGTGCTGGCTTAATTTCCCCCATCATGGTAATCGTAGTCGCTATTAGTTCAATAAGCAGTTTAATATTTATTTATTATGATATGCAAGGAAGTATTAGATTTTGGAGATATTTTCTTATGTTTATTTCTGGATTATTTGGAATAATTGGTTTTATTATGGGTATACTTCTTCTCGTTATAAATCTATGTAGTATCAAAACATTTAATAAACCCTACACCGTTCCAATTTTTCCTTTCATGTTTAGTGAACAAGGTAATGCTATTTTAAGAAAAGATATTAAATCATTAAATAAGAGACCTAGCTATGTAACTAAAAAGAATATCTTTAGAAAGGGGTAATTTATGAAAAAAGTTATTTTAATAATATTTTTAACTTTCGTTTGTACAGGTTGTTATAACTATAAAGAACTTAACGAGCTCGGCATCGTAAGCGCTATGGGGATTAGCAAAGATGGTGACTTATATAATTTAGACATTCAATTAGTGAATGTTTTAGATAGTGAAAAAAGTGGTCTTAATAAAAGTCCGATTACAGTTATAAGTGGACAAGGTAAAACCATATTTGAAGCAGCAAGAAGTATGAATAAAAAAACAAGTAAAATTTTCTTTTTAGCTGATGTTGATTATGTGTTTTTAGACCAAAGCGTTTTAACTGATGGACTTGATGAGATAATGGATTTCCTTGTTAGAGACACTAGACTATCTTTAAATTTTCTAATTATAACATCTACTGAAAATAAAAGCATTGATATTTTGTCTAGTATAAGTCATTTTGATACAAACTCTGCAAATAATTTATATGATGCTATAATGAACAGTGAAACCAGATATGGTGGAATTAACAGTCTTCATGTAAGAGAATTAATAAACAATTACTATGAAAAAGGAAAAGATACAATATTTCCAAATGTTTATATAAAAGATACTACTAAAAGTAGTGAAAACAATAGTCTTGAAGACTCAAAAAGTGAAAGCAATGTTGAAGTAAAAAACATGGTATTTTTTAAAGACAAAGAAGTAATAGAATTAACTGATGAAGAAACAAAAGGAGTAAACTTCTTGAGAAACAAAATTAAAAATGCAACTTTGACAATCAAGTGTGACGGAGGTTACTTTACTATTGAAACTCTAGAAAGTAAAATGAAACTAATTAGCAAGTTAGATGTAGACACAATTAATGTTAAGGGAAGTATTGGTGCTGAAATTGTTTATTATGGCTGTAAAGACAATTTAAGTGATACAAATGTATTAAAGAGTATTAGCAAAAAAGCTGAATTAGAAGTTGAAAGTTATATTAATGAGTCCTTTAATAAAAGTAAACGATATAACTATGACTTTCTAGGACTTGGTAACTACATATATAAAAATAACTATAACTATTTTGACTTTAATAATAAAGACTGGAACAAAGAAGGACTAAATAAACTAAATTTAACATACAAGATAGATGTATCACTGTATAAACAAGGGAATTTAAGAGGTGACTTATGACAAATTACAAACTAAGTAGTTTAAGTTTTACTTTTATATTTATATGTATTATTAATGCAATGCTACCAGGTACTTTAATTCCATATATGCTAGTTACTGCAAAAACAAGTATATTTATAAGTATGTTTATAGGTTTTCTTCTTGGACTTCTAATAATCTTTCTATTCTTTAAAATATTTGATTTTCTTCCAGAGTACAGTTTATTTAAAAAAATAGATTACGTTTTTCCTAAGTTTTTAAGTAAAATTATAGTTATAATAATTCTAATATTTATGTTTATCTTTGCAGTATTTGTATTTTGGAGATACTCCACATTTATATCTTTAGAGTTCCTTGCTGAAACACCTAATAGTTTGATCACATTAATACTAATATTACCTGTTATATATTCAACAATATATGATATAGATACTCTTGCAAGACTTAGTACATTCTGTGTTTTTATAGGTGCATTTTTATATTTTAATAATGCGTTTTCTCTTATTAGACAAGTAGACTTTAGTAATTTATTACCACTTCTAAATAATGATTTCATCCACATATCTAAAAGTTCAATTATGTTTTCAATGCTATGCGTTGTTCCCATATTGAGCCTTCTTGTTATTCCAAAAGATAACATAGTTGATAAAGAAAAGGTTAAAAAAAGCATATTAATTGGATATATCGTTAATACTATCTGTGTATCAATAATATTTCTTTGTATCATTGGTGTTCTTGGAATTGATGTAAGTATATTATTTACCTTTCCTAGTTATGAAGTATTAAAAACTATAAATATGTTTAGTTTTCTTGATAATATAGAAAATATTAATATTCTAATATGGGTATTATTTATGACTTTAAGTTTACAATACAACTTACAAACTATTAAAACAGGACTTTATGAAGTATTCAATATCAAAACTAAAAAGAAACAATATATTGTTATGGGGTTAATTATAACTTCACTTATAGGTGTAATAATTTATTTAATACCATATGAAAACTATATAAATAAGTATAAAAATATGTATGCTTACTCGCCTTTCATATTACTAGTAACTTCAGTTATCATAGTAAGTTTTGTATATATTTGTGGGAAAATCAAAGAAAAATCACAAAAATCATAGTTTTTTCATAAAAACACTTTACTTTTACTAAATAATTTGGTATATTATTGTTGTCCCGAGAGGGATAAATATTCACAAATGTGTTCAACACACAAGAAGCCTGGCTCGTCCAGGTTTTTAAATTATCATAAAAAGTATTTACAAATTTAGATTTAAAAAGTATAATTAATAATGTGACTGCCCCATAGCCAAGTGGTAAGGCAATGGATTCTGACTCCATCATTCGCAAGTTCGAATCTTGCTGGGGTAACCAAAATTGAACTTTAACTTTTCTATAAGTTTATTATAAAGGAAAGGAGGAATGCATGAAAGAAAATTTGATTAAAACAGAAATGAATGTTAATAATGAAAAAATAAGTGTTATGAGAATTGGAAATGAAGAATATATTTCATTAACTGATTTAGCAAAGTATGCAAATCCCACTGACCCATCCGGTGTAATAAGAAATTGGATGTCAAACAAAAATTCTTTTGAATTTTATAGTTTATGGGAAGAATTAAATAATGAAAATTTTAATTCCGTGGAATCACACAGAATTAAAATTGAAGAAGTAGGATATAATAGGTTCACCATGACACCAAGTAGATGGAAAAAGGATTTTAATGCAATAGGTATTATTCCTAGTAGTGGGAAATATAGTGCTGGTACATTTGCTCATTCAGATATTGCATTAGAATTTGCAAGTTGGTTAAGTCCAGAATTCAAATTATATTTAATCAAAGAATTTGAAAGATTAAAAAGAAATGAAGCATATCAAGAAAAAATTGACTGGAATGCAAGTAGAATATTATCTAAGGCAAATTATAAAATACACACCGATGCAATAAAAAAATCAATAGTCCCTAATTTAGTTACAGATAATCAGAAAAAACACGCATATTCTACTGAAGCAGATTTACTAAATGTTGCTTTATTTGGTATGACAGCAAAAGAATGGAAAGATAAAAATTCAGGATTAAAAGGAAACCAAAGAGACTACGCTGATATCAGACAACTTTTAGTTTTATGTAATTTAGAAACCATAAATGCCACAATGATTAATGATAAAATAGCGCAACCCACTAGGTTAGAAAAACTAAATAAAATAGCCATAGAACAATTAAAAATATTGGAAAATGATGAAAATCTTACCAAACTTAAAACAACTGAATTTATGAAAATTGAAAATAAATAAAAAATATAACAAAAAAGATATACAATTTTGTTATATTTTTTATTTAAACAGCTTTTTCGTTTTTATTAAATAAGAAATTCTTTTAGAATTCATAAGTGGGTTATGCGCAAGCGCGTCACATCTTTGTACTTCATATCTTTTAAGTTGTAAATCATAATTCTTTTCCACATCTTCCATAGTTATAGGTGTATCATGATATTTTACTAAATAGCACACTTCATTTATAACACTTTCTTCATAATTGAGTCTAGTTAAAACTTTTCTAGTAATCATTTCACTAATTACTGGATGATTTGGAAAATGCCTTACTCCATCTTCTTCTACACATGAAAGTAGTTTTCCAATATCATGAAATAACAAAGCAAGTCTTATAATGTAATCATTTTTAGAACTCTTCAAAGCTTCTAGCGTATGCATAAATACATCTAAATTATGATGTGGATGTTTTTGGTTAAACCCTATCATAGGCTTTATTTCAGGAATAATTGTTAACAAATAATCTAAGTTATTTAATATTTCATTACTTACATTTTCACTAGTCAAAATCATTTTTAAATTCATGAATCCACCTCACAATACTAGTTTATCATGCTTTTAAAAATAAATAAAGACCAACATTCGTTAATCTTTATCATTAAAGTAAATATACTTATTAAGATAGCTTTCAAAAGCTTCCTCATCTTGATACTTATCTAAATCTTCATCCGAATTAGCATCCAAATAACTAACTATTTCTTTATCTTTCACAATAATAATAGAAGGTGCATACTTCACAGTTTCATATAAATAAGTACTTTTAAATTTATCAAATGAAATTGAAATAAAATCAATATTATATTTTTTCATAAAACTTTCAAAAATCTTATCACATGAAACAGCTAAATTACAAAAATTATTGTAAGTAAATAATACATAAGTATCACTTTCTAAAGTAGTTAAATCGTCTACTTTTATAAACTCACCCTTATTATAATAACTACTTGTTAAATATATTCGTTTTGTACCATCATCTTGATTAGTCTTATTACTAAAGCAACCTGTTAATAAGAATACGCTTAGCACTATTACTACTATCTTTTTCATTATTTTACCTCAGTTAATGATTTAAAATCTATATCATGATAAGTAACTTTCCAAAAATCATATGTAGTCTTACCATCTTTAGTAGTTTTAACTTGTACATTATTTTTACCATTATAAAACCAGTAACCACCTACATTATAGATTTTATTTTCATCCCAACCTAAACTTACTAGAAGATTTTTAGTCATGCCAGCATAACCTCCTCCTCCGCACATCAAGAAGATTACTTTATCTTTTGGAAAATAATATTCTAAGTATTCCATTGACTCTTCATAGTTAGCAACATACTTTCCATTCACTTCTTTAAATAATGTTTTTCCAGTATATGACTCTCCGACTATTTCAGGTAAACCTTTTACTTCAGTTAAATATGGATAAGGCACTACTTCAAAACCTTTAACAAAACCTGAAATATATGAGTCTCCTCCAATTGCTTCATAATTTCCTGGGTCTTTAAGCATTCTCATGTCTCTATACACCACGTCTTCTCTACCTAAGTACTCGTCTAATGTTTCTTCATTAATATTTTTGTCTATTCCAAGAGTCCCTCTTTCTCCACCAGTAACTTCTGGAAGTGGTAATTCTTTTAATGGGCTTTTGCTATTGTTAAAAATAAAATAACTAGATATACCTCCCAATACCAAACAAATTAATAAACTTAATACATAACATACTTTCTTTTTCATAATCTTTCCTCCTTATAGTATAATAATAATATATTTTTATAAAAATTTCTATAAAGCATTAGTTTAGTTTTCTAAACTTTGAGTTGAGTTACAAATCCACTATATTTACTATAGTCCCATTCTCTTTTAAAATACTAATTAAATCACTAGTCTTAAGCCATAAAGTTGCAGAGTTATCACATGGGTGCATTCCGATTTTATCACACTTATTTATAAAATAACTATCTAAATAAAATTTAACTAGATTCTCTTTTTCATTTAACAATCCTAAAGGTGTTACACTTCCAGGGGTTAATTTTAAAATTTCCATTAAATCATTTTCACTTGCAAAACTAAGTCTTCTAGTATTATATTTTTCTCTAAAAATACTTAAATCTACTTTCTTTTTACCACTTACCGTAATTAAATAATAGTTTCTTTTCTTGTCATCCCTAATAAATAAGTTTTTCGCATCAGCTTCTGGATACGGCAAAATAACATCATCTAACTCATTCATAGTAAACACTCTTTTATGTTCAGTTATCTCATACCATATATTCTTGCTCTTTATAAAATTATACACTTCTTCTTTAGTCACTTTAGTCCCTCACTTTCACATTAAACATTGACACAATATTACCAGCATCCATTCTGTTTATTATTATTCCATTTAAACTTTTGACATCAAAACTAATCCCATTAATTATAGACGTGCTAAAGTTAGCGTCCTTTAAATTACACCCTAAAAAAACAGATTTAGTTAAATTAACATTATTTAAAACAGCATTATTTAAATTACTCATATTAAATGTAGCCTCAGTTAAGTCACTGTCTTCTATTTCAATATTATTTATATTTGTTCCTGCAACATTCAAATATAAACCAACCGAAGAAATGACTTTGATATCTTTTAAATGTGAGTCAATAAAAGTAAGACCTGTTAATTTACAATTTTCAAATATAACTCTTGTTAAAAACGCATCATTAAACCTCTTATTAGATAAATCACAATTGATAAACCTTACATCCATCAAAGATATATCACTTATTTCTATATTAGAAAAATCTATATTTTCAAAAACACATTCGTCAAATGTATAATCAGTTAAATCAAGTACTATACTACTATTTTCCCCAATTTTTACTTTATTAAATTTCTCATTTTTAATGCATTCATTAAAAGAAGATAATTCACAATTTTTAATTTTTGGTTCACTTATTTTCATTTTTATACCTCTTACAAAAGTATAACACATTTTAAACTATTTATATAGATTTTTTATATTTTTCGTGCTAATATGGTTTTAAGGGTGAATAGTTATGAATAGTAAACTTATGATTAATGAAATAATTTTAGATAGAGACAAAATTGATAATTATGACAAGTATCCTTTTAACATTCCAATTGTTAAGGACTTTGAAAAACTTAAACTTAATTCTCCAGTTACATTTTTTGTTGGAGAAAATGGTGTTGGTAAATCAACATTTATTGAAGCAATTGCTGTAAATCTAGGACTACCTAAAGAAGGTGGTACTGAAAACTTTATGTATGAAACAAATGACACTACTTCTAATTTGAGAGATTACTTAAAAATTAAAATTGATAACAAACCTAGGACTAAATTCTTTTTAAGAGCCGAAAGTTTTTATAATTTTTCTACTGAAGTTGAAAGACTTGTCAAAGAAGATGACTTTTATAGTTTATTTAAGTCGTATGGTGGAAACTTGCATGAATGCTCACATGGAGAAGCTTTTCTAAAACTTGTACAAAACAGATTTACTGAGAATGGCTTATATATCTTAGACGAACCAGAAGCCGCCTTATCGGCTCAAAGACAACTTTCATTATTATGTTTAATAGATGAACTTGTAAAAAAAGGAAGTCAGTTTATTATATCAACTCATTCGCCCATTTTAATAAGTTATAGAAATGGTAAAATTTTAGATTTAAATGATAATTTTAAAGAAGTTAGTTATAAAGATACAGAAATTTATAAACTATACAAAATGTACTTAGACAATTCTGATAATATGAAAGACAGGTTGTTTAATAGTTAGAAACATTACTAATCTTCTTTTTCTTTTGATATTTATAGCCTGCAACACCTGCTAAAGACAAAACTGCAATTGTAAAAACCACAGCACCAATATTTTCAGATTTATTCACTATTAAAACATAATCTTTTTGTGTATTATCTTGTGAAGTAACTGTAAAAGTTACTATATTTTCTCCAGTTTTTAAATTTTTGTCACCTGTTACTTTTAATGTAGAGTTTTTATCTTCAAGTATATATGAGTAATCTAAATTTTCAGTTTCAGAACTAACTGTTATATTTGGCTTATCTACATTAAAATCTATTACTTCATTATCAACCTTTATACTTACATTAGTATTGTTACTTAGTTCTTCTCTAATAACTTTTAAATTATATTTTTTAACGCTACCATTCTCTGCAGTAACTTTTATAGTGATATTGTTTTCTCCAACACTCAAACTTGTATTATCAATTTCATGTTCAGCATATTCACTATTTGGTATTACTATAATGTCTAGTTTATCTTTGGTAGTTTGATATATCATACTTTCACTTATAGTTATTTTTTCACCATCTATTATTATAGACTTTATTGAGTTATCACTACTTTTTTGTTTGACTATAGTTTCGGTATTACTACTAGAATTATTATGACAATGATATTCCCCATTACTTAAACCCCATTTTGCACAGTTAGTTCTACAGTAATGACACCCATTCGCGTCAGTTCTTCCAGGATGTGCATTTACTACAACTGGAATACATAAAAATATTAAAACCACACATATAAAAACACTATTTTTCTTCATAATAAAACCTCACTATAACATAAAATACTAAATACATTTTAACAAACTATAACAAGATAAGCAATAAATTATTCCTAACTGAAATACATAATGACAATTTTTTGAAAAACATGTTATAATTAACTCACAGGAAGGTTATTATGAATTTAGATAATGATGAATTTAAGATTCTTAAAAATATGAATGAAATTTCAGCCAAAAAAAATATGATTTTTACTCTTACTAGTAGAATTGAAGAATTAACTAAGAAAAAAGAGAAATACAAAAATTTTAGAAAAAAATATATTCCATATAATGTTTATTATGCAATTGCTAATTCTATAGTTTTACCACCTCTTATCATTTCATATTTTACTAAAAGTAATCCGTTTTTAGTAACTTCAACATTCTATCAATATGAAATCAATTTAGTGTTAACTGTAACATTATTTGGTATGGGTCTTTGCTTGCCAGTAATATTGCCAATAGAACTTAAATCATATGAATATCACAAGAAAAAACAAAAAGAAATAAAATCAATTGAAAGTGAACTAGATAAACTTGAAGAAGAATTACAATTACAAAGACAACAATTAACTCATTTGAAAAAAAAGCAAATATTAATTATCAAATTAAAAATGTTAAAAGAACTTTTAGAATTAAATAAACAAGATAAGTTTGAATATTCTCAAATTTATTCTACAAATGATATAAAAGAATGTGAAAAATTATCTTTAATTAAAAGAAGTTATTAAATAAGAAAAAAACTACTTTAACTTACTTTAAAAGTAGTTTTTTTATATAATTCATTGAATATTTTTGCCACTTTTACCGTTTTTATTCAATGAGCCTATCTTTAAAACAAATAAAACCTTTTTTAATATTGCATTTATTAATTTGATGCGATACAAAAGCCTATTTTGAACACTTATATCTATAAAGAACAACTAATAAATACTAATTCTATATATAAAATAAAAGTAGCAATATTTATTGCCACAATTAATTATAATTATTTTTTTAGAGTTTTTAATCTTTTTTTGGTATTAACCTCATTTAATACCAATAATAATCCATATTTTGGAATATTATCAGCAACATCTGGAACTTCTTCTTTCAAAGAGACAACATTTACAACATATGGTAAATCAAAATAATGACTTTCCTCAGCATCGGCTACAAATCCAGTAAATATTTCTCTATATCTGATTTTTCCATTTTCATTTAATAATTCAAATATATATTTTTGTTTTGTTTGTTTAACCATTGGTCCGTATGGTGTTGGTTCACTTGATATATATTCTAAATTAGCAACTACTAAATTATTAGTCACATAATTATCATTCATTTTATAATTATCGCTTTTAAAATTTAGTGACTCTTTTTTATCATTTTGTTTTTTCTTTCCAAACATAATAAACCTCCCTCATTAATTATATATTATATCATAGTTTTTGATGTTTGAAACAAATTTTACATATTATCTTTCAAAATCATCCCCTTCTTTCACACAACAAAAATCAATTCCATTTCTAGAATTGATATTTATTAGTTAATTGAACCAAAGTTCAACCAGATTCTTTAATGGTGTTAGCGAAGAGACTTGAACTCTCACGAACTATGTTCACACGCCCCTCAAGCGTGCGTGTCTACCATTCCACCACGCTAACAGAAAAGACTAAATTTTAATCTTTTACTTTTACACTCTCTAACATTTTCTTCCATAAATTACTTGAACTATAATTTAATATTCCTGCTTTATAAATTCTTAAGCCATACTTTAAAAGTAAATATATCACAAGAAGTAATAGCCCTACTGAAATAAGAACATGTACAATTGTGATTTGTCCTAAGAACAACAACACCGGGCTTAATATACAAGATATAAATGGTATCATACTTATTACTATAATAAATGTACTCTTTTCATACGTACTCGCCATTATTGCTAAGAAGTACCCTGCCATTATAAGCATCATCATTGGTGTTTGAAGTTGTTGAAAGTCTTCTTGACTTGTTGTCATAGATGCAAGTATTCCAGCAAGTAGTGAATATGCAAAGAAACTAAGTAATATCATTATAATTATAAATGGTAAACATTTAAGTATATTACTAAGCATCCCACTTTCAACAAAAGCATTTAATAGTTTAGTAGTACTCTCTCCTAAACTTCCTGTTAAAGAAGTACCTGTTACTATTCTTCTTACTAAAACACCTATACCAAAATAAATAACAAACAACACACACTGAATAATTGCATAAAGGTTAGATGTTATCATTTTAGACATAAAATGTATTTTAGGACTTACACTAGTAACAATAATCTCCATACTTTTACTTGTCTTTTCTTCATTTATCTCAGCCCCGATCATTTGAGTTACCATAAGAATTAAGAAGAAGAAAGGCATTATAAACACTGGAATTGCTAAATTTCCTATAGTATTAACTAATTCGTAGTTTTCATCTAGTTCTTCATTTAAATAAGTTCTTTTGATATTAACTGGCTCATATATTTTAGCTAACTCTTCAGGTGTAATATTACTATCACTTAGAGCTATACTTGTTTTAACCTTTTCTATACTTGCATTCAAAACTTGTATAGTAAGTGCATCTACATAATCAAAAGAAATAACTTCAACATTATGTAAATCATTTATAACAACAATTATATCACCTTTCTTGTTTTTCTTAATCTTCTCTACTTCATCTTTGTAGTTTCCTTCACCTTTTTTAATCTCTGCACTTTCACTAGTTAACTGCACCTTAGTACTGTCATACACTGTCTTTAACGCATCATAATATTTTAAAGTATTATCATAAACATAAATAGTAGTCTCCTCATCAAAGTCTCCTCCAAAAAATTTAATGATACTATCAATATTAAACAAAGCTACAACAACAACTAATAAAATTATGTTGATAACTTTAAACCATTTAGTATTAATTTTTTTATTTAATCCATCTTTAACTAAAAGAGATAATTTACTTCTCATAAGTACCTCCTACTTTATCAATAAATATTTCATTAAGTGTAGGTTCTTCCACTACAAACTTTGTAACGTTCTTTAGCTTCTTCACATAGTTAAACACCTTTTGTACGTAACTCTTATCACTTATACTAACTACAAAAGTATTACCTATTTTATCTACCTTTTCTACACCTTTAATATTTTTTAAGTCTTCCATATCAGCATCTGCTTCTATCATAATATTCTTCTTTTGATAGTCTTCCTTTATTTGTTTTAAATTACCCTTTAAAACAGTTTTACCATGCACAAGAATAACCAAACTTTCACAGAAATACTCTACATGCTCCATTCTATGTGAAGAGAATATTATGCTTGTCCCCTCACTTTTAAGTTCAAGTATCAACTTTTTAAATAACTCAATATTAATCGGATCTAATCCACTAAAAGGTTCATCTAATATAAGAAGTTTAGGACTATTTATTATACTCATAATAAACTGTACTTTTTGTGAGTTACCCTTACTTAACTCTTTTATCTTCTTATTTTTATACTCAGTTATCTCTAATTTTTCAAGTAAGTAGTCTAGTCTACTTTCAATATTTTTGTCACTCATTCCTTTTAATCCACCATAGAATTTAGCCTGTTCTAGTACTGTTAACTTAGTAAGTAAACTTCTTTCTTCAGTAAGAAAACCTAATTTATCAGTAACAGAGTAATCTATTTTTTTACCATTAAAAGTAATACTTCCACTAGTTTTATCAAGTAAACCTGTAATCATTCTAAAAGTAGTAGTTTTACCCGCTCCATTAACACCAAGTAAACCAAATATCTCTCCATCTTTTACTTCAAAAGATAAATCGTCTACTGCCAAAAAGTCTCCATAATATTTTGTGACATGACTTAATTTTAACATTACTTATTCCTCCTTAATTTACCGATTATCTTATTTATATATTCTCTTCCTAGCGTCCTTTCAAGTAATCCAGTTTTATATGACACAAATACATAAGTAAGTCCACCAAAAATAACATATAACATAAGAGTAAGCACTAACATTATACCACTTGTAGGTATTTTGATAAATAGTTTTAACACTAATAACACAAGTATCATTGCTAGTGTAGGTATTAAAGAGTCTTTTATAGTTTTTAATATACTTTTATAATTAAAGTTTAGTTCTTTCTTTAACTTAAACAAACTATAAATATAACTAAATATATAACCCACAATAGTCGCAAGTATTGCCCCGTAAAAAGCTTCTAGCCCTAGTATATGAAATAAATACATAAAAGGAATATCTAACAATGCATTAAGTAAAAAACCTATTCCACTACTAACATAAACTATCTTAAACTTATTCAAACTTTGAAGTGATACACTTATAATCATATATATACTAGCAAAGAAACTACTTATTGCTGTATATCTAAGAATTAAAGTACCATATAAATTTTCTTTATAAAATAAAGAATACACTCCTTCACTTAAAAATGACAACCCCACTGCAAGTGGTAAAGTTGAAAACACAATTATTCTAATTGCTTCATTAAATCTATGGTTTGAAGTAACTAAGTCTTTTTTTGCAAAACTACTTACCATATGAGGAATTAAACTCATACTCATACCCATTGCAACAGCATTTATTATCATACATATTTTAGGAGCCCATGTACTTATTATACTTGCAATTGTCTCGGCATCTAATGCTGAATACCCTAATTTATAACTTGTTCTTACTACTAAAGTCATATCAGTTAAACTATATATATCAGTTGCTATACTAACCACTATTAGTGGAAGAGCATAACTTATTATCTTTTTAACAATTTCCTTATTTGTAACATTATCTCTTTTATCACTCTTAATAAACGCATCTTTATTTTTATTAATCTTACACTTTATATAAATATATGCTACAAGTCCACCAACAAACGCTCCAAATACACTTACTCCAACACCTAAAGTTACACTTTTATTTAGCACATTTATCACAATATATGAACCAAACAATATAACAGCTATTCTAACAACCTGTTCAATTACTTGGCTTACACTTGATGGAGTAATATAGTTGTGACCTTGTAAATACCCCTTTGATACAGATAAAAAAGGTATAATAAGTAAACAAAACGATACACTTCTAATTACAAATGCAACATCATTTAGTGTATTTCCTCCTTTAATCTCTCCCAATATCAAACGAGCAACTTCAGGTGCAAAGACAAATAGCACAAAGAAAGCAAGAATAGACAACATAAAAATAATATTTCTTCCTACTTTATAACTTCTTTCTTTAGCTTCATACATTTCCAAAGTATTATATTCAGCTATAATCTTACTAATTGCAACAGGTATACCAGCAGTACTTATATTCAAAAACAAATTATACACATTATATGCGTAACTATATAAAGAACCACCACTTTCTCCAATTATTCTATAAAACGGTATTACATACAATACACCTAATACCTTAACTATTATTATTGCAAATGTTGCAATGAATGTTCCTTCTACAAAACTATTTTTCTTCATATTTACTCCTCATATATTATCATACAACTAAAACAATATATCTGTTCACTTCCAAAAATACTATTTGAAACTGAAAACTTAATGTCAACAATATTTTTACTTTGTATAGTTGTTAAAAACAAATTCACTTTATTTTCTAAGTCTCTTTCATGTCCTTCGTCAAATACTTTTACTCTCATATATTCCACCAAATTCAATTTAACACTTTTTAATGTCTAATTATGTTGATAATTGTAAATATAATAGCATTCTTTCTTTACATTATCTTTATCTACATACTTTAAAAGTAGCTTAAATATAGTATTCTCATTAACTTCCAAATATCCACTCAACTTTACACCAAGCTTATCTTCTTCGTTAATTAGTGATACATCTTCATCATATATCCCAATTGATGGAAAAGAATTAATTGTTTCTTTATCATGAATCAGTAGTGCTTCTATATTCTTCATAACATTCCCGTTTCTATTTATAAGAGCATAATAATTAATATAGTCTTCTGTTATTTCATCAACCTTAAATGTTACTTCTATACCTGAGCACATTTTCTCTTCTTTAACACCCTTTAAAGTATCAACATACTCGTTATACACTTTTCTACTAGAACTCACACTACTACATCCACACAAGAATAAACAAATTATAAACATTATTACTTTTTTCATACTTATTATTTTACCATAACACACAAAAAAAGAAAACTCCGTTTTAGAGTTTATTCATATATTTTAATAGTTTTTATTATATCCTTTACATAAGCTAAATTATCAATATTCTTATTATTAAAACTAAATGTATAGATTTTTCCACCAGTAAACACCATATAATTATAGATGTCATCTCCTAATTTATAAATGTATGAATTATCATTTACTTCTATTATATAAGATGTTTTTGTTGTATAAAGTTTAACTAAAGTAACTAACTCTTGCTTAGCAATAATATCACTCACTGAAGTAAATATACTGTTTTTAGCATTTCTATTTTTATAAAGAAATCTCTCTGCTTCATATAAACTATTAATATTATTTTTCTTTAAATAAGACTTAATCTTAGTATTCTTTAATATCTTATCATCTTCAATAGTTATATAAAACATGCTCTTAGTTTCTTCATTCTTTAAGTTATAAATTACTCCATTACTTGAATTAAACACATTATAATCTTTAAAATCATTTCTAATAGTTATATTTTTAAAAGTAAGTTTTTCATTTGGCTCAGTATATGTAAAAGTATACTTATCATTTGTACTATAGTCACCTATATCGGTTAAATATTTATTACTTATCACAACTAATGTAGTTTTAAATGTTACATAAACAAACACAATTAACAAAACTAACATCAAAGACACTTTCAAAACTTTTTTCTTAGTTTTTTCTTTCATTAACACACCTTCTTATTCTATCTATAATTCTATCATTTTTTCATGTGTTTTTCAAGTCTACATTGCCATACCTTTTAACAATTGCTCTTTATAAACATAATTATTAAATTCAAGTTGATTTTTATAATCAACAAGAGTTTTATTATATAATGAAGATAATTTGTCATTTAATCCTGTATCTTTAACTAACTTTTGAATTAATGCTAACTTTATATTAACATATAAGAATTGGCTACCAAATGTATCGTTTTTTATTTTATCATAGCAGTCCTTTAATTCATTATCATTTTTTAAATAAAATTCGCTAAGATTTGCCATATACATTCCTATTTCTGTTTCAGCCAATATATTTTCAGGAACATTTAAAGTTACTGCAAATTGAGCAAGTAAATTTATTTGACTAACTGAAACTGCAACATATCCATCTTCAATTCCATTCTCAGTTCTTTTTTCTACATAGAAATCTTGCATAAAAGTTTCTCCTTTCAATAAATTACAACACAATCTTATCAAAAAAAGCACCATTTTTCAAGTGCCTTTAATCACATTATTTAAACTTCTTTATAATTCTAAGAGTATTTAAAATTGTTAACAAAGTTACCCCAGTATCAGCAAACACTGCAAGCCACATACTAGCTAGTCCTAAAACACTAAGAACTAAAATCACTGCTTTTACACCAATCGCAAATATCAAGTTTTCTTTAATAATATGTTTAGTGTATTTACTAATACTTATTCCAAGTGGTATCTTTTCTAAGTCGTCATTTAATATCACTATATCACTTGCTTCAATTGCTTGGTCTGAACCTACACTGCCCATTGAGATACCTACACTACTTCTTTTTAATACAGGCGCGTCGTTTATTCCATCACCTACAAATATAGTTAAACCACTTTTTTCTACACTCTCATAAGCCTTAAATTTATCAGTTGGAAGCATTTCGTATTTAATTTCATCAATTCCTAACATTCCACCTATTTCTAAAGCAACATCCTTTTTATCTCCAGTAAACATATAAGTCTTAATATCATTTTTTTGAAGACTCTTAATAACGCTACTAGTATTCTCTTTAATTCCATCATTTATAAATATTGAAGCAACGTGTTTTCCGTTAATATGCATATGAATACTTGCTGTTTCTGTGCACTCATCTATTTTATTATTTCCAATACTCACTTGTTTACCATCAAGTACAAAAGTTATTCCCTTGCCACTAATCTCTTTATAGTTCTCAACTCTAGAATTATCAACAAATTTACCACTAGTACTCATTATACTCTTAGCAATTGGATGATCACTCAAACTTTCTCCCATCAAAAGTATTTCCATTATATCATCTTTATTGTACTCATCAGTCTTTTCTTCATCCTTTATATCAATACCTGTCACTTTAAAAGTTCCATTAGTTAAAGTACCAGTTTTATCAAATATTATATTTTTTGCACTACTTAAACTATCTAAATAATTACTCCCCTTTACTAAAATTCCATTTTTACTACATACACCAATTCCAGTAAAATAAGATAGTGGCACGCTTATGGCAATCGCACATGGGCAAGATATTACCAAAAATGTTAGTCCCCTATAAATTGAAGAAGACAAGTTTACCCCGAAAAATGGAAGAACAATCATAACTAAAATACTAAGTACTAATACAACTGGTGTATATATTTTACTTCCTTTACTAACTATAGTTTCAGTTTTTGTTTTCTTGTCAGTTGCAGACTCAAGCATTTCAAGTATCTTACTTACAGTAGAATCTTCAAATGTACTTGTAGCTCTAACTAATATAATATCTCCTAAGTTAATACTTCCTGATAATACTTTATCCCCTTCTTTAATAAAAACAGGTTCACTTTCTCCAGTAAGCATAGAACTATCTATAGAACTAGTTCCACTCTTAATAATTCCATCTACTCCAATTTTTTCTCCCTTTTTAACTAAAAGAATATCTCCCACTTTAACATCTTCTACTAATATATTCTTAACTTCTTTACCCACTTTAATATTAACAGTTTTATCAGTCAAATCCATTAAATCTTTTATAGAATTTCTAGAATTATTAATAGCTTTTTCTTCAAGTATTTTACCTATTGTATATAATGTAATTACCATTATTCCTTCAAGAACATTTTTTAGCGCTAGTGCACCTAAACAAGAAACTGTAATTAGTAAATTTTCATTTATTGTTTTACTCTTAATTAATAATTTTAAAGAATTTATTATACACCTATATAACAGCATAGAATAACTTATTACGTAAAGTATCCATTTTAAATATGTAGGCATTTTAACAAAGTATCCAATTAGTCCAATAATAACACCAACAACTAATATACTAAAATGATATTCTTTTTTAATGTTTACTTCTTCGTCTGTAATAAATGCATCAGGCTCTACTTTTTTAACAAGCCTGTTTAACTCTGGAAGTGTAAACTCTTTATCTGATTCATAAATTAACTTCTTTGTATTAAAGTTAACTATTACGTTTTTGAAGTCTTTGTTTTCGTTTAAACTCTCTAAAACTTCTCTTGCACAATTAGCGCAGTCCAAGTTATTTATATTATATTTATATTTTTTCATTATTTTTTCTCCTTCTTATGTCCAATATGGTATAAAGCAACTTCAAATACTTCGCTTACGTGTTCATCATCTAATGTATAATACACTTCTTTCCCAACTCTATTACATTTTACAATACCCGCTTCTTTTAAAGTTTTTAACTGATGACTTATACTAGATTTAGTCATATTAAGTAAGTTTGCAATATCACATACACACAGTTCATTCTTGTCAAGTATAGATAATATCTTAGTTCTTGTGGGGTCTCCCACTATCTTAAAAAACGATGCAACTTCATTTATTACTTTATCACTAAGCATACCCTTTCTTATGTCTTTTACTACACTTTCATGTATTACATTACAGTCACAATTATATTCATTTATACTCATATTATACATCCTTTCAGTTGAACTATTACTCAACTAATTATATTATAGTTGAACAAGCACTCAATTGTCAAGAAAAAATTAAAAAGAGTTATCTTTCACTCTTCTTAATAAGTTTAGCATGCACTACATATCTTTCTTTATCATTAGCACACGTACTAAGTGTAATAATTTTATCACTTTCACCTAACACTACATTAAAATCATACTTGCTTCTCTTTTTTATAGTATTTAAAAATTCTAAATAAACGTCATCACTAGTAAAATCAGTCTGTATATAATAACTCTCTTCTTCTATTTTATAAACACTAAATATTTGATAACTCATATTAACACTAGGTGTAGAAATTCTAATAATATGATTAGACTTATTCTGATACCACGCTGGATACTGAGTTTTATATAAACTTCCAAACATAGTCTTATCAATTCTACCATGTGCATAAAGTATAGTATTTTTATTATTCATTTCCTTATTATTTCTATAATCCATAAAAACCCATCCAGCAGAATTATAACTTTTATCAAAAGAATGATTTAAATAATAAGTGTTATTAATTCCCTGTACAAAAGGATAATTTATATTAGTATTATTAACATTTATCCAGCCTACAGTCTCGTTATTAGTCTTTAACAAACTTTCAAAATCAACATTAATTAATGGATAAGTTATATAATAAAAGTAATCACTCACCTTTTCAGGCTCAGTTGGTTCTTCATCTATAACTTCAGTATTATCATTATCTTTAACTTCATCAACTTTAACATCATTATTAATTTTCTCTATTACTTTATCAGTATTGTTATTATCACTTAACCACTCTATTACTTTAAAAGCACTAAATATAAATATAGTACTAAAAAACAACAGTAAAACAAGCAAGAATACTCTGTCTTTTCTTAATCTTTTCTTAACAACTTTCATAATCTTCTCCTCTTTAATTATATTAAATAAAATGCAAATTTTCAACTTTTTAATAAAATTTTCAAAAAGTACTTGATTTTTTATAAAAAATTTTATATCATTTAATTAGCATAGCAGAGTTCTGCTATGTGGATACTTACTCTTACGATTTTAAGGTGAGAGTGTATTCAACCAAAACCCCCTGAAGAGAGCATTTAACCGTGCTCTCATTTTTTATGCCCGTTTTATAAAAGGCTTGCGAGGTATCAGTATTGCCAAAATAATTTTAGGTACAATTTAGGTACAAAAAAATTGAGTTTTAAAATGGTTCATTGAAGAAAAGTGCCGAAAGTGGCAAAAATCTTCAATGGATTTTTTATTTATTTTAAATCTCATTAAGATAAAGTGGCAAAAGTGACAAAAATTCTCAATGGACTTTTAACCATTAATACAAACAAAATTGATAATATCCGTATAATTACAAAAGTATTATACCGCAAACGGTAGGATATGATTAGTGTAAGATAATGGTATAATACTTATGAGGAGTTAGATTATAGAAAAGAAAGAAGAAATAATTAGTAATAAAATCAAATGTAAAAAATGCGGAGATATCATAGAGTCTAAAAGTACGAATGATTATAAAAAGTGCTGTTGCTGTTGATGACGGTAAAGATTATTTAAAAAGGATAGATAATGAAGAAAATTATGAAGAGTTGTCTGGATTAAAATAGATGACTTTTTTTGTAAAAAGGGTTGTATTTATGAAAAAAATAGCATATAATAGAATTACCTATTAGGTAATATAGAAACGAGAGGAGGTTTGAGGTTGCAAATCGAAGCTGATAACAGAAAGTTAGAAAAGAAATTAAGTGATATTGAAAACTTAAATAAGACTATTGGTATTGATATGACAAGAGCACTAAAACAGAGAATAGATCAACTTAGGGCAGCAGATAATTTTAAAGAGTATTTAGATATCGGCTTGGGTGATCCTCATCCTCTTGTAGGAAATTTAGATAATCTTTTTGGTATTAAAATTAATAGGAATTATAGATTAATAGTAGAACCATTATCTGAAATGTTAGATGATGATTCGTTAAGAAAATGTAAGAAAGTTAATTTGAAAGGAGTGGCAGATTATCATGATGGGAAATGTGAATGGCTTATCCCTTGATTTGTTAGTTCATCCAGGGGAAACAATTAAAGAAGTTTTGGAAAAAAAGAAGATGTCGCAAGAAGAATTAGCTATAAGAACAGAATATTCTCCTAAACATATTAGTGAGGTTGTGAGGGGAAAGAAGGATATATCATCTGAGTTTGCAAATAGATTAGAGTATGCTTTAGGTATACCTGCTAGTTTTTGGATGAACCTTCAAAGTAACTATGATAAAGAAGTTTTTGAAATTAATAGTTTAAATAATATCGAAGAAAAAGAATTAAATATATTAAAAGATTTAAAAGATGTTATTAAATTTTGTGAAAATGCAGAAATAATTGAATGTAATTCTAAAAAAGAAATAACAGTTTTAAATATGAGAAAATTTCTTAATTTAAACAATTTATGTAGTATACCAAGTTTATCTATTCAACAAGCTGCTTTTAGAGGTTCTAAAGCAAATAAAGTAAATGTATATGTATTATATGCATGGCAAAAATTATGTGAGTATTTTACAAATAAAATAATAATTACTAATAGTTATGATATAGAAAAACTAAAAACAAAATATGAAGACATAAAAAGGACAATGTTTCTACCTGCAAATGATATGGTTGTTGAATTGAAAAATATTTTTGCTGAATGTGGTATAGCATTTGAAGTCGTGCAACATTTTACTGGAGCACCTGTTCAAGGATTCATTCAAAAAAGAAATGGTAAAGTTGTTTTATGTATGACTATAAGACAATCTTTCTCTGATATATTTTGGTTTACTTTGTTCCATGAGATTGGCCACTTAACAAATGACGATTTTGATAATCAATATATAGATTATCAATTTATTGAAAGTGAAGAAGAAAAAGCAGCTGATAAGTTTGCTAGAAACATGTTAATTAATCAAAATGATTATGAAGACTTTATTAAAAATAGCAATATAAGTTTATCTGAAATAAAAAGGTTTGCAGATTCTCAAAATGTTAAACCGGGTATTGTTATAGGCCGAATTCAAAACGATATTAATGATTACTCTTTTATGGCTAAATATAGAGAAAGATACAAATGGAGTAATTAGTTAGCGAGGTGTAGTAAATGTTAACAATTAATTTTAAACAAATATATGAAACTAATGAAAGAGTTGATAAGGAATGGGTTTTAATTATCTATGATATTTCAGCAAATCATTATGTTGGAATGCCGGTATACTCTAAAGAAAAAGAAGGCTGTATTTATTGCAATTCCATTAACAAATATGTAGATGTAAATAAAATTGCTGATTATAATAGATCTAAAATGAATAGATGCATTTACGTTCACGGTAAACCATTGAAGTTAACTAAAAAGGATTTTAATTTAATATTACAAAAAGGTAAGAATTCATTGCTTGAATTTCTAAACAAGAATATAAAAAGTGATATTGAGGGAATAAGCTATATAAAATGGTGCAGAGATAAATATATAATTAATAAAAAAAATGTAGAAGAAGATAAATTAATTCAAAATGCAATTTACTGGGTTGATTTTGGAATAGGTATTGGCAGTGAATTAAGAAAGCTAAGACCAGCAATATTATGGAGGCCAACAAGCGATAAAAAATTGTGGACAATGATACCGCTTACTACGAAAAGAAGATCTGATAAGTACTATTTTCATTATGATCTTGAATGTTTAGCAGAAGGAACTGCAAAGATTGAAAATATGATGAATTTAAGTGCTAAGAGAATACTTGCCCCTTATTTTTCAAAAGATAAACTAGCAATAATTACAAAGAAGGATTATAGTGAAATAAAGAAATCAATATCAAAATACTATTTATTTAAATAATTATTTTAAAAATATTTTTGTAAACTTTTTTAAAAACTTTTTTAAAAAAAATTGACAAAAGATCTAATTATCTGTATAATTAAGTTACATTTAATTAATGCATGTATGTTTTTACATATGTGGAAGTTTATATTTCAAAGACCAGCGTAAGCTGGTTTTTGCTTTATATATGAATAAAATAATTATATTTGAATATAATATTAGTACATTTAATTAGTGCACATTTATGTGGTTTTTCACTTTTTAAGTGCGCCTCCATTTGGAGGCTTTTTTAATAAAAAGCTTAGTCATCTTCTAAGCTTTCTCTAACAGAAACAACAGAGTTGAGGGTAGTACTAAACATATGCGAATATGTATTTAGTGTTTCCTCGATTTTTGTATGCCCTAAATATTTTGAAACTAATGTAACATTAGCACCATTGTTAATTAAGAGTGATGCAAAAGAATGCCTAAAGTCATGAATCCTAATAACCTTTAAACCAGCAAGAGTAGCTAATTTAATTTTTCTAAGATATATATTAGAATCAGCTATAGGTTTAGCATCTGAAACAACAAAAAAATCATCATTAAATCTCATAGTAATCTTTTTTATCCTGCTCATAAAGCATTTTATGGCCATTTAACAAGACTATAGCAATGGGAACTGTTTTTCAACTATCTCTTGTCTTTGTTAAAATCATTTTTATTGATTTCAACAATTTCTTCTATTACATCACCTGACTTAATAAATTTATCAAATTTGTTTTTCAAACTATAAGGTACATGATTTAATTGTCCACCTTTCTTTTTATCAGATTTTTCTCTTCTGTTAGTTATTACTTTTTTATAACCATTTGTTGCTGAATGTTGCTAGAATTAGAACTATCTCTATCATTTTTAGTCTTAAGTCTTAATATTTCTTTATTTAATTCTTCAATAGTGTAATTTTGCTTTTCTATTATCTTATTTAAAGTTTATATATCGTGATTTAATTAAAGTATTTGTTTCTTTTAAAGTCTTTTCTTGCATTTCATATTTTTCAACTAGTTTTTCATATTGACTATAAAATCATTTATTCTTCCGTTTGCCATATAATAAAACACCTCTCCTTATCTATTATAATTATCACATAACATAACAGAAAAGAAAAGACTTGTTTTTTTATTTAATTTGTTGAAAACTACAGACTTATACACAATAAAAAACAGATTATTTATATATCTTGACTGAACTATAACTATTTAGAATAAAAAATGAAACTATTCATTTTAAATATATCAAATTTAGAGTAATAATAGAAAACAAAGCAAATAAAAAAGATAAAATCTAAGAGAGAAAAAGCTCTCATTTTTTATAGTAAAAAGCTTAAAAAACATTAAAAATTTAACATATTTACTATACATGATAGAAATAATTCCATATAAAAAAGTCCACATCAAGTGGGCTTTTTACTATTCTAAAGTACTAAGTAACTTCTTCTCTTCTTCTAGTTTTATCTTCTCATCATTTACTAATTGTTCTGGTGCCTTACTAACAAAACCAGCATTACTTAAAAGTTTCTCTCTCTTTAAAATTGAAGCCTTCAAACTTTCAATTTGTTTTTCTTTAGCCAAAATATCTTCTTCTGTTACTTCCTTTTCATAATAAATTATCGCTTCTAACTTACCATAACTAACTTTATACTCTTTAATACTAAGTTTTTCACTAACCAAATTACCATCTAATTTTAACATTTTATTTATTAAAGAATTATCAAAATTAACCATTACTTTAGCATCTTTACTTATAGCATTTTCCTGTTTAACATTTCTAAATGCAGCAATAAAACCTATCATTTCTTCAGTTTCCTTTTCTTCACTATCAAAGTTAAATTCTTCATTTACTAAAGGATAACTACTAATCATAATATTTTTTGCATCCCTAATAGGTAACATACTATAAATTTCATCTGTTACATAAGGCATAAATGGATGAAGCATTTTTAAAATTGCACTTATAGCGTAACATAAAGTACTCTTTGTACTAACACTATCTAAACTAAACTTACTCATCTCTATATAGGAGTCACAAAAATCACTCCATATAAAGCTATATAACTCCCCACCAGCATTATTAAATTCATAACTTTCCATATTCTTAGTAACCTTACTAATTACCTTATTTAATTTACTAAGTATCCATTTATCTTGAACAGCCAAATTACTAAATTCATAGACTTTCAAGTCTTCAATATTCATTAAACAGAACCTACTAGCATTCCATAACTTATTTATAAAGTTCCAAGTTGACTTAACCTTTTCTTCATCATACCTTAAATCCTGTCCTGCAGCACTGCTAGTTGATAAGAAATACCTTAAAGCATCACATCCATACTCATCAATTACATCCATTGGGTCTACCCCGTTACCCAAGCTTTTACTCATTTTTCTTCCTTCTTTATCACGAATAAGTCCATGTATCAAACAATCTTTAAAAGGTCTTTTGCCTGTAAAATGAAGTCCTTGAAAAGTCATTCTATTTACCCAGAAAGGTATAATATCATATCCTGTTACTAACACGTTATTAGGGTAATATCTCTTAAGCAAGTCTGTTTCTTCAGGCCAACCTAAAGTACTAAAAGGCCAAAGTGCACTACTAAACCATGTATCAAGTACGTCCGTATCTTGTACCCAGCCTTCCTCTGTAGGCGCTTCCATCCCAACGTAAACTTCACCCCCCTTATACCAAGCAGGAATTCTGTGCCCCCACCAAAGTTGTCTAGAAATACACCAGTCATAAGTAATCTCCATCCAGTGATTCATAATTTTTTCAAACCTTTCAGGAACAAAATTAACTTTATTATCTTTATCCTTTTGATTTTCAAGAACCTTGTCAGCAAGTGGTCTCATTTTAACAAACCATTGCTTTGATAAATAAGGTTCAACCATAACACCAGTTCTTTCAGAGTGCCCTACTGAGTGAGTAATCTCTTCTATACTAATTAGTAAGCCATCGTTTTTTAAGTCTTCAACTAGTTTTTTTCTACAAAGAAATCTATCAAGTCCATTATAACCAAGAGCATTTTCATTCATTGTACCATCTGGATTAATTACAATAATCCTTTCTAAATTATGTCTATTACCTACTTCAAAGTCATTAGGGTCGTGTGCTGGTGTAATTTTCCCTACACCCAT
>DOEC01000024.1 GCA_003524085.1 Bacillota bacterium | reverse complement strand
TTAATGTATAAGAGTAAGGATATATATGTTTTGAAGATAGATATTAGTAAGTATTTTTATAATATTAATCATGAAATGCTTTTAGATATGGTTAAAGAGAAGATTAAGGATAAAGAAGTAATTAGTTTTCTTTCTTATATTTTAGATAGTACTAACTCAGGGCATGTTAATAATGAGATTAGAAGAGTAGTTAGTAATGAAAAGTTTAGAGTGAGTAAAAAGAATATTAGTGAGTTTGAAAAGAAAAAGTTATATAGTGAACTTGATAGTATTCCTATATATAAAAGTGGGTATGGATTGCCTATTGGTAATTATAGTAGTCAAATACTTGCTGTTTTTTATTTAAATAAGGTTGATCATTTTATTAAAGAGAGTCTTGGGTGTAAGTACTATGTTAGGTATATGGATGATTTAGTTATAATGGATACAGATAAAGAGAAGTTAAAGAGTATTTTTAGTAAGGTAAGTGAGTACATTAGTTCATTTGATTTAGTTGTTAATAAGAAAAGTGGAATATATAAACTAAAGGAAGGTATAAATTTTTTGGGTTATAATTTTAAAGTCAGTAAAGGAATGGTTATTAGGTATAGAAGTGATACTATTAAAAGAGTTAATAAAAAGCTTAAGAATTTGAGAGTGTATGATATAGATATGTATAATAAGAGTTATGTTAGTTATAAAGGATATTTTGTTATGTGTAATACTAGTATTAGAGATAAGTATTTAAGTGATTAGTAAAATTAAAAATTCGTGTAAAACTAGTTGATTATGTTTAATTTTTATGATAAAATAATTTATGATAAGAGAGAGTGAAAGATATGGCATTTGGAAAATTTAAAATATTTGAAACTGAAGAAGATGACAAGTTAGATAACACTGAAGAGTATTATAGTACTGGTAGTGATATTGCTAATAAGTCTGGTAAAATGATTTTAGTTGAGCCAAGAGCTTATAGTGAAAGTCAAGAAATAGCAGATCACTTGAAAGCTAGAAATAGTGTAGTAGTTAATTTTAAAAGGGTAACTACTGACCAAGCTAAAAGAATAATTGACTTTTTGAGTGGAACATTGTATGCTATTAATGGGGACTTACAAAAGATAGGAGACGGAATATATTTATGTACTCCTAAAAATATAGATGTTCAGGGAAAAATTACTGAAGAAAATGAAAGTCAAGAAGACTATATGGAATAGTCATTAAGAGGGCGATCTTATGAATGGTTTTAAAACAGTTTTGAGAGGTTATGATAAGGATGAAGTTAAATCATATTTAGATAAAGTTATCAAAGAATATGAGCGTCTTTTATCTGAAGTAAAATTAAAAGATGAAAAGATAGAAGATTTAAAAGCTAACTTGGAAAAGTATGAGAAACTAGAAAGTACCTTAAATAGAGCTTTATTTAGTGCTGAAAGTGCTGGAGATGAAATTAAGAGAGTAGCAAGACAGGAAGCTGAAGGATTAATCAATGAAGCAAAAAGAAATGCTAATAGAATTATAAATGATGCACTTATTAAAGCAGAAAAAGCTAATGATGACGCTGATAGATTAAAAAGAAATGTTGTTTTATTAAAAAGAAGATTAAGAGCTATTATTGAAGGACAACTTGAAGTAATAGAAGAAATGGACAGATTAGATTTTAAAAATAATGAATAGCCATAAAATGTGGCTATTTTTTGGAGGTAATAATGGAAAAATTTTTAAGAAGTATGATGGAGTTTTTACTAAGTTTTAAGTTTTGGGGTCCAATTATTTACATATTTATTGGATACTTACTTAATAGTATGCTAAGTAATTTAGTTACAAAGATAATAAAAAACAATAAAAGAAAGAATCATAAAAAGCAAGATACAGTTATAAAACTATTTAATAGTATATTTAAATATATTATTATAGTTATAGTACTACTTATGATATTAGAGTTATACGGAGTAAACACTAAAAACATAATAGCTAGTTTAGGAATATTTACTGTTGTAATAGGTTTAGCTTTACAAGATACTCTTAAAAATATGCTTGCTGGTATTCTAATTATATTAGATAACAGATATAATGTAGGAGACTTCGTTAAAATAAATGATTTTACAGGAGAAGTTACTAGTTTGGGACTTCAAACAACTAAACTTAAAAGCTCTAGTGGTGAAGTATTTACTATTAGTAATACTAATATAACTAATGTTATAAACTATAGTGAAGCTAATACTAGCTTATATTATGGAATTGAAGTAAGCTATGATACTAATATAAAAGAACTAGAAAAAGTTTTAAAAAGTCTTATACCTAAAGTAAGTAAAATAGAAAATGTAGTAAGTGAAATGGAACTTCTTGGAGTAGACTCATTTAATAGTAGTTCTATAACATACAAAGTATGTATTACTACTAAACCGTATAAATACTTTAATGTTAAAAGAGAGTTTAACAAAATTTTAAAAGAAGCTTTTGATAAAAGTGGTATTGAAATACCTTATAATCAATTAGATGTACATATTAAGGAAAGATAGTCTTTAATTTCTGCTAGGAAATAAAATAAAAAAATAATTGATGCTTTAACAAAAAGCATCAATTTTTATGTAAAATAACTTCAATTTCTGTGGGAAAAGTGCAAATAACTTTTGTTTACACTTGAATGAACTTGGTTTTTTTGATTAACTATTTTACGACAAAAATTTAAAATACATAATTACTTAAATAATTCACTGTGACTTCCAGTTTCAACTAACAAAAGATTAAGATTATTGTTTTCGTATTGATAAATTAATAACCAGTCAGGTTCTATATGACATTCTCTGCAATTTTTGTAATATTTATCATTAATTAGAATATGGTCTTTATATTTTGGTTCTAAAACTTCATGTTTTGCTAATTTATCAATTACTTCATCAATTTTATCTAGATTTTTTCCTTGCTTTGCAGCTTTTTTATATTGTTTTTTAAATTTACTAGATAAGATTAATTTACATTTGTTATTTTTCATTTGTTAATGCTTTTCTCAATGCTTGCACATCGTCAAAACTTTCTAAATTAATTTTCCCTTTTTTATAATCTTCTATTTCTTCTAATGCACTCTTTAATTCTTTACTTGGTGCAGGAGCTAAAGTAGGTGTAAAAACTAAACCTTGCTCTCTTTCACATTGTTTAAGAAACATATTAATTGCTGAACTAGTGCTGATTCCCAATTTTTTAAATAGATTATCTACGCTTTTTTTTAAATTTTTGTCTATTCTAATAGTTATGTTTGTTGTGTTTGATATTGTCTGCATAAATATCACTCCTCACTATAATGATACTACAAAAAAACAAATATGTCAAGTGCAAATGCACATTTATTGCACGTATTTTTTTGCAATAATATTATATGCAAAAGTGAAAATATATATCTTTCTTTATTATAAAGTGAAATTATGAGTTGAGATATAGTTTAATTAAAATATATATAAATTTAAAAATATTAAAAAATGACAAAAAGATAAAATTTGAACTTAGTTTTTGTCTTTTCAAAATAATTATTTAGTGGTATAATGTATGTAGTGTTCCCGTAGCTCAGCTGGAAGAGCAACCCCCTCCTAAGAGGTAGGTCGGAGGTTCGAATCCTCTCGGGAACGCCACATTTGTTTAAGGGGGAGTAAAAATGTTTTTAGATAATATTGATTTAGAAGAAATAAAAGAAAAAGTATTTATTAATCATGTGGTTGATTCTGGTACAAGAGACGCTCTTATCATGAGAATGAGGGAACTTTTAAAAACTACAAACTATATTGCTAACTTCAAAGAAAGAATCAAATATAGGAGTGCGTGTAATAGTCCTTTTGAAATGACTGATGATAATTTATACATTTGGGAATATGATGTAATTACTATAAAGAATGAATATATACCGTACATATCTGAAATACTTAAAAGTCAAAAAGTTTTAAAAAAGTAAACTTATGACTTTTTTTATTTATAAATAAATGATATAATTTATTTAGTAGGAGGATAGTGATATGAAGGATAAATATAAAGGAATTATATTATGTGTGTTAGATGTAATTATTGTTTTTGAACTTACTCTTTTATTTTTAGTAATACCTAGTGTGAAACGTATTAATAAACTTAAAGATGTAAAAGAATTAACTTATGAAGAAAAAAGTGCATTAATTAGTGAAGTGAATAATAAGTACTCAGATAAGGTTACTGAAGTAAATGATAGGTACTCAAAAGAAGAAACTAAAATTAATGAGAAGTATGATCCAGATATTAAGAGTGTTAATGAGAAATACGATAAGCTTATGAGGGATGCTAAAACTAAATACGAAACAGAAGAAAAAGACTTATTAGACAAAATAAGTGATAAGAAAGTAGAAGTAAACAAAGAGTTTATGAGAAATGGTTTTTCTAAAAAGTATTATACATTATATGATGAACAAAAAGCTTTAGAAAGTAAACAATCTAATTTAAAAAGTGAACTAGATAAAGAAGTGAGTACTCTTGAAACTAATAAGAAGAGTGAGTTAACACCATATGTTATTAATAAGAATTCACTTATTAAACAAAATGATATTAATAAAGCAAATGAACTAGATATGTTAGAAACTAATAAAAACAAAGAGATAGATAACATTAATAAAAAGGTAGATAATACTTTAGGAATAATTCTAGAAGTATTAAAAATAGTATTAGCTATAGTTATTACATTAATACCAATTTTCTATATAATTAAAATATACAATAAACTTACTAAACTACATAATGAAGTAGAAGAAAGTTGGAGTCATATACTAGTAGATTTAAAAAGAAGAAGTGACTTAATACCTAATATAGTAAGTGTAGTAAAAGGGTATTCTAATCATGAAAAAAATACTTTAAAAAGCATAGTAAGTGCAAGAAATAAAGTAGTTAACTCTGATACTAAAGAGGATAGTATTTTAAATAATGAAATACTTGATAAAAACATAAAAAAGATATTTATTTTAAATGAAAAATATCCTGAACTTAAGAGTGATAAAAGTTTTAATAAATTAATTATGGAGTTAAAAACTATTGAAGACGACATAAGTATTTCTAGAAAAGAATATAATGATAAAGTACTAAAGTATACTAATACACTAGAAGTATTTCCAAGTAACTTAGTCGCTAAAGCATTTAGTTTTGAAAAAGAAAGTTACTTTAAAACAAGTGAAGAAGAAAATGACAATATTTCAGTAGGAGGTTTAATATGAAAAAAGAAACAATAATCAGTTTAATTATCACTTTTGTGGTTGCATTAATTACATTCTATATATTCTTGCCACCAATAAATTTACATAGTTTAGGCTTTTTAACTTACTTGATGTTTTTACTAATAATATTTACTATCTGTAATTCATTAGGAAGTATTATATCTAGAAGAAAACTAAAGGATATATTCTTTGCTCCTAAATACTTTATAATAGGATGCATGATTATATTTGGTTACATTTTTATTGGCAATATTGTGTTTAGTCCAATATTTATGAGTAAAAGTTATAGTGAAAGAATAATTATAAATCAAGATAAAAATTTTGTAACTGATGTAAAAGAAGTAGACTTTAATAAATTACCATTACTAGATAAAGATTCAACAGAAAAACTAGGAGACAGAGTAATGGGTAGAATGCCTGAAATGGTTAGTCAGTACTATGTAAGTGACTATTATACTCAAATAAATTATGACGGGAAAATACTTAGAGTAACACCTTTAGAATATAATGGTTTCTTTAAGTGGATGAAGAATAAAAGTAAAGGTATAGTAGGATATATCACAGTAAATAGTGTTGACGGGTCTAGTGAGTTAGTAGAGTTAAAGAATGGGATAAAATATTCCAACAGTGCATACTTTAACAAATATTTAAAAAGACACTTAAGGTTTAAATATCCAACTTTCATTTTTGGAGATGAGAACTTTGAATTGGATAACGATGGAAATCCTTACTGGGTAGTACCAGTTATAAAATATACTGCTGTAGGTTTAAAAAGAGATGTTAAGGGTGTAGTAATTGTAAACCCAATTGATGGAGAAACTAAATATTATTCAGTAGGTGAAGTGCCTAGTTGGGTAGACCATGTTTATGATGCAGAATTAATAATTGAACAAGCAGATGACTGGGGAATGTATCAAAAAGGTTTTTTAAATACAATATTTAGTCAAACTGGTGTTGTAATGACAACTGATGGGTACAATTATTTAGTACAAGATGATGATGTATACTTGTATACAGGAATAACTTCTGTTTCAAGTGATGAAAGTAATATAGGTTTCATATTAACTAACATGAGAACTAAAGAGACTAACCTTTATCAAGTACCAGGTGCAGAAGAATATTCAGCAATGGCAAGTGCGGAAGGCCAAGTTCAACAAATGAAATATAAAAGCACATTCCCACTTTTAATAAATCTAAACAACAGACCTACTTATTTAGTAAGTTTAAAAGATAATGCAGGACTTATTAAAATGTATGGATTTGTTGATGTGGAAGACTACCAAAAAGTAGTAGTAACTGATGCTTCTCTAGGAATAGAAAAAGCAAAAGAAAATTATTTAAACAAAATACCTTCAACTGTTACAGGAAAAGAAGAAAATAAAGTTATTACAATAGAAAAAATAATAAATGTAGTAATGGATGGTAATACGTACTACTATATAACTGATACGGAAGGTAGTAAATATAAAGTAAGCATAAAAGTAGAAAAAGATGTTTTACCATACTTAACAGAAGGTAGTGTATTAAATGTATACTATAACTCTAAAACGGATGTAACTAATATTACAAAATTAGAAAAGGCACTAGATTAAAAGTGCTTTTTGCATGTTAAACACACTAAAACTACTTGACAAACAACTCAAAAGTAACTATAATTTAAGTATATTATTTGTTTAGAGGAGTAATGTATTTACTATTTATAGAGAGTTAACGTTAGGTGTAAGTTAATATTGTGTGGTACATGAAGACACTAAACTAAAAAGTAATCGTATGTTCTGCGTTAAAGAATTAAAGAGTATAGTATGACTATAAATTAAGGTGGTACCGCTGTTATTAATAAACAGTCCTTAAGTTTATAGTCTTTTTATTTTAAGGAGAGTGAAAATATGGAAAACATTTACAGAAATGTATATTCAGGCGAAGTAGATATAACTTACGTTGGAAAAGAAGTCAGAGTCGCTGGTTGGATTAATAGTATTAGAAAACTAGGCGGTTTAACATTTGTTACTTTGAGAGATGAAACAGGTATCGTACAAATTATAACAGAAGATGCTGATATGTTTAAAGGAATAACTAGGGAAAGTACAGTTACTATTACAGGTACAGTAAAGTTAAGAACTGAAGATATGATTAACCCTAATATGAAAACAGGGAAAATAGAAATTCTTGCAAGCAGTGTAGAAGTACTAGGCGAATGTGCAAGCATTTTACCTTTTGAAATTAATAGAAGTAGGGAAGAGGCAAGCGAAGAAACTAGACTAAAGTATAGATATCTAGATTTAAGAAATCCAAAAGTACATGATAACATGGTATTTAGGTTTAAAGTAATAGACTACATTAGAAGTCTTATGAAAAGTATGGACTTCACAGAAATTTCTACACCAATAATTACAACATCAAGTCCAGAAGGCGCAAGGGACTTTATAATTCCAAGTAGAAAATATAAAGGAAAATTTTATGCCCTTCCACAAGCACCACAGATATATAAGCAATTACTAATGGTAAGTGGATTTAATAAATACTTCCAAATTGCACCATGTTTTAGAGATGAAGACTGTCGTGCAGATAGAACACTAGAGTTTTACCAACTAGACTTTGAAATGAGTTTTGTGACAGAAGAAGATGTATACAAAGTTGGAGAAAAAATATTTTATGATGTATTTAGTAACTTTACAGATAAGTATGTAAGTCCTGCACCATTTAGAAGAATTCCTTATAGTGAAGCAATGCTTAAATATGGAAGTGATAAACCAGACTTAAGAAATCCACTAATTATAAGTGATTTAACAAATATTTTTAAAAATACTACTTTTACTCCATTTATTGGTAGCACTGTAAGAGGTATTAAAGTTTCAAATATAGAAAAATCTAATAGCTGGTACAAGAAAATGGAAGAGTATGCTAAAGAAATTGGAATGAGTGGGCTTGCTTATTTAAAAGTAACAGAAGAAAACACTTTGAAAGGAAGTTTAGACAAATACTTAACTAACGAAGAAAGAAGTGAGTTATTTACTAGTCTTGAACTTAAACCAAATGATACATTATTTATTATAAGCGATAAAAAGAAGTGTGAAAAATACGCTGGACTTTTAAGAACTAAACTAGGCGAAGAACTAGAACTAATTGATAAAGATAGATATGAATTTTGTATAGTAAACGATTTTCCTTTTTATGAATGGAACGAAGAAGATAACAAGTGGGACTTTGGACACAATCCATTTAGTATGCCACAAGGTGGGTTAGATGCACTTAACAACAAACCTATTGAAAGTATACTAGCATATCAATATGACTTTGTATGTAATGGTTGTGAGATGGCTAGTGGTGCAGTAAGAAACCATAGTATTGAAATAATGAAAAAAGCCTTTCTACTTGCTGGTTACGACGAAGAAGTAGTTAAAACTAAATTCAAAAGTTTGTATACAGCTTTTCAGTATGGTGCTCCACCACATGCTGGTATGGCTCCTGGAATAGATAGAATAATAATGCTTCTAACTGGAGAAGATAACCTAAGAGAGGTTCAAATATTCCCACCAAACGTAAGTGGACAAGACTTACTTATGGGTGGACCTACAGAAGTAACAGAAACTCAATTAAGAGAAACTCACTTAAAAATTAGAGATTAATAGTATAATTTTATAAATTGTATAACTTTATGAATTATCTGTATTGACAACCATAAATAAAAAATGGTAATATTAATATACAAGAACTCTGTTCAAACCGAAGCTTTACGTTTAGTACGTAAAAGGTTATTAGGAAGAATGGAGTTTTTTATTGTGTTTTCCAATATATAAATGTAAAATTTACAAAAAATAAAAACAATTAATAAACGTGGTTAATAATTGTTTAAATTCACACTAGTTGTGAGTTTTTAAATTGCTTATAACATTAATTAATGCTAGCTTTGCATAACTATATGTTAGACCACCTTGAATATATAAAGCGTATGGACTTCTTAGTGGTGCATCACAAGACATTTCTATACTAGAGCCTTGTGTAAAAGAGGGAGACGCCATTATCACTTTATCTGTATATCCTGGCATATCTGAAGGAATAGGTTCAACCCCAGCGTCCACTGGACCACTTGCTTGAATAAGTTTAGTAAAATTTATTAAGCTTTCTTTATTTTTTAAATAAACTATATTAACTATGTCACACCTGTTTTGGTCCCATTTAGGACTTACTCTGTAGCCTAAAGTATCCATTACTTTACTAATTAAAATAGCACTTTTTAAGCTTGAACTAACTACACTTGGTGCAAAAAATAGTCCCATTAAAAACATTCTATTCGCATCTATACTAGGTCCAACTTCCTTAGCTTCACCTGGTAAATATAGTCTTTCACTAACAAGTCTTATCAAATCTTTTTTACCACATACATAAGCTCCATGAGTACATAATCCTGCACCTAAGTTTTTAATTAAACTTCCAACCATTATATCAGCGCCAACTTCTGTAACAGAGGTACTTTCCACAAATTCACAGTAGCAATTATCTACAAATATAATTATATCTTTGTTAATAGACTTCACAAGTTTTATAACTTTTTCTACCTTTTCAATAGTCAAACTCTCTCTTAAAGAGTAACCTCTACTTCTTTGAATATATACTAATTTTATATCTGTTAGACTTTTCTTTATAGTTTCATAATCAAAGTCATTATCTATTAAATCGATTATCTTATAGTTAATATTGTAACTTTTTAAACTACTTGGATTAGGCTTAATTCCGATAACCTCGTCTAATGTATCATATGTTTTACCACTTATTATTAAAAAGTTATCTCCAGGTCTTAATAAAGCAGATAAACTTATACTAAGGGCATGACTCCCACTTACAAATTCTCTTCTAACAAGAGCGTCTTCACATTTAAAAATATCACTATAAATACTTTCTATCTTATCTCTTCCTATATCGTTATACCCATACCCTGTAGTACCAATTAAATCGCTTTCACTTAAATTATTCTTGTGAAACGCGTCTAACACTTTTTTACTATTAATCATTTCTAACTCGTTAATTTTATCAAAAATACTAGATAACTTTTTTTCTTCTTTTTCAATTAAAAGAACACTTTCTTTATTTAAATTTAACATTTCTTACCTCCATCAATTTTAATTATTGCATCGTTTATATAGCTTGCTTCATCACTTCCTAGAAAATACACTAAGTTAGCTATTTCTATAGGACTAGCAAACCTTTTAAGTAGTATTTTCTCAGTTTCTTTTTCTTTAAAACTATCTGACAAGCTATCATTCATTGGAGTATCTATCCATCCAGGACAAACAGCATTTACTCTAATGTAAGGAGAAAGTATATTTGCAAAGTTGTGTGTCATGTTGTTTATTCCAGCTTTAGATGCATCATAATCAATGCTTTCAGAGTAATAACTATCTATACTATTGTTACTACTTATATTTATAATCACTCCAGTTTTACATTCATACATCCAAGAAGAAAAAGCTTTTGTTACTAAAAATGTACCAACTAAATTAGTAGTAACCACTTTCAAAAACTCACTTTTTGATTTATTAGTGTACAAGTTATCTAAAGCAATACCTGCATTATTTACTAGTACATCAATATTTGAGTACTCTTTTTTAAGTGAAGTAACTAAACTATTTATACTTTCTTCATCAGTTATATCTAACTTATAAAATTCACTATTTACCTTGTATTTTTCTCTTATATAAGAGTTTAACTTTTCTGCAGCATCCATATTATTGTTATATGTTATTATTGTGTTATATCCCATACTTGCATATTTTTCTATTATACTTTTTCCAAGTCCACTAGAAGAACCCGTTACTAATACTGTTTTCATAAATCACACCTCATTTGATAGTATATCATAAATTTACCAAAATTGCTTGCAAAATTAATGAAAATGTAGTATATTATATATGCTTAATCCGATGCAAAAGAGTTGTATGATTAAAAAAAGCATAAAGAAAGGATGATTAGAATGAATTTAATCGACAAGATTAACAAGAAACAAATTAATCCTAACGTACCAGAATTTCGTGTAGGAGACACAGTTAGAGTTGACGTTAAGATTAAAGAAGGAAAAAGAGAAAGAATTCAAGCTTTTGAAGGCGTGGTTACTGCTAGAAAAGGTGGAAGTGTTAGTGAAACATTTACAGTAAGAAAAAAATCTGGAAGTGTAGGAATTAACAGAGTATTTCCTGTTAACAGCCCATTAATTGATAAGATTACAGTTGTTAAGAAAGGTAAAGTAAGACGTGCTAAACTTAACTTCTTAAAAGGTATTAAGGGTACATTTAAGATTAAAGAAAGAAACTAGTTATTGCTAGTTTTTTCTTTTTATGTTATACTCATAATGAAAAGAGGTAGTTATGAAAAAACTAAAAGAATTAATGCCTTATATAATAATTGTTGTTGTAGTACTCTTAGTTAGGTCATTTATAGTAACCCCAGGGCTAGTAAACGGATCAAGTATGGAACCAACACTACATAATAATGAGTTAGTTTTAATAAATAAAATTGGCTTAAATAAAGGAATAGATAGATATGACATAGTTGTTGTAAAATATGAAAACTCTACAATTATCAAAAGAGTAATAGGCCTCCCTTATGAGACAGTAGAATATATTAATGATATTCTTTATATTGATGGGGAAATAGTGAATACTAAAGTAGACTTTGAATACACAAAAGATTTTAAGCTAACTGCAGGCAAAAATGAATACATAGTTTTAGGAGACAACAGAAATATTAGTAAAGACTCAAGAATAATCGGGCCTGTTAAGGAAAGTGATATAATTGGAAAAGTAGATTTAGTATTATTTCCATTTAGTAAGTTTGGAAAAGTAAAGTGAGGTAATATTATGATAGGGAATTATAAAATAGTAACTTTATGTGGGTCAACTAAGTTTAAAAAAGAATTTTTAGAGGTACAAAAAAAGCTTACACTTTTAGGATATATCGTAATTTCTGTAGGCCTATTTGGACATTCGGGGGATAGTGAAGTTTGGGAAAATATGGATGAAGGCACTCTTACAAAAACAAAAAGTATGTTAGACGATATGCATAAAAGAAAAATTGATTTGTCAGATATGATATACGTTATTAATGTGGGTGGATATATTGGAGAGAGTACTAGAAGTGAAATAGAATATGCTATATGTACAGGAAAAGAAGTGCACTATTTAGAAAGCGTTAACACACTAAAGAGGTAACTATGGAAAAAGTATTTAATAAACTTGTAAGAGACAATATACCTGATATAATAGAGAAAAACAACGAAGTAGCAGTTACTAGAATTCTTGAAGGCAAAGAGTACTTAAAAGAATTATACAAAAAATTACATGAAGAGTGTAACGAAGTGGAAATGGCTAAAAATAAAGAAGAAATAACCATGGAATTAGCAGACGTTTACGAAGTGTTATTAGCTGTTATGTTATATAATGATATTAAATTAGAAGAAGTAGAAGCATCTGCATTAATAAAAAGAAATAAACGTGGAGGTTTTTCTAAAAGAATATATTTAGAAAAAACATATGATAAATGAATTTCTATTTAATTATAGGAATTTTTCTTTTGTTAAAAACTTTTGCGAATGTTAAACGAAACTATTCTTGATTTAAAACAAACAAATCATTGACAAACATATATACTTATGCTATTATTTAATCATGTAGCACAAATGATAAAAAAATGATGTAGAATAATGCTAATGTATGGTATAATGTAGTTGTGAGTTTAAAAATTGTAAATGTTTATTAAAAAAAGGAAGAAAAACTTAAAATGTTTATAAAAAAACTAAAATAAAGGAGGTTATTTTATGAAAATATTAGAAATTGTATTTGGAAATTCTTGTTATATGACAATGAAAAATAGTTCTCTTAGAAGTAACGATATTTTGTTATGTAATTTACTTTTAAATGTAGGTGATTTATCAAAAGTTGAAGAATACAAAATAGATTTACCAGATGAATTATGTAATGAAATTGGTAACTATTCTTTTGAAAAAGAAATATTAATTATTAAAAAAGCAATAACTAGAAAAGACAAAATAAGAATTTGGACAAGTCATTATAATGTTTATTCTTATTTGATTATGTTATATATTTGTAATATTTTAAAAAATATCGAATGTGATTTATATGTTACATATAGTGATGAATATGACAATACTGAAAATTATATTTCTCCTAGTGTGATGGATTCAAAAGAGTTAGAAAAATTAGCTAATTTAGAACATAAAATATCTAAGGATGAAAAATTTAAATATTCTAATATATGGGAAGAACTTGTAAATAACAATTCCGAAATGAGAATATTAGAAAATGGCATAGTAAAATCAGTTCCAATTAATTATTATGATAATATGATTTTAGATAAACTTCAGTCATTAGGTAGTGTTAAGGTTTCTAAATTAGTAGCTATGTTGATGCAAGATATATATTTGATTGATAATTTATATGCATATTTTATAAAGAAATTAATAAAAAAAGGTGAAATAAAAGTTGTAAAAATAGATAATAATAGATTTTTTGACAATATTATTGAACTAGTATAATATAAAAATCAAAGGAGTAGATTATATAAATAATTTAGAAAGCTAATAGGATTTTAATAAAAGTGGTATCAGCTGGTATATTGATAGTTATGAAAAAAACACTATTAAACCCTTGAAATTAAAAGAAAAAAATAAAATTTCTTTTTACATTTTATAACTGGAAAATGATAGTTATTTTAAATAAAATAGAGGTAATAACGACTTATGGAAAACTTTTATATGAAACAATAAATAAGGAGGTAGTAATGAAGAAAATTGAAGATAGATATACTAATAATATTTTTGAAAATATTAAACATATAGATGAATATGGAAATGAATATTGGTATGCTAGGGAACTTTCAAAAGTATTGGAATACAAGGATTGGAGAAATTTCTTAAAGGTTTTAAATAAAGCAAAAGATGCTTGTAAAAATTCTGGGTTTAATATAGGTGAACAACTTGTTGAGGTCAACAGGTTGTCAAAAAGAAATAATAATGCCACTCTTAATATACTAGATTATAAACTTTCAAGATATATATGTTATTTAATAGTACAAAATGCAGATCCAAGCAAGGAAGTTGTTGCTTTAGGACAAACTTATTTTGCTATTCAAACAAGAAAGCAAGAAATAACAGAGCAAGAATATGATTCATTATCAGATGATGAAAAGAGATTTTATCAAATAAAGTTAACAAGACAAGGTGATATATTTAAAAGAAAAAAATTACGATATAGAGAAGATATTTTAGATAATATGAATGAAGATGAATTAGTTGCTAATTTATTTAGAATAAATCAAACGAAGCAAAAACTTTTAAAAGATAATGTATAAGGTGAAGAAGAAGCAAAAGATGTACATTATGAGGTAGGAAAAAAGTTAGAAAGGCAATTACAGATATTGGTGGAATGATGCCGGAAGAAATGCCAACACCTAAAAAGAGTTTAAAAGAGCTTGAAAGAGAAAGGAAAAAATTAGAAATAAAATAGCAAAACAGGAGATACATATCAAAGATTTGAAATATTCGGTATATTTAACCTAATATCAATATAACAAATAGAATTAAAAAAATAAATAATAATTTAAATGATTTTGATAAATTTTTAAAGTGCAAATGTTGTGATGGTAATATGGTAAAACGAACTATAAAAGGAAAAGTTTATTACTATTGCTCTAACTACTATAGAAATAAAACTTACGAAAATAATAAATCTATTAGTGAAAATGGGTTAATTGAAATTATAAATGAAAAATTAAATTTAATTAATATTACTAGATTAGAATTAAAAAATATAGTAAAATGTATTTATATTGATAAATATAAAAATGTTAAAATTGATTTTAAATAAAAAAATTAATAGAAAGGAGAATAACATATGGACAATAAAAACTTATAAATAACTAATCATGCCTTTTTAATATATAGAGATTCAAACAATGATATTAAGGTTAGTATAATGTTAATAAATAACAATATATGGCTTACTCAAAATTTAATTGCAGAGTTGTTTGGCGTAGCAAGAAGCACAATAACAGAACATATTAATAATATATTAAATAGTGGTGAACTTGATGAAAATAATACCGTCGGAAAAACCGACGTTGATAATTCTAAAAAACCTGTAAAGATATATAACCTTGATATGATTATTGCAGTTGGATATAGAGTAAATTCAAAAAAAGCAACCAACTTTAGAATTTGGGCTACTAAAATATTAAAAGAATATATGATAAAAGGTGTAGTTATGGATGATGAAAGATTAAAATATAATGAAACATATCAAGAAAAAATAGAATGGCCTGTTAGAAGAAGCTTATCAAAAACAAATTATAGAATATATACTGATAGTATTAAAGAAAAATTAATTCTTACTTTAACAGATAAACAAAAAGTTTTTGTTTATGCTAACGAAGCAGATGTAATAAATATAGCATTGTTTGGAATGACTGCAAAAGAGTGGAGAGAAAATAATCTAAAATTGGAGGTGAATATATGTCAAATAAAATAATAGAAGTTCAAAATATTAAAGTAAATATTACAAACATAGATGATAATGATTATATTTGTATTTCTGATTTTGGTAAATACAAAGAGGGAAAATCGAAAGCTGATGACATTATAAGAAACTGGTTAAGAAATAGAATTACTTTGGAATTTTTAGGAACATGGGAGTCTATTTATAATCCAAATTTTAATTCCGTCGAATTCGACGGGTTTAGAAAAAGTGCAGGGCTTCATACATTTACATTAAGTGTTACTGAATGGTGTGAGAAAACAAATGCTATTGGCATATATTCAAAACGAGGAAAGTATGGAGGAACTTATGCACATAAAGATATTGCATTTGAATTTGCATCAGCAATAAGTCCAGTATTTAAATTGTATTTAATTAAAGAATTTGAGAGATTAAAAGAATTAGAAAATCAAAATAGAGAATGGGATGTAAAAAGAATACTAACTAAAAATAATTATTTAATTCATACAGATGCCATTAAGAATTATATCTTACCAGATAATGATTTTTTCAAAAATAAAGAATGGTTAAAATATGCCGAAGAAGCTGATATTCTTAATGTAGTATTATTTAATACTACTGCTAAAAAATGGAGAGAATTAAATCCAGAGTTAGCTAAGAACTCAAATGTAAGAGATTATGCAACAATAAATGAATTAACAGTTTTATCTAATTTAGAATCTCATAATGCGGAATTAATCAAAGCAGGTAAAACAAAAGAAGAAAGATTTGAAATATTAAGTAATATATGTAAATATCAATTAGATATACTTAATAACGCAGAAAAAATTAAGTTATTAAATGAAAGAAGTAGTGATTGAAATGTCAAATGAAGAAAAAAGTTTCCAAAAAACAAATATTAACTGGTATCCAGGCCACATGGCTAAAACCAAAAGACAAATTAAAGAAAGAATAGATTTAGTAGATGTAGTTGTGCACGTAGTTGATGCTAGAATTCCAAAAAGTTCTTTTATAAATGATATAAATGAATTTACAAAAAATAAAGAAAAAATATTAGTGTTTAGTAAGTATGACTTATGTGATAAGGAAGAAACACTTAAATGGAAAAACTTTTATGAAAAGAAAGGCTATACTGTAATATTAAGCGAACTTAATGATAAGAACGTTAAAAATAAAATAGTGGATGCGGTAAACTCTTTAATGTCAAATGTAAACTTAAAGAGAAAAGAGAAAGGTTTACTTCCAAAGAAAGCAAAAGTCATGGTAGTGGGTGTATCAAACGTAGGGAAGAGTACACTAATTAATAATCTAGTAAATAAAAAAGTTCAAACAGTTGGAAATATGCCAGGTGTTACTAAAAACATTAACATGGTTAAAATTAACGATAAAATTGATTTAATTGATACTCCAGGAGTTTTATGGCCAAAGTTTGATAGTGAATTAACAGCTTTTAATTTGGCAAGTATGACAATAATAAAAGAAGAAGTTCTTCCACTTGATGAAGTATGTGTTTACATTTTAAATACACTTAACTTATATTATAAAGACATTCTAAAAAATGTGTTTGGAATAGATTACTTTAATGAAGAAGAAATATATGAATTATACGAAAACATTGGAAAATATAAAAACTATCCTAAAGTAGGTGGAGAGCCTGACTTTGATAGAATAAACTTATTTATAATTAATTCTATTAAAAATGGAACATTAAAGGGTATAACTTTTGATAGATGTAATTAATTAAGTACAAAGTGTTGACAATTTGTACTTAATATGGTATAATTATAATCAGTTAAGGGGGTATTGAGATGCAATACGTTGGTAAAGTTACCGAAGAAAGAAGACAAAGTGTAATAGATGAGTGCACTAATATTAGAGAAAGGTTTGGTTTTAATAACCAAGTGTTAAACAAAATAGCTAAGTTTTATTTAACTAACATTCAAGTAGAAATGGGAAGCGTAGAAAAAACAATTAGTTATATAGTTGATTTGTTAGTTGCACATGGTTTAGATGAAGAGGGAATAAAATTATATTTTAGAAGACACAAAAATATTTATTTAACAGACTATTATGACTTTAGAAAAAAATTAAGTATTTTAAACCACTGTGGTTTATTAGAAGAAGGACTAAATCATGATACTTTATTATCATATGAATATACAAGAAATGGTCTATCTGCTAATTTACTGTTCGCAATGTGTGTAAGTAAGAAGTTTAATATCACTTTAGAAGAGATATCTAACTATTCAGAGTTAACAATAAGCAAAGTAAAAGACTTATTAAATAAATATAGACTAAATGATAAAATATTACTTCTTTTAAATTATGAATTAAGAAAAACTGTAAGCGAAACCAAAAGTTATAATGAAAATATTTTAAAATTAAAATAGAACTAATCACTAGTTCTATTTTTTATGTAATTATCTAAATTAATTTTAACTATAAATTTATCAGTTTTATCAGTATAAGATATTCCATCACTAAATTTAAAGTTATAAATGTTACTATTAAATAAATCATTTATACTATTTTGAGCTTCGCCATGAATGGTAGAAACACTATCAGTTATAAGCATTACAACTATATCAGCAATGCTATCATTTTTACTAATAGTGGTCTCTAAATAATTCTTTTTAAATTTAAATATATAATCTTTATTTACGTTACCAGTATAAGACACAATAATATTCTTATCACTTAATTTAGCATTTAGATTAACATCAATTTTTTTATAATTATTTATAAGTTGGTTACTATTAAAAGTTTCAACGATATTTACTAGATCATTTTTCCTTTTATTGAAATTTTGATTACTATAAATAACTCCTAACACCCCAGCACATAAAGATATAATTAAAATAATCCCCCAAAAAATAATTCTCCATATATTCTTCATTTCACCACCCCTTATCTTAATATGATTATATAATATTTTTATCAAAAAGAAAAGAACTAATTTTAAATAGCTCTCATTTTATCCATATTTTTATATGGATTCTTTTTATCAATTTTATCAGTAAACATAATGCCATCCAAGTGATCCATTTCATGTTGAAATGCTACTGACATTTCTTCTCTAACTCTAGATTCAACATAATTTCCATTTATATCATAATAACCTACAGTTATTCTAGCGTACCTTGGAACAATACCTTTAACATCTCTATTTACACTCAAACAACCTTCTCCTTCTTCAACATAAACAAGTTCATTTGAGTGACTTATTAATCTAGGGTTAATTACTGTATACTCAGTAAATTCTCCATCTTCGTTTTTATAAGATATAATGAATATTCTTTTTAAAACACCTAGCTGACAAAATGCAAGGCCCATACCAGGTCTTAAATCCAATTCTTTTGCTTTCTCATCATCTTGGCTAAGTCTTAAATAATTATAAGCTTCATCAATTAATTCAAAATATTTTTTATCAAGTGGAAAAGTTGCTTCAGTACTTACTTCATGTAAAACTTTCTCTTTTTCATCTAATATATCACATAATTTTAACATAGTAACACCTCTTTTTTCATGCTATATTGTACCAAAAAAAACACTAAAAATCAATATTTTAAAAATATATAGTTAAACTCTTGATTTAGCTATTTAAAAATGTTATTCTTTTAATGGAGGTAATACAAATGTTAAAATGGGATGAAGAATATTTAAGACTATGTAAAAAGATATTAAATGAGGGGAAGGAAGTAGAGAATAGAACTATTAATAATACTATTAAGATACCTAGCTATAATTTTAATTTAGATGTTAGTAAAGAGTTTCCAATCCTAACTGTAAAAAAACTATTTAGTAGACAAGCTTTTTTAGAATTACTTTGGATATATCAAGTTGGAAGTAATGATGTTAATTGGCTTCAAGATAGAAGAGTATCTATTTGGGATGAATGGAAGATAGACTTGGATGGTTACTGGAATGCAAAGCAAAAAGTATTAAATTCGGATGGTTCACACGAAATTAAAGAAATTCATAAATACTTTGGTAAAGAATATGCTGGCACTATTGGTGAAGCATACGGCTACATTGTAAACAAATATAAAGGTGTAGATAGAGTACTTGATATAATTAAAAATCACCCTGAAGCAAGAGATAATGTAATGAGCTTATGGTATAACTGTCACTTGGATAAAGGAGTTTTAAGACCTTGTGTATGGAGTCATGAAGTAGATATTACAAACGGAACACTAAACATGTATGTACACCAAAGAAGTTGTGATGTACCTTTAGGTTTACCATTTAATGTAACTCAATTTGCAGCTTTAATGCACTTATATGCAAGAGTCGGGGGCTATAAAGTTGGAACACTTAGTTGGAGTATTAAAGATGCTCATATCTATGTTAATCAAGTTGAAAAAATAAAAGAACTTATTGAAAGAGGGAAAACACTAAGTATATACGAAGGGTACAAAAATAGAACTTGGTTAGAAGGACAACTTCAAAATTACAAAGAGGAGTATGATAAAATACTAAAAACTTTAACTAAAGAAGAGCTAATTAATTTAAAAAAAGGAATTGTTCCTGATGTATTAAAGAGTACTGATTTGAAAGTTAAAGTATGTGATTATGTGTTAAACCCACCAAGTCCAGAGTTATGGGTAAATCCTGATGTGAAAGATTTCTATAAATTTAATAATGATGATGAGTGTAAAGACATTAAAGTACTAAACTATAAAGATTTAGGAAAGATTAATTTTCCAGTAAGTGAGTAAATATGTATACTATAATTGCATGTATTGGAAAAAATAACGAACTTGGACTAAACAACAAATTAATCTGGCATATAAAAGAAGATTTAGAGTTTTTTAAACTTGTTACATATAATCATTATATATTAATGGGAAGAAACACACTTTTAAGCTTACCTAAAAAGTTAGAAGGTAGAAAATACTTAGTAATATCTAAAACACTAGAGACAACAGAAGATTATAGGGTGTTTAAGTCTATTGATGAACTACTTAGAACTGATTTTGCTAGTGAAAACATCTATGTTATAGGTGGAGCTAAAATATATGAAGAAATGATGCCGTATACAGATAGAATGATTTTAACTATAGTAGACGATTCTCACGTAGCTGATAAGTATTTTCCTATAATAAATAATGAAGAATTTATTAGTGATGTAATAGGAGAGTATCACAGTGAAGATTTAACATATAAAAGAAAAATTTATACACGCAAAAAGGAAGACTAGACTTCCTTTTTTTTAATTATTGTAGTTTAAGAAACCTGCTCCAAAAACAACAACTAAAAGAATAAATAGTACAAGAATTATAGCAGCGCCATATCCATATCCGCCATAGTTATTGTAACCGTATCCACCGTATGTAGGACAACAAGTATTATATCCAGTATTTCCGTATCCTCCACTATATCCGTAGTAATACATAAAATTCCCTCCTTTTATCTTCTATAATAATATAAGCAAAAACTTGGAATTTGACATAGTAAACACCCAAATTTAAAGAAAATTTAATATTACACTTTAAAAGATGTTGCATATTTGGTACAATCATGGTGAAATATTACTTCGTGGAGTGAAGAATTGTGATAAATAATGAATATGTAAAAGTATCTTTTAGTATTGAAAAATTGAAAAGTGTAAGAGAAAAATGTTTGAAATAATCAAGTATTAGAGAAAAGTAATACTACATCTTTAAATGAAATAAAGAAACTTATTAATAATAAAGATATTCAATATATTTATTATTAAAGGGAAGTTATCTTAGTAGTGAAACTAAAACATTTATTAAAAACTTGTAGTTTAGAAAAACGTTAGTACTTTAAAATTAAATAAATAAAGACTTTAAAAAAAAGGATCTTTTTACATAAAATACAAAAAAACTAGTTCATTTTTGGACTTAAATATGGTATTATATATATAGTGATAATATGAAGAAGGTAAGTATATTTAGTAAAATGGATAAGCCATTATTTATAATGTGCATTTTATATAGTATAGTTGGTGTGATTATGGTGCTTTCAGCATCAAACGTCAGCGCGGTTTTATCATACAAAGAAAGTCCATATTACTTCTTTATAAGACAGTGCATATTCGTATTTGGTGCCTATTTAATGGGACTTTTCATAATACTTAGAATGCCTTTATATAAATACAAAAAACTTGTTTCTTTTGGAGTTTTATTTATTTTAGGTACGCTAATATTCTTATTAATTAATGGTAAAGTAATGTCCGGTGCAAAAAGCTGGATAGACTTTAAATTCTTTACTTTCCAGCCAAGTGAATTTGCAAAAACAATAATAATACTTTTTATGGCGATATATTATAATAACATGGCTGATAAGAAAAATTTAAAATATGAATTTTTTGCACCTTTAGCTTTAGGTTTTATAATATTTTTACTAGTAGCTTTACAACCTGATTTGGGAACTGCTATTATAATTGCTGGAATAGTTTTTCTTACATTCTTAGCTATTCCATTTCCATCTAATGACTGGGCTAAAATGCTTAAGATTATAGGCGGTACAGTTGCTGTAATTGGTGCAGTTTTTATACTAAGTGGAAGTGACTTTTTAAACGACATGCAAAAGTCTCGTCTTACATTTAAAGCTCCTTGTACGAGATACACAGAAGAAACAGGTTATCAAGTTTGCAACGGTTTTATTGCGATAAATAACGGAGGTTTATTTGGAAAAGGTTTAGGTAACTCAACTCAAAAATACCTATACTTACCAGAAGCACATACTGACTTTATTTTCCCAATAATGGTTGAAGAAATGGGCTTAATATTTAGTATATTATTTATATTTGGTTACATGTATATACTATATAGGATTGTAAAAATTGCAAAAGAAAGTGTAAACTTAAGAAACTCAATTATGTGTTATGGAATAGCTATATATATTTTTTTACACTTAATGGTAAACTTCTTAGGGATACTAGCGCTTATTCCACTTACTGGTGTACCAGTGCCATTTTTGAGTTATGGTGGATCTTTTACAGCAAACTTGATATTATGTATGTTTATAGTTCAAAGAGTTTGTGTTGAAAACAAGATTACTAAAACAAAAAATGAAATAGCAAGAATTTAAAAAAACTATAAAAAAGATTAACAACTCTTGTTTTGTTAGTCTTTTTGTTATAAAATTAATATGGGTGAAGATTATGTTAGACTATATATATGGTAAAGTAAGTGATGTGTATCCTTCATATATTGTTATAGAAACTTATGGAGTAGGATTTAAAGTAAACACACCAAACCCTTACAGTTTTGAACTTGATAGTACTATAAAAGTATATTTATATAATTATATTAAGGAAGACGAGTATTCTTTATATGGATTTATTACAAATGAAGAAAGAGAATTATTTTTAAAGTTAATCGGCGTAAAAGGGTTAGGTCCTAAAACAGCCATTGGTATACTTGCAGGTGGTAAGGCTAGTGGTGTAATAGACGCAATTGAAAGAGAAAATATATTATACTTACAAAAATTTCCTAAAGTAGGAGAGAAATTAGCAAGACAAATAATTCTAGACTTAAGAGGAAAACTTGTAACGGGGAATGAAAAGAACGAGGTAAATAATGAGCTTGTTGAAGCTTTAGTAAGCCTTGGATATAAAAAACAAGATATATCTAAAATAGCTAAAGAAATTGATAAGAGTTTATCAATTGAAAATCAAATAAAAGAAGCATTAAAATTATTATTTAGATAAAGAAAGGAGTACTTATGAATAGTGAACTAAAAAGTGAATATCAAGAAAGTGATAACTTTGAGAAAACAATAAGGCCGCAAGTTTTTGACGAATACATAGGTCAAACTGATGTTAAAGAAAACATAAAAGTCTTTGTAACAGCTGCAAAAATGAGAAACACTAGCTTAGACCATGTTTTACTTTATGGTCCTCCAGGACTAGGAAAAACTACACTTTCACATATAATTGCAAACGAGTTAGGAGTAAACATTAAAACAGCTTCAGGTCCAACTATTGAAAAAAGTGGAGACTTAGCTGCAATATTAAGCACACTAGAACCTTATGACGTTTTGTTTATTGACGAAATACATAGAATTCCAAGATATATTGAAGAAATACTTTATTCAGCAATGGAAGACTTTAAATTAGATATTGTAATTGGTACAGAAGGGCAAAGCAGGAATATAAATATAGATTTACCACCTTTCACTTTGGTGGGGGCAACCACAAGGGCTGGAGACTTATCAAGTCCATTAAGAGATAGATTTGGTATTACTTGTAAACTAAATTATTACACAACAGAAGAATTAAAAACTATAGTAAAAAGAAGTGCAAGAGTACTAAACTTAAACATTGATGATAAAGCTGCAGAAATAATTGCAAAAAGAAGTAGAAGAACACCAAGAATTGCAAATAGACTACTTAAAAGGGTAAGTGATTTTGCTTTAGTTAAAGGCTTAGACGTTATAAATGAAAGTATTACAAATGAAAGCTTAAAGAGACTAAATGTAGATGAAAGTGGACTTGATAAAACAGATATTGAATACTTAGAAAGTCTTATCAATAAATTTAATGGAGGACCTGTTGGGATAGAGAGTATTGCTGCATCTATTGGTGAAGAACAAACAACTATAGAGGATGTAATCGAGCCTTTCTTACTTCAAGAAGGTTTCATTAAAAGAACGATAAGGGGTAGACAAGTAACAGACAAAACATATGAATATTTAGGAATAGAAAAATAACTGAGTTAACGAAATAACTCAGTTTTAAATTTTGCAATATTGTCCATCATAACACTAATGTAGTCATGTCCATCTTTTCTTAAATCATCTGTTAAAGTATACATCGGGTCTATTTCTAGTTTTTCTAAATTATAGTTTTTAATAAATGTTTCAGTTTCACTACTAAGAGTACTTCCTTTTAATACATAAATATATTTCAAATCTTTGTTATTAATAAGTTTCTTTGCTTCATTTAAAGCTTTAGTGTTGCTCTCGTTTTTATTATCTATTGAAATAACATTAATATTATATTTACTTAAATAATTAAATATATTATCTGTAACTAAAATATTCTTTCTACTAGCATTTTTTCCCATCATAGTAAGTTCAACATCAATTTCACTAATCTTAATTTTTAACTCATTATATAATTTATCTATCTTTTCTTCGTCATATACATTACTAGTATAATCTATTAAAGTAGACTTAATATTTCTAGCTATCATCAAGTAGTTAGATGGGTCAAGCCATAACTCGCACACGTCATTTGAAAAACTTAGTCCCTTAGTCCCGTCTATTATATTTAGGTTAGAGTTAGCGTTTAAAAATTCTGCAGCTAATTTAACTTCGTCAGTTACTCCAGCATAAATAAATGTAACTCCATTAGAATAAATTCCTTTTTGTTTTTCTGTTAACTCGTAACTTTTAGTATCTATTCCATTTGGATAAATACTCTTAACTTTAGCAAAAGACGAGTACATATAATTTGTAGCATATTCAAGTGGGTAATAAGTAGCATATGCTGTTTTTGTACTCACTTCTTCATTTTGACACCCTGTAATTAATAATAAACTTAATAATAAAACAATAATCTTTTTCATTTCTTTTTCTCCTTTACTGGCACCATATCTATAGTAAATTCTTTTTTATGGTGACACCTTAATATTCTTTTAATTCCGGAGTATATTCCCTTAATTACGCCAAACTCATTAATAGAAGTAATCATATACTCGCTACAAGTTGGAATAAATACACACTGCCTGTGACTAAAAAGCGGAGTACTTTGATACATTCTAATAAGTTTAATAAGTAACTTTTTCATATCTCACCAACACAATTATACTAAAAAAATAAATAAAAATAAATAAAATCTAGCAAATTTGATGTAAAATTGATATAATAGAATATATTGATTAGAAATGTAGAAAGGAGATTGTTATGGAAACATTAAAAAAATTTGGAATAGACTTATCAAAAAGCCACTTACTTCCAGTAGCACTTACGCATACAAGTTATGCAAATGAACACAACTGTGTATCTTATGAAAGACTAGAATTTTTAGGAGACGCAGTTTTGGAACTTGTTAGCAGTGACTACATATATAAATCAAAAAGACTAACTGAAGGAGAAATGAGCAAAAAAAGAAGCCTTTATGTATGTGAGAATGCCTTATTTGAATATTCTAAAGAATTAAATTTAGCTAGTTATATTAAAGTTGGAAATAGTGTTAGATATCCAAATAAGACAGTTGTTGCAGATGTATTTGAAGCTGTAATTGGTGTAATCTATTTGGAGCTTGGCTTAAATACAGTAACTAAATTTTTTGACGAGTTAATCGTTCCATATATAGAAAGAAATGTAGACTTTTTAAATGACTATAAAAGTTCACTTCAAGAACTTGTTCAAACAAACAAGAAAAGTGTAGAGTACGTCTTAGTAAAAGAAGGTGGACCAGGGCATAAAAAGTACTTTATAGTAAATGCAGTAATTGATGGAATTGTTTATGGTACAGGAAAAGGAAGTAGTAAAAAAGATGCTGAACAGCACGCGGCAAAAGAGGCAATAAATAAATGTGTAGGTGATTAAGGGTGTATATAAAAGAGATAAAAATAAATGGTTTTAAAAGTTTTGCTGATAACGTAAACTTAGAACTTAATAGAAACTTTACAGGTATAGTGGGTCCTAACGGGAGTGGTAAAAGTAACATAGTTGATGCTTTAAAATGGGTAATGGGAGAACAATCTGTTAAAACACTACGTGGGTCTAATAATATGAGTGACGTAATATTTAATGGTTCAAATTCTCGTGAAGCAAGTAGGAGTGCTAAAGTAGAAATAGTACTAGATAATACTGATAAAAGTTTACCGTTAGACTACACAGAAATAGAAATAAAACGTGTGCTATATAAAACCGGAGAAAATGAGTATTTTATAAATAAAGAAAAAGTAAGACTAAAAGATATAACTGACTTATTTTTAGACTCATTTAGTTCTAAAGAAAGCTTGAGTATTATTCCTCAAGGAAAAATAAGTGAAATACTAGGCGGTAATCCAATTGAAAAGAGAACTGTAATTGAAGAAGCAGCAGGAGTTTTAAAATATAAAAAAAGAAAAGAAGAAACATTAAGAAAACTAGCTAAGACCAATGAAAATATTGAGAGAGTTAACATGATTATAGATGAGCTAGCTCTTCAAGTTGAACCCTTAAAAGATCAAGCAGAAAAAGCAAGTATCTATAAAGAAAAGAAAGCTAGACTAGAAAGTATAGAAGTTAGTGTTTTAGCTACAGACATAGCAAAATATAATGAAGAATACACAACAACTAAAGAAGAAAAAGCGTCTTTAGAATTAAGCCTTGCTAGTGAAATGACAAAAGATACTGAAGAGAAAACGTTAATTGAACAGTTAAAATTAGAAAGAACAAGCTTAGATAATGAAATATCTGATTTACAAAGGACACTCCTTTCTAAAACAGAAGAACTAACAAGCCTTAACTCTAAAAAAGAACTATTAAAAGAAAGAGATAAATATGATAAAAATAGTGATGAAGTAAAATTAAGAATAACATATTTAGAAGAAGAAAAACTAAGTTTAACAAGTGAACTATCTAAATTAAGGGTGGCTTTAGAAGAAGATAATAGACAACTAGAAGTGTCTACTAATAGACTAAATGAATTAAATAATGATTACAAGAAAGTTAAAATAGATTCTTCTAGCGTAAGTGAAGATATTTCAAAACTTACTAAAAGAAAATATGAATTAACTAATAAAAAAGATATACTAGAATATAACATTGACAATATGACTAAAGTTCCATATGGAGTAAAAAGTGTAGTATCAAATCCATCTTTAAAAGGAATAAAAGGCACTATTGGAAGTATAGTCAATATTAAAAGCGAATATTATGATGCAATAGATGTAAGCTTGGGTGGCGCTGTAAATTATGTAATTACAGAAAATGATAACGACGCAAAAATGGCTATTGAATACTTAAAAAGAAACAACAAAGGTAGAGTTACATTCTTTCCTTTAAATCTAATTAAGCCTAAAAGTATTGAACCTAATGTATTAAATATAGTAAAACGTATGCAAGGATTTGTTAGTTTAGCAAGTGATTTAGTAGAATATGATAGTGGGTTTTATAACATCATAATGAACCAACTAGGTAACATAATAGTCGCTGATAATGTAGCAAATGCTCTTAGTATTAGTAAAAAAATATCTTCTAGATACAGGGTGGTTTCACTTGACGGAGAAATAATTCATGTGGGTGGCTCACTTACTGGTGGAAGTAAATCAAAAAGTTCTAGTGGAATTCTGGATAAAACAGAGTTAGATACAGTAACTAAGAATTTGACTATTACTATAAAGGATATAGAAACTAATGAACTAAAGTTAAAAGAAATAAATGAAAATATTACTAACTTAACAGATATGATTTATAAAGCTAATTTAAATGTACTAAATACAAGTGAAAAACAGAATAATACAACTAATAAAATAAATGAGTTAACTACTAAGTTAGAAAGTGTAGTTCTCGAATTAAATGGAATTGATAAAAATAACTCTAATACAGAGTTAGATACTATATTAAAAGAATACTATGAAGTAGAGTCACTTAAAAAAGCTTTAGAAGAAACTATAAATAATAAAATAACTAAAAGAAAAGAACTAATAAGTGAGTTGGAATTAAAAGAGAGTACTGTTAAAAAATATGAAGCTAAAACAAAAGAAAGTACTGACTTATTAAATGGTTTAAGTGTAAAAGAAGCTAAATTATCGGTGTTATTAGATAACTTACTAAATAGATTAAATGAAGAATATGGTATAACTTATGAAAAAGCGAGAAATGATTTTGAATTAGATATAGATATAGAAGTAGCTAGAAATGAAATAAATGAGATAAAGAGAATTCTTAAAACTTTGGGAGAAGTAAACTTAGCAAGCATAGATGAGTACGATAGAGTTAGCAAGAGATTTGAATTTTTAACTACTCAAAAAAGTGACTTAGAAAGTAGCGAAAAGAACTTACTAGAAATAATTAATAATATGGATGATATAATGATAGATAAGTTTGCAACTACATTTAAGAAAGTGAACATTGAATTTACTAAAGTATTTAAAGATTTATTTGGTGGAGGAAATGCATATCTTGTTATGACAGAGCCAACTAACGTGCTTGAAACTGGTATAGATATAATTGCAAATCCGCCCGGAAAACGTCCAGGAAGTCTTAGTCTTTTAAGTGGTGGAGAAAAAACATTAACTGCAATAAGCTTGTTGTTTGCAATAATGAACTTAAAGGATGTTCCATTTGTTATACTAGACGAAGTAGAAAGTGCGCTAGATGAAATCAACGTTGAAAAGTTTGGAGAATACATAAAACATTATAAAGGAAAAACTCAACTTCTTGTAATAACACACAAAAAGAAAACTATGGAATTCTTAGACTTACTATATGGTATTACAATGCAAGAAAGTGGAGTAAGTAAATTAGTTAGTGTTAAATTAGAAGATATAAAAGAGTAAACACCTAAGTGGTGTTTTTTTATTTGACTTATATTATAAAATAAACTATAATGATTAGGCAGGTGTATTATGAATATAAAAGAAATAAAGAATGATAAATTTTTAAAGAAAATGAATGAAAATGAGTTAACTCTTTTAGCTAGTGATATAAGAGAGTTTTTAATTAGTAGTATTTCTAAAACAGGTGGACATTTAGCAAGTAATTTAGGTGTGGTAGAACTTACTATTATGCTACATAAAGTGTTTGATTTTAATAAAGATAAGCTTATATTTGATGTGTCTCACCAAAGTTATGTACACAAGATACTTTCTGGACGTGCTGACAAGTTTGACACATTAAGAAAATTTAATGGCTTAAGTGGCTTTCAAAAAATATCTGAGGGAGACTCATATGAAGCAGGGCACTCTGGTACTAGCTTAAGTGCAGGACTGGGGTTTGCTTTATCAAGAGATATGCATAAAGAAAAATATAACGTAATTAGTGTTATAGGAGATGCATCTATTTCAAATGGACTATCTTATGAAGCATTAAACCATATAGGTGAAGTTAAAACAAAATTTATAATAATCTTAAATGATAATGAAATGAGTATAAATAAAAATGTAGGTGCACTACATAACCATTTAGATAACTTAAGAAGTAACAAACATTATGAAAGCACTAAAGATAAAGCTAAAGGAATATTAAACAAAATTCCATTAATAGGTAAACCACTAGTTAGAATGATTAAAAACATAAAATTAAGTATTAAAAAGCTTTACTTAAAAGAAGGCTTTATATTTGAAGAACTTGGATTAGACTACTACGGACCAATTAACGGACACGACTTTAACGAACTAGAAATGTACTTAAAACGAGCAAAAGAAAGTACACACCCTGTTATTCTTCACGTTATAACTGAAAAAGGAAAAGGCTACATTTATTCAGAAAAAGATACAACTGGTAAGTGGCATGGGGTAGGACCTTTCAATAAAGAAAGCGGTGTAATACTTTCTAGTGACACTAACCCAACTTGGAGTGAAGTAATATCTAATAATTTAATTAGACTTATGAAAAAGAATATTGTTGTAATAACTCCAGCAATGGAAAGTGGAAGTAAATTAACTAAATTTAAAAGTATGTTTCCTAAAAATTTTATAGATGTCGGTATAGCTGAAGAACATGCTTTAGTGCTTGCTAATGCAATGAGTTTAAATAAAATTATTCCTTTTGTTAGTATTTACTCAAGCTTTTTGCAAAGAGGATATGATCAAGTATTACATGATATTGCTAGAATGAATTCGCACGTAATAATTGGAATAGACAGATGTGGCTTAGTGGGAGCTGATGGGTCAACACATCAAGGAGTGTTTGATGTATCATTCTTACTTCCTATTCCAAAACTTATTATAAGTGTACCAAAAGACTCTGTTGAAAGTGCAAACTTACTTAATACTGCTATTAAAACAAATAGTCCATTTATAATAAGATACTCTAAAAAAAGAATAGAGTATAAAGAAGAAAAAATAACTAGTATACAAGTAGGTTCTTGGGAAAAAATAACTGATGGGTTAGATGCTACACTTATTACTTATGGAGACTTTGTAAACGAAAGCATTAGTGTTATTGATAAACTAAAAAGTGATGGGTACAACGTTTCTTTAGTAAATGCTAGATTCTTAAAACCAATTGACTTTCAAATGTTTAATGAAATAACTAATAAAAATAAGCCTATATTTGTATATGAAGAAAGTATGCAAATAGGTGGTCTTGGGAGTTATTTAGGTAGTATAACTGACAAAGAAATAATTACTTATGCTATAAAAGACGAGTTTGTAAACGAAGGAACTAGAGAAGAATTATTAGAGTACTTAGGACTTGACACAGATACAATTTATAATAAAATAAAAGAGGTGATTACTAGTGCTAGAGTACGAAAATAATTTATATAATGAAGGTGTTACATTAATAGCAGGTGTAGACGAAGTAGGACGTGGGCCTTTAATCGGCCCAGTTGTCGCATGTGCTTGTATTCTTCCTGTAAACTTTTATCATAAAGACATTAAAGATAGTAAAAAGTTAAGTGAAAAGAAAAGAGAAGAAATGTACAAAATAATAAAAGAAAATGCTATATCTATAGGACTAGGTATAGTAAGTGAGAAAGTAATAGATGAAGTAAACATATATGAAGCTACAAAAATAGCTATGAAAGAAGCAATAAAAAATCTAAATATCACACCTGAACATGTATTAATAGACGCTATGAAACTTGAATTAAATATTTCGTCAACTTCAATAATAAAGGGAGATGCAAAAAGTGAGTCAATTGCAGCTGCTAGTATAATTGCTAAAGTAACAAGAGACCATATGTTAGATGAGATGGACAAAGAGTATCCAATGTATGATTTAAAAAATAATAAAGGATATGGTACTAAAAAACATTTAGAAGCACTACAGACTTATGGTCCATGCAAATATCACCGAGTAAGTTATTCACCTGTAAGAAATGCATTAAATGAAAAAAACACAAAAACAATTGAAAATAAAGTAAATGTATAGTAAAATGATTATGGAGGGTAAACATGAAAGAATTTTTTAAAACAAATGGAAAAGGAATAATTATTGGTTTAGTAGTAGGGGTACTAGTAATGTATATTTTCTGGCCAAAAAGAATTGCTAAGTTAGAAAATGGAGAAGAAGTATCAATTACAGTTAAAGATAAAACTATAACAGCAGACTCGCTTTACAGTGGATTAAAACTAAAATATGGCGCTAGTGAAATAGTGCAACAAGTAGATAAATTAATACTTGATGAGAAGTACAAATTAACAGAAAGTGATTTAGAAGAAATCAATAAATCAAAAGAAAATTACTATTCAACATTTGAAAGCTATTATGGAATAAAAAAAGAACAATTTTTAAAACAAAATAACTTTGACTCAGAAGAAGACTTTTTAGAATACTTAAAATTAGAGTACAAAAGAAACCTTTTGGTAGAAGAATACTTAAAAGCAAAAGTAACAGACAAAGATATTAAAGATTATTACAAAGAAAACTATTTTGCCCCATTTAAAGTGGAACACATACTAGTTAAAACTTCTTCTAGTGTTACAAAAGACGAAGCTAAAGCTACTGCTGAAAAAATACTAAAAGCACTTAAAGGTGGAAGTTCTTGGGAAGAAGTTAAAACTAAATACAAAGACGATATAACTACAGAAAACTTTACAGTAGAATTTGACTCTAGCTTAGAAGAAAACTTTGTAAAAGCTGCTAAAAAACTAAAAGATAATAAATATACTACAAGCTTAGTAGAAACATCTTATGGTTACCATATTATATTAAGAACAGAAACAAAAGAAAAAGAAAATGTTTCTGACATAAAAGATAGATTAATAACTAAAGTTGTATCTCAAGAAAAAAACAAAGATACTAATTATTACCAAAAGACTTTAGTAATAATGAGAAAAGAAGCTGGAATGGAAATAAAAGATATTGAACTAAAAAAAGTATACGATAATTTTGTAAGTAGTTTAGAAACAACAAAAAAGTGAGTAAAATCTCACTTTTTATATTGACAATACTTACTAAAAAATGATAAGATTATCTTGTAATAAAGATAGGAAGTGAAGTACATGAAAATTAACTCTTTAGTACAAAACAAAGTACAAAGGGGGGGGGTTAT
>DOEC01000022.1:29900-46340 GCA_003524085.1 Bacillota bacterium | reverse complement strand
GTAACAGGGTTAGTTAAACTTGTACTTAGTAGTCCTTCATTTTGTAAAGTATATATTCTAATACATTTTTCATCTACTTCTTTATTTAATAAATCAGTAGCAAATGTTTCATTCTCATTTAAATACACATCTGCCGCTAATAGGATCTCTGAGTATAGTTCATTTAAAGCTTGTTCTTCACTTTTCTTTTGTATACTTTGTATTCCAAAAGTACCTGCTACCGTAATAGCTACAAGTATCACTAAAACCATTAGTATTTCTATTAATGTAAACCCTTTCTTATTCATAATGTCACCTACTATAAATATAATACCATAAATTCAAAAAAAAATAAACAAGAGACTTTTACTCTTGTCAAATATTTATTACTCCAATTAAGTATAAAACTACAACCACTACTAAAAGAAGTGTTAGGAAACTATAAAATGCATCTTTTTGAAAAATTCCAGGTAATTTTTTTCTAATTGCATCTAATCCAATATAAACCAAGAAACCTAGTATACCTCCTAAAACATTAAGTAAGATGTCGTCTATATCAAAGCTTCTACCAATATACTTTTGTACTACTTCTATTGTTAAACTAACTAAAAATGAAATAAGTGTTATACTACCAAGCTTCTTCATTTTTGTATAATAAGCTGCAAAGAAACCAAAAGGCATAAATAATATAATATTACCAAATACCTGTCTATTAAAATTTTCACTACCTATAGGATACCTAAATATCTCTCTAAAAGGTACCAAATTAGTTCCACTCATATAAACATCTCTACTAGTTACTAATTCAAACAAGAATAATATATAAGTTACAAATAAAAGTAAAAGTAACTCTTCATGTAATATAAATTTCTTTCCATTATTCACTATATAAAATATTCTCATTAAAATGACTACAGTTAAAAATATAACTAACGTAGGCCAAGTTGTATCTAATAAATCAAAAAATGCACTTTTTAACATAATTACTCACTTTCTAAAGTTACTTCCTTATATTCTGTAATATCTTCATAAACTCTATAAAATAACTCTAATACTATTTTACTACTATAACTATTATTTTTCAAAACTTTTCTTTCTATTATGTGTTCATCAGTGTCAAGTTTATCATTAATTATCTTATCAGCACGCTTTATTGCCTCATTATAAGCTTCTTCTTCACTTAGTGATACTTTTTTATAGTTATATAATTTCTTGCTTTCCTTAATTACCCTAAAAAATAAATATGGTTTTTCTATTAAAGTAGTAGTCTCATTTAAAGAATTATTTGTTTTATAATGACCCATTATAGTAAACTTTTTTCCAAAAATATCTAAATATATATGATTAATTGTCTTACCAGTTTCTTGATACACCACATGATTATATGGAACACTCATATTTACTACATACCACACCTCAGCATATACTTTTCCTTTAGCACTTCTTTTACCCACTACTTTATCAAATTTAATAATATCACTAGATATAATAACTTCTCCTTTTTTTACCACCTCATTTACTTCTTTAACACTACTTCCACCGCTTACTATAATATTCTTAATAAGTGCATCTTTCTTGCTTACTATATCATAAACTTTCTCATCAGTTATAGTTTTATCTATCACCCTAGGAGTTAAATTAACTATATACTTAGTACCATTCTTTGTTATCTCTATCCATTCTAAAGTATCCTTATTATTTTCTAAAATCTTACTTTTTATATACTCTATTTCTTTTCTACTTTTAACAAACTTATACTTTTCTATTCCATACTCTTTTAATTCATATAACACACTTTCTTTTATTTTCAAATTATTTGTAACCACTTCCACGCTAAAGATAACCTTACTTAAAATGAGTAATATACTGTACGTTAATAAAAAGCTTATTAGTAATATATAGTGTTTCTTAATAAACAAAATAACTCCAACTCTTCCATAATACTTAACTATTTCAATATCTAAGATACAATTTATTCTTTCAATATCACTTTCTCTTACTTTAAAGTATAAGTCCTCATTTATACTTTTCATACTATTAAAGTATATCTTATTATTTATTAGAGCACTTATTACTTTATTAGTATTCTTAGTTTTTACTAGTACTTCACTTTTCATCTATTGTTACCTCTAGTATCGTACCAGTAATTAATAGTTCATTTTTATCTAACTTAACTGCTTTCATATCTTTTCCTTTAATCTTAGATATTCTATTATTAACATTTATAATTACAACTTCACTAGTTATATCAATAACACTCTTATAGTTTAGTACATGTACCCCAGTTGGTAATACACTTATTCTATATTCATTACTACTTAAATAGCTACTCAAATTATTTAACATATAATTCACCACTTAAGTATATGAAAAAAAGTTACTAACTTTGACAGTTATTGTAACCTTCTGTTATATAAGTACTTCCACATTTTATATAAGCTTTAACTTCATTATCAGTGTATCTAACACATGCATTGCACGCTTGTTTATCTAACTTTATTTTGTCAATATATTTTTCACTCACTAAAGTATTTAAAAGAACATATCCACTATAAGTGTTTGTAGTATTATTGTATTTAATAGTAATAGGGCACTTTCCTTTATCTTCTTTAGTAGGATTCTTACACATGTCTTCTAAAAACATTAGCCCAGCATCTTCTAACTCGCGTTCTTGTACTTTCATAGCTTTATCTGTCCCTTTATTTAAACTATTACTTATTCTAGGTACTACTATTACTAAAAGTAACCCAATAAGCGCTAAAACAACAAGTATTTCTGTTAAAGTAAAACCATTCTTTTTCATATCTCCATCTCCATTATAAATATACCATAATTTTAAAGCGTATTCAAGTCTTCCCACTCACTAATTTTTTTATCAAGTAAAGCTTTTAAACTATCTATTTGATTAAGAATATCTCTAGATTTAATATTATCCATATAAACTTCTTCCTTTAATAGTTCGTTATTTAGTTCATTAACTTTATTTTCAAGTCTAGTTATCTCACTTTCTATCTCTTTAATAGCTAAAGAGTTATCTTTCTTATTTTCTTTTTTAACACTCTTTACTTTATTAACCACCGTTTCTTCATTAAAATTGCTTCTCTTTTCTAAATATTCTTTATATCCATAATTATACAGTGTAGCCTTATTATCTTGAATTAACAATACTTTATTACATACTTTATCTATTAAATATCTATCATGACTTACAATAATTAATGTCCCTTTATAACTATCAAGTAGTTTTAAAATAGTCTCTTTATTAATAATATCTAAATGGTTTGTTGGCTCGTCTAGTATAAGTAAGTTAGGCTTAGTATTTAATATCTTGCACAAACTCACTCTTACTTTTTCTCCACCACTTAAATCTTTAATCACTTTAAACACATCGTCCCCTTTAAAATTAAAACTTCCAAGTAGTGTTCTCGCTTCTTGTGGTGTCATATCATTAAAAGTATTTTTTATCTCATCATATATAGTATTCTCTTTATTCAAATTTTCTAACTGTTGTGAAAAATATGCAAAATTCACATTTGCACCCATTACTACTTTACCTTTTAAAGGAGCTACTTGTCCAGTAATAGTCTTAACCAAAGTACTTTTTCCTACTCCATTTGACCCGATTACACCTAGTTTATCTTCCCTTTCTAAAGTAAAACTAACGTTAAACAACTCACTCTTATATCCAATACTTGCATCTTTTAATTTTAAAACTTCTCTATAGCTAGTATTAACTGGATTAAAATTAATACTAAATGTCTTCTTATCAAAAACCTCTGGCTTATCTATCTTAGTCATTCTCTCAATCATTTTTAGTTTGCTCATAGCCATACTAGCTTTAGAAGGTTTATACTTAAACCTGTTTACTAAATCAGTTAATCTTTTAATCTCCTTTTTCTGCCTATTATAGTCTTTCAAAGACTTTTCATAATCTAGTTCTCTTTGTTTAAGATATGCAGTGTAGTTTCCCACATACCTTTTAGTTTCTCCATATTCTACTAGATATATTATATTGCATACATTATCTAAAAACATCCTGTCATGACTAACTAATATAATACTATTTTTATAATTTTTCAAATAGTTTTCTAACCACTCAATTGCATTAATGTCTAAATGGTTTGTTGGCTCGTCTAATATAAGTAAATCAGGTTTTGACAAAATTAATTTAAGTAAAGACAACTTAGTTCTCTCCCCACCAGAAAACTCCACTATTTTCTTACTATACACTTCCTCATTAAACCCAAACTTAGTAAGCGCTGTTATATACTCTTTTTTATATGTATATCCACCAATAAGTGAATAATTATTAATAAGATCATTATACTTAATAAGTGCATCTTCGTCATATCTAGTTGCTAATTCACTTTCTAAAACTTTTATTCTTTCTTCTGTATCAACTACACTTTTATAAGCGTCTCTTATATAATCAATTAATGTTAAGCTTTCATCCTTACTATTTTCCTGACTAACATAACCTATTTTAAAGTTATCTTTTTCTACCACTAGTTTATCATAACCATCAGTTAATTCATACTCTCCAGTAATAGCTTTAAGTAGTGTAGTCTTTCCACTTCCATTTCTTCCAACCACACCAACTTTCTCATTATTCTTAACTAAAAAATTAATATCTTCAAGAATAGTATTTCCATTAATTTCTATACTTCCATTTTTAATATTCAAGTACACTTTACACCTCCACATATAGAAATAAACGCCTTTAAGCGTTTATATACTAAGTAATTCACTTTCTTTTTCCTTGTATTTCTCATCTACTATTTGATTATACTTATCAATTAGTTTTTGAACTTGGTCCATATTTCTTTTCTCTTCATCTTCACTAACTTCACTTTTCTTAATAGCGTTATTAGCGTCTTGTCTAACATTTCTTAAAGCAATTTTAGCTTCTTCAGCCATCTCTTTAACTTGTTTAACATAATTTTTTCTAGTCTCTTCAGTAAGTTCTGGAATTGTTAAGAACACTACTTCTCCATTATTATTTGGAGTAAGCCCTAGTTCTGCAGCATAAATAGCTTTTTCAATTTCCTTAAGTAAACTCTTATCAAATGGTTTAATCATTAATTGTCTAGCTTCAGGAACACTTATAGTACTAACTGCATTTAATGGCGTTGGCGCTCCATAGTATTCTACCATTACACCATTTAATATATTAGGGTTAGCCCTCCCTGCTCTTACAGTAGTAAACCTACTTTCCATATTACTTATTACTTTATCCATTTTTATTTTTACATCACTATCATTAAACATAATTCACATCTCCTATTTAAAATAATACCATAACTTTTCTTATTAATCAACATCATTTCTTGATAAAATTTCATGTGGTGTCTTCTTAACAATCCTATAAACTGGAAGTAACCCAAATATCAAATTAAAGAACACTACTATAAGTAAACTAATAATAAATACTAATGGATTAATCAGTATATTAAGTACTTCTATTTTACTAAGAGTGTATAAAACATAACTCATGAATAATAAACCAGGTACACTACTAATTAACGTAATACTTAAAATTTCACCCATAAACATTTTATAAATATCTTTTCTTTTAATACCAATACTTCTTAATATTCCAACTTCCTTTACTCTACTTAAAAAGCTACTTCTAATAATTAAATACATCTCTATTAAACTAATAACCACTATAACACTTGAGTACATTATCTTACTTTTATTTGCATCTTTCAAATTTTTCTTATAAGTACTTAAACTATTTTCATACGTATCCACTACATTATATTTTTCACTTTTTAACTCATTAATTACACTTTTCTTATCTTTAGAACTAATTACAAAATTATTACTATTAAATATTAACTTGTTTTTAATAGTATTTTCACTAACTAAAAAATCACTTGTTTCATTACTTTTATAATAACCTACTACTTTTAATCTGGTATTTCCTATTTTATTATCAATTTCTTTATTTAAAGGATAGTCGTATTTATTAAATTCACTTACTATTACTTCATAATCATTTACTGGGTACCTTCCACTTGTTAAACTAACATTTACTCTTTTATAGTCTTTATAGCTAGTAGTTTCTTCCATTAAATAATCATCATTTATAAAATTATCTATTATATTAATTAGTTCACTATCACTAGCATATATAGAAGGACTTGAAGTATCAGATATTCCAACTATTTTATATTCCTGACTATCTTTTAAGTATACACTTTCTTTAATAAAACTATCATATGTCAAGTATCCCGCGTTTTTAGCATCACTCATACTTAAAAACTTATCAATTACTAACTTATCTATTATAATTTCATTATTATTTTTAATTTTAGTTCCACTTATTATTTTATCTACTAAACTACTACTTGCTAAATTTCCCTTAATAGTTTGCATTACTCCTGAAGTCTGTAAATAATTACCAAATTTAAAATTTAATGTAACCATTCCGTCAGTTGGTATCACGTAGTTAACATTATTCATGTTACTTATCTTATCGTATTCACTTTTAGTCATATTATTTTTAGTAAGTAACAGATAGTTTTTATTATAATTTACAAAATCTTTTTCTTTAATATTAAATGTACCCATAATACTACTAACTGAATACATTATAAACATACTTGACATAAAGAAGCCAACTAAAAGTAACTTTTTGATGAAACTATAATTTAAGATTTTCATTAGTCCTCTTTTAGTACCAGAAAATATATTATAAATGCTTGAATACTTACTTTTAAACTTGTCATTCTTTACTTTATTATAATCAAATGAAAATTCTTCATATACTTTTTTATTAATTTTCTCATAATGTGCATCCACCAGTTCTATATTGCTATTATTTATATTTTCTATCTTTTTAGGACTGTCACTTTCTATATAAATATTATCATTTTTAACAACTATCTTTAAGTTTAGTTTAGACTCATCTATAGCGTAATAATCTATATTAACATTTTTCCCTTTTATAGTTTCGTGCATTTTTATATCTTTTAAGTACACTTTATTATCAAGTCTATAGTCTAACTCATGATTATCTTTATTTATATAATCATTAACTATCTTGCCATCAAAAATTTCTATAATTCTATCACTATAAAATTTAGCAAGTTTTCTTTCATGGGTAACAAGTATTACCAGTCTATCTCTACTTAAACTTTTAATTATGTTCATAACTTCAATTGTATTTTTACTATCTAAGTTTCCAGTAGGCTCATCTGCTATTATAACTTCAGGGTCTTTTACAATAGCTCTTGCAATCGCTACTCTTTGTCTTTCCCCACCGCTAAGCATTCCAGCATATCTATTTCTATATCTATAAATGCCCAAGCTTTCTAAACAAAAGTTAACACGTTTACTTATTTCTTCTTTATCTTTAAGTCCATTAATTTTAAGAACTAAACTAACATTATCAAAAACTGTCTCATCATCAAGTAAATTAAAATTTTGAAATATATAACCTATCTTTAAACTTCTTATCTTATCTATCTTATTAACACTTACTTTGGTAATCTTTTCCTCGTCAACATAAATACTACCCTTATCAATTTTAGATAAACCACCAATACTATTTAAAAGTGTAGTCTTCCCACATCCACTAGGCCCTAGAAGTGTAACAATACCCTTTTCTGGTAAATCTATACTAGTATTATCAATTGCTCTTACTTCACTTTTTTTGCCTTTATTAAAATACTTATATACATTAACTAACTTAATCATTATTACACCTCCATATTATATGTAGTTATTACACTACTTTTAAATATCTTTCTAGAGTATCTACTACTTATTAAATAAGACATCATATTTAGTACTAAATATAAAATAATATACTCTTTTAAATTAATATAGAATAATATACCACTTAAATAATTACTTACTATAACGTCACTCTTGACAAGCAAACTCACTACTAAGAACACAATATATACTAAATTTGTAATATTAAGTAACTCTAAAATTAGAAGTGTCTTTGTCTCTTTAAAACTTCCTCCTAGTATTCTTATAGTTGTATAATATTTATTTCTAGACTTAATAATTAGTTTAATTACAAAATAACTTATAAAGAATAACACCACAAAAAGTATAGTTAATACTACTACTTTGACTACCTTAATTACCTGGGTAATCGCTGTATCGTGTTTTACCTTAACTAAACTAAACACATCATAGTTAGTTAACTCATTAATTGTCTTATCTATATTTCTAGCATTATCTACAAATAAACTAATTTGATAAACATCACTACTTTTATATAGTTTTTCATAGTCTGTACTACTTACAAAAATTGCATTATCATCACTATATTCTTTATCAAATATTTTTTTATAATTATCTTTATTATATATTTTAGCAACCTTTAAATCTAAGTTTTTATTAAAGTAAATATTTTCATATGTCACGTTAACAATGTCTTTACTACAGTTATAACTATCACAAGAAAAACTTAGATTTTCACTTATATAAACACTCCCAGGCATAACTTTATCACTTGGTTGTATATAAGGATAATCATATATCTTTTTAGAATTTATGTTAAGTGTGCTAATACCATATTTTTTTATTTCTTCAGTATTAACAAAATCATACACCTCATCACTTACATAACTTGTAACCATCCAGTTATATTCTTCGTATGTCGCTATTCCTACAATTTTAACCTTTTTGTCTTCATTACTAAACCCTAAACTAACAGTTTTATTTAACATATCATTTTGTAAATCACTTATGTAATAGTTATCAACTGACCCCATTACAATAATTTCGTTATCATTTATAGGCATTCTTCCATATGAAAGTTTACCCTTAAAATCACTTAACTTCATAAAGTTACTTTCTAAATAAATATTATCGTTATCTGTTAAAGTTGCACTATAGTCATATATTGTATCATTTAAAATAACATTTTTTACATTACTAACTTTATACATGTTTTCTATTTCTGTAGAAGTAAAACTAGATTTATCTTTCTTTTTAACAATAATTCTTTTATCAGCGTCATTTTCATTAAAGAAACCATTATAAAAGTTTTCGTTATTCTCTAACTCTAAAAATGCCGAATATGCATCTACTAAACTAAGTAGTACGAATAAATAGACAAACGTTAAAAGTAAAAATTTAGTAGGTATATTAAATGTATTTCTTATTCCTAGTCTTAAATTACTAAAAAACTTAGTTTTCTTTATCTCACTTAAAGTAACTTTTTTAACTTCATTAGCGCTTTTTAATTTAACATCTTCTATAACACTTCCATCATGCATAGTAATCTTTCTAGTAGCATACTCACTTATCTGTTCATAGTTATGAGTAACCACTATTACTAGTTTGTATTTACTTATTTCATAAAGAAGTTTAAGAACACTTTTAGCATTTTTACTATCTAAATTTCCAGTTGGTTCATCTGCTATAATAATCGGTGTATCTTTAGCTAAGCATCTAGCAATTGCTACTCTTTGTTTCATTCCACCACTTAGTTTACTTACTCTTAAGTGTCTATATTTATATAAGTCTACTTTCTTAAGTATTTCAATTACTTTATCTTTCACACTACTTCTAGTCTCTCCGTTTATTAAAAGTACTAACTCTACATTTTGATAAACTGTATAACTACTTACCAAGTTAAAATTCTGAAAAATATTTCCTATGTATTTCTTTCTATATTCTTCATAATCTACTTCTGTATAATGGCTAGTTTCTTCACCATTAATATACATTTCTCCTTCTTCATAAGTATCAAGCCCACTTAAGACGTTTAATAAAGTAGACTTACCACTTCCACTTTCTCCAGTAATAGCAACAAATTCTCCCATATCAAACTTAAGATTAACTTTATTAATACCACTTGATACTATACCCTTGTTATAATAAAATTTACTAACACTTTTTAATTCTAACATAATTTCCTCCATATCTATAATTATATAGTAAAATCACAAAAAAATATATACACTTTACATTAATATATGTCTAAATTCTTAATCACTTGTTATATATTTTCTTATTTTTATTCCATCATTATTTATGTACTTAATTAACCACTTGTTATTCTCTCTTACCAAAAGTATTCCAGTTGTTTTATTGTGAAAATCTTTCTTTAGATTAACATCAACATAATTCATATACGTTTCTATTTGTCCTATGTGTTCTTTCTTGAGCTCTGTTACTTTTATTTCCACTACTACAAATGAATTAGATATATAATTAAATAAAAGAACATCTATATAATTATAAATATTACCTATTTTAATTTTATATTGACTACCACAATAAGTATAGCCTTCACCTAAAGCATTACAGAATTTTATTGGATTTTCGTCTATCCACGTTTGTACCATCTTTTCAGTTAACTTCCCATCAACCTTCAAGTCTTGTAACACCACTGGAGATGGTACTCTCTCACCAGTACTTACTACTTCATTACTTCTTAACTTTTCTTTAATTTCAACTGGAAGCCTATTATACTCATCTAACTTTATTCTTTGTCTTAATTGTCGTTTTGTTAAACATAAATTATGTGATAAATTTAAATAGTATTTTATTTCTTCTATATTAGTAATTCTCATTATTTCACATACATTTGACCAAGTGATATTCATATTTTTAAATTGGACAGCCAATGGCTGGCTTTTTTGAATAAACTGATAAAATTTTCGCATATACTTTAAGTTCTGTATTGAATAACCTTTACCAAGTTCACTAGTAAGTCTCTTAGAATATTCTTTAATAAGTCCGTCTCCATACTTTGCTCTTTCTTCTCCACCTTGTGCTTCAACCAAAAGTTTTCTGCGTGTTTAATAGCTTTCTAAATCTTTTTGATTACTTTTATATTCTCTTACCTTTCTTCCAATTGCGTTGTCTATTAAAATATTCTTTATTTCATTGTAATAATTCATTTTAAACCTCCTAAATATTCACTAACTCGCTCATCACTTGTTATATAATTTCTTACCAATATTCCATCATTATTTATGTATTTAAGTAACCACTTGTTGTTCTCTCTTACTAAAAGTATCCCTGTTGTTTTATTGTGAAAATCTTTCTTTAAATTAACATCAATGTAATTCATGTAAGTTTCTATTTGACCGATATGTTCTTTTTTTAATTCGGTTACTTTTATTTCTACTACTACATAATTCATGTCTATAACATTAAATAAAAGCACATCAATGTAATTATAATTTAAACCTATTTTTATTTTATACTGACTTTTAATATATGAATATCCTTCACCTAAAGTTTCACAAAAACTTGATGGATTTTCATCTATCCATTTCTGTACTATTTTTTCAGTTAGTCTTTCTTTATATTCTAGACCTTTCAAAACTATTGGGTTTGGTATTTTATCATTTACTGAAACCTCTTCACGTTTCAATAATTTTTCTTTAATTTCACTTATCAAGTCTTTCATATTCTTTTGATTTTATTTTTTCTCGTAATTCGTGTTTTGTAAGACATAATTTATTTGATAAATTTAAATAGTATCTTATTTCTTCAATATCTTTTAACTTTAGAATTTCACATAAATTTGACCAAGATATATTCATATTTTTGAATTCGGCAGCCACTGGCTGCCATTTTTGAGAAAATATGAATAAAGTTCTCATATTAGTTAATGACCTTACAGAATAACCCTTTCCAAGTTCAGTTGTAAGTCTTTTAGAATATTCTTTTATTAAACTTTTTTATATTTAGCCCTAGTAATAATTCATTTTAACCCTCCTAAACATTCACTAACTTGTTCTTCACTTGTTATATAGTTTCTTACGATTATTCCATTATTATTTATGTACTTAATTAGCCACTTATTGTTTTCTCTTACCAGAAGTATTCCAGTTGTTTTATTATGAAAATCTTTCTTTAAATTAATATCAACATAATTCATATATGTTTCTATTTGTCCTATATGTTCTTTTTTTAATTCGGTTACTTTTATTTCCACTACTACGTAATTTAAATCAATCGTATTAAATAAAAGCACATCTATGTAATTGTAATTTGAACCTATTTTGATTTTGTACTGACTTTTAACATAAGCATATCCTTCACCTAAAGCTTCGCAAAAACTCGCTGGGTTTTCGTCTATCCATGATTGTACTATCTTTTCAGTTAGTTTACCATCAACTTTCAAGTTTTGTAATACTACTGGCGATGGTATTTTCTCACTAGTACTTACTACTTCATTACTTTTTAACTTTTCTTTAATTTCTACTGGAAGTCTATTATACTCATTGGACTTTATTCTAACACGCAGTTCTCTTGCAGTAAGGCATAACTCGTTTGATAAATTTAAGTAATATTCTATTTCATTCAAATCCTTTAACTTTAAAATTTCACATACATTTGACCAAGTTATGTTTAAATTTTTGAAAAGGTCCGACAATGTCGGACCTTTTGTAACAAGTTCATAAAAAGTCCTCATATATTTTAATCTAGTCACAGTATAACCTTTACCCAGTTCAGTTGTAAGTCTCTTAGAATATTCTTTAATCAAACCGTCGCCATACTTAGCCCTTTCTTCTCCACCTTGTGCTTCAACTAGAAGTTTTCCTACATTGTAATAACTCTCTAAATCTTTTTGATTACTTTTGTATTCTCTTACCTTTCTTCCAATTGCGTTGTCTATTAAAATATTCTTTATTTCATTGTAGTAATTCATTTTAAACCTCCAAAATATTCACTAACTTGTTCTTCACTTGTTATGTAGTTTCTCCTTTCTTTTCTTTGCATTTTGAATTGGACAGACATTGTCTGTCCTTTTTAAATCAGCACATAAAAAGCTTAATTTTTACATACTTTTACAGCATTATAACAGTCAATCTCAAATGACCAACTTCACTTTATCATATTAGTGTTTTTCTGTCAAATTGCTCATTTTTTAAAATTGAACGCTATTTTAGTACCAAAAGAACTACAAATGTAATAATTAAAATACATTTTATATGGTTATCCACAGCCAATTATTAAAATCTCTGGTTATTAACAAAATGAAAAAATTCACAAAAAAAAAAGAAACAGTCGTTCTTTCCTTATTTTAACACTACTAAAGATATATTATCATCTATCAAAAAGTTTGGATTATCAAGTTGCTTAGTATTATTTATAATTAAATTACTTGTAACTATCTTAAGTTCAACCAAAACATCTTTTAAGTTAGAATATCTTTTAGCTTTAACCACATTTAAAGTATTCTTATTAATTAATGTAAAATATATATAATCCCTACTCGCTTTATTTTTAATTATATTAAATATATCAATAACATCATAAATACTCTTAGTTTCTCCTTTTGTACTAAATATAATATTAATATTTGGATAAGTTCCCATATAATTAAATAACAACTGATACGTCCTAGTATCTTTTTTATTAATTAAAATACTGACATCCATGTCATAAATTTCACTAATCAAATTAAGTGTCTCCAAAACATTTAAAACATTGTCTTTTAAAATATAGTAGTCTTTTAAATCATACTTATTCTCGAATGATATCTTTAAAGTAAAAGAATTAATATTTCCAACTATACTTTTAATCTTATCTTTATCTATTTTATAAATATTTTCTACTTGAAAAGTATTATCCATAGTATCTAGAAAATCATTTTCAATTATAAGTGATTTAGCATTACCATTTAAGCTAGGTATTTCAGTATATGCATATGCTTTACCAGATACTGGACTATAAATTTTATCTTTTACATTTATTAATTCATTTTTCTTAACCATCAAATTTTTAATACTTAAATCAGTTTTATCATTAAATGGTATATAAATAAATTCACTTGTCATAACCGATACAAAAATATCTTCATTCACTATAAATCATTCCTTTCTTTTAAATAATTATGTAGTTCTATTGCTACTTTCTCTGGAAGTATAGCCCCTAATTCTTCCACACTTGCCTCTTTAAGATTTTTTAAACTTCTATACTTTTTAAGCAGTTCCTTTTTTCTAACTTCGCCAATGCCTTCAACCTCAGTAAGTACACTACTTATACTACCTTTACTTCTTATTTGTCTATGATAATTTATTGTAAACCTGTGTACTTCATCACTTATTCTAGTAAGCAAATAAAACATATTACTTTTCTTATTAATCTTATAACTTTCTAAAGTATCTCCATCTACTAATTCACTAAGTGAGTGCTTATCATCTTTCATTAAGCCACATACTTTAATATGTAAATTTAAACTATTCAAAACTTCATTACACGCGTTTATTTGATTAATTCCACCATCTACTAAAATTAAGTCAGGCATCCTTCCACCATTTACTAGAATACCTTGATATCTTCTATAAATAACTTCTTTCATTGAACCAACGTCATCATTTTTATCAACTGAAATCTTAAACTTTCTATAATCATTCTTACTTGGTTTACCATCTATAAATGTAACCATTCCACTTACCGTATACGTTCCAAACAAATTTGAATTATCAAAAGATTCAATTACGCTTAAATTAGGTATATTAAGTAAACTACCAAGTTCATTATTAGCAAGCACACTTCTTTCTTCGTCTCTATAAATCATTTCTATATTATTTTCTAAGTTTATCTTAGCATTAGTACTAGCTAGATCAAAAAGATGTTTTTTCTTTCCCTTAGTAACACTTATAACCTTAGTTTCTAATATTGTATTAAGTAAATCTACATCTAAAACATCAGGCACGATTACTTCTTTTGGAAGAACATTTCTCTTACTATAAAAGTTAACTATATAATATTCTAAAGTTTCCTTAACGTCATCTATAAGTGGAAAGATATTCTTTTTATCTCCTAGAAGTTTACCATTTCTAATAAAGAATACAACAATACTAATATAACCATTATCATAATAGTAGTTAAATATATCTCTATTAACTCCATCATTTAATTCTACTTTTTGTTTTTCAAACACCACTTTAATATAGTCAAGTTCTTTTTTTAAATCAAGTGCAACTTCATAATTTAAATTGTCTGAATTTACTTTAATTTTCTCTTTAATCTTATTTATTAATATATCATCTCTTCCATTTAAAATAGAAATTATCTCACTATTCATTTTACTAGTATCAATATTCTTGTATTCGCAGTACCCCAAGCATTCCCCAATATGATAGTATAAACATACTTTCTTAGGCATCTTATCACATTTCTTAAGTGGATAAAGCCTATTTATTAAATTAACTAGTCTTCTTGCAGCACCTTGATTAGGATAAGGCCCAAATAACATCTTATTCTTTTTATTTATGTTAATCTCTCTTTTAACTGTTAGTGTAGGATAAGAATCATTCTTAAACTCAATATAAGGATAACTCTTATCATCTCTTAGTAATATGTTATAATGTGGATCATACTTTTTAATTAAATTTATCTCTAATATAAAAGCTTCTACTTCACTAGAAGTTACAATATAATCAAAATCAACTATCTCACTAACTAACATTTTAGTCTTACCTGTATGAGTTCTATTGAAGTAACTATTTAATCTATTTTTTAATATTTTTGCTTTTCCTACATATATTACTACTCCTAAGTTATTCTTCATTAAGTAACAACCGGGTAACTTAGGTACTAACTTTAATTTTTCTTTAATCATAATAATCACTATATATATTGTATCAAAAAAAACACATAAAAAAAAGAGAAAGTTACTTTCTAGTTAGTAACTATCTCATATCAGCAACCTGTATCAGTTTCTTTTATTGTGTATGGGTCACTTGCTGAGCCATTTCCTGTACTGTATAGAGTGCAAGATTTAAGAGAAATGGCGGGGCGAACACCATAGGTGTCGTTGACGCCGCTGTTGCTCAAGTAGCCAGGGAGGGACGAACCGAACACGATGAACGCGCTAGCTTGAATGCCATAACAACCGTTAGGAGACAACAACCACCAATGAATGTCACCTGTAGAACTTCCGTTTGCACTATTATAATAATACCACGTTTCTGCGTTTTTTAAATATACTCCACCCGCAAATGATACTTCATCTGCTGTCATTAGTGCTATTGGATATGTTAGTTTCCCGTTTCCTGTACTTGTGTCTACTGTGAATTTGTCTTCTGTTGTTGCACAGTCATAACTTGGTGTTTCATTTGTCCTTAATCTTGTGTATGCTCCAAAGTATGTATAATCTGATACTGTATATGTTCTATCATTACAATATACTGCTGTTGTACTTAAGTATTTTGTATAACCTTTTGCTTCTAAGTTGCTTATATACCAGTTATCTATTGTTGTTTTTATTGTACTAGGGTTTGTTTGGTTAGTTCTAGCATTTGCTATACTTCCTAAACTTCCGTACATATAACTTACATATGCTATATTATCAAAACTACTATTAAATGCTGATGTTCCTATATATGCGTCTGTTGCTGTTGTACTTGTACCGTGATATAGTAATCTTACTCCACCATCTGAGTTTGTTCTTATTATTCTCCAGTATAAGTCTTGATTACTTGCATTCTTTCCAAACTTTACCCAGTTATCTGTTGCATT
>DOEC01000022.1:28929-29715 GCA_003524085.1 Bacillota bacterium | reverse complement strand
CCTGCAAAATAGTATACTGTTTTACTGTCTTCAGTAGAAGTATATAATGTGTTTGTATTGTCATTTGTTAAAACTTTACCAAAGTCTGTTCTTGTTAACTTTGTTGATTTGTCTACAAGTAATTGATTGTATAGTGTTTTGTTTGGATCTTCTGTTCCTTCAGTTATAAATAGTGTCCCACTTAGTTTCTTACCCATATCATCACTTTGGTCTACACTTTCATCGTTTGAATACTTAAATTCAATTGTATAACTTTGTGTTACTCCATTAGGTATTACTACACTATAAGCTAGTATTGTATCTGTTGCTATACTAGATTTTGGTATATCTTTAAACTCAGTCATATTATATCCACCATTTGTACTAGTTATCTTATATTGTAAGTATCCTTCTGTTACAAAAGTATTTAATAAGTCTTTTATTACTATATTATACTTATATTCACTTTTACTGTTATTTTGTACAGTAAAAGTTTTAGTTTTTTGCCAACCTGGTTCTATATCTGCACCAGCTATTTCTCCATCTGTGTCAGTGAATACTATCTGCAAGTTAGTACTTGTTACACTTACATCTTTTCCCTTTCCTATTATTTGTGTTGTAAAATAAGCTAGTGATACACTTAGTACTACTACAAGTAAACTTACTATTACAAGTGTTAATTGCTTTCTTTGCATATTTAATGCACTCCTTTCTTTTTAAGACACGAAAAAATGGGTAGACTTATTCTATCCATTTAATTGCACATGAAAAACTATAGTTATTTATGCTAGTTAAATAACCCCCCCC
>DOEC01000022.1:12575-28723 GCA_003524085.1 Bacillota bacterium | reverse complement strand
CCCCCCCCATTTGTACTTTGTTTTGTACTAAAAAGTTATTTTTCATGTACTTCACTTCCTATCTTTATTACAAGATAATCTTATCAAAAAAAGTACTATTTTTCAAGTACTTTTAAAACAATTCTTTTGAATCTAATATAATTGTAACAGGTCCATCATTATATATTTCTACTTTCATATCTGCACCAAATATTCCAGTTTCAGTATGAACTAGACTTTTTAACTTTTCATTCATGTAGTCATATAACTTAGTTGCCTCATCTGGTTTCATTGCATTAACAAAACTTGGACGTCTTCCTTTACTACAGTCAGCATATAAAGTAAACTGGCTAATATTTAAAATAGATCCTTTAACATCTAACAAACTTAAATTCATTTTTTCATTCTCGTCTTCAAATATTCTTAGATTTAATATTTTATCTATCATTTTGTCAACTATTTCTAATGTATCTGTATCAGTAAAGCTAGATAAAAGCACAAAACCATGTTCAATACTTCCGTTTACTTTTCCATCAATTGTAACTTTACTATTCTTACTTCTTTGCACTACTACTTTCATTATCTTTCCACCTTACTTACAAATTTAAGTCCTCTTAAATCATTCATGAACTTATCTAAACTTTCTTTATTCTTAACTTTGCAAACAAGTTCATATATATCGTCTACTTTGTTGTTACCCTTATTATTTATAGAAGTAACTAACACATCACTTTTTGTAGCAACACTTATTATATCAACTAAATGCTCATTTGATGGGTCAATATATACTTTTATATTTGTAATAAATTTATCCATTACTTTATCATTCCACTCAGCATTAATAATTCTTTCTCCATTTGCATCTATCATTTTACAGTCTTTTCTATGTATTGTAACACCATTACCCTTAGTAATATATCCTACTATCTCATCACCCAAAACTGGATTACAACAATTTGCTAAGTTAGTCAAAATATCTCCGTATCCTGCAATTAATATTTTACCATTTGGAGTATCTTTTACTACAACGTCATTTTCAAGTAACTTCTCAATTGTATCGTCTTTCTTAGGGTTAACTATATCATTAAGTTTATTAACTACCACTATTGGGGTATATTTTAAACTAGATATACCTAAACATATTTCGTCAAAATTATCACATGATAATTCTTCACATAATTTAGTAATATTTTCTTCAGTTAATACTTCATTTGCATTTATATGTTTTTTCTTTAACTCTTCTTTTAATAAAGCATTACCAGTTTCTATAGATTTATCTTTTTCTTTTTTATAGAAATAACTTCTAATTCTAGATTTAGCACTTTCTGTTTTAACAAACTTTAGCCATGCTTTTGATGGAGTATGTCCTTTTTCACGTCTTAAATCAACTATATCCCCATCTTGTAGTTTATAGTCTAAACTAACTTGTTTTCCATTAACTAAAGCTCCAATTGTTGTATTACCTACTTCACTATGTATTTTGTATGCAAAATCTATTGGTGTTGAGTCTACAGGTAGTTCTATTATATCTCCTTTAGGGGTAAATATATAAATAAATTCTTTTGTTATAGAGTTATTTAAATCTTTAAAAAACTCACTATTATCTTCCATATCATTTACTTCTATTAAAGTTCTAAACTGTGCTAATTTCATTTCTAGCTCATTTTTCTTAGACCCATCAGTATGCTCTTTATAACTCCAGTGTGAAGCTACACCATGTTCAGCTACTTCATTCATTTCATAAGTACGTATCTGTACTTCAAAGATATTACCATCCACTCCAAATACAGTAGTATGTAAACTTTGATACATATTATTTTTAGGATTAGCTATATAATCTTTAAATCTCTTAGGAATAGGCCTAAACTTTGAATGAATTAGCCCTACTACTAAATAACACTCTTCTGTTTTTTCTACAAGTACTCTTAGTCCTAGTAAATCATATATTTCCTCCCATTTTTTACCAGCTTTTAATTTATTAAATATGCCTCTTACAGACTTAACTCTATAAGTAATTTCATACTTAATTTCATGCTCGTTTAAAATATTTATTATCTCATCTCTCATTTTATATAAAGACTTTTCTAACTCTTCTTTACTAGCATCAATTTTTTCTAGTACTTCGTTATATAACTCTGGATAACTATATCTTAAACACAAATCTTCTAATTCACTCTTCATTGTTTTAATACCAAGCCTATGCGCTATTGGGATGTATATTTTTTCTGTTTCGTCAACCACGTCAAGTATATGCTCCTTTGGATGAACATACATTGTTCTTAAATTGTCTAACCTATCAGCTAGTTTAATAAACAAACTAATTGGGTTTTCACTAAGTCCTACTACTATTCTTCTATATTTATCAGTATCATTTCCCTTAAAAGTTCTCTTTAGATGACTTAACTTACTAATTGAGTTTAGTATAGTTAACACATCTACCCCAAAATACTCAGTTATTTCTTCAGGTGTAACTTTCTCTAAAGTGATCCCCTCATGTATAAGAGCGCATCCTATTGTAGTTGTATCCATCTTAAGCATAGCTAGTATAGTAGAAACTCTTATTGCATGACAAATATATTCTTCTTTAGTAAGTCTAGTCATTCCTTCATATATCTTAAGTGCATAGTTATAGTATTCGTCTATTATTTCTAAAGACTTACTATCCATATAACTTGATAAAATACTCTTTAATTTTTCATAATCTTTTTCTTTTGTTTCCATTATCCATTTATTCCTTTAATTATTAATTCTTCAGGCTCTTTATCTTCTTTATTAATTTTAGGATGCTTAATTCTATGTATTTCTAGTTTTTCCCATACAAATGGTGCGATAAATAAACTACTAAATGTACCAAATGTCAAACCAAATAAGATAGTCAAATTAAACTCCTTAACACCTGTTGAATTCATTAAAAGTAATACTATAATTGCTGAAAGTGTTGTTATACTAGTTAAAACATTTCTTCTTAGTGTTACACTTGCACTATAGTTAACTACTTCTTTTATAGTTTCTTCATTTATTTTTTTAACTTTACTTAAACTATCTCTAATCATATCAAATACTATTATTGTATTATTAATTGAATAACCTATAATTGTTAGTATACCTGCTACAAATATAAAGTTTATTTCTATTCTAAATATTATAAACAAGCTTATTGTAACTAGTACATCACTTAAAATAGCTATAATACTAGACACACCAAAATTATAAGTAAATCTTACTGCTATATATATTAGAATAGCAATACTTGCATAAATTAAACTCTTTATTGCATTTTTAGTTAAATCTTTTTTAACAACATTACTAATACTAGATATATCAGTATCAATATCTTTTGCAAGCATATTTTCTTTAATAGATTTTATCTCTTCACTATTTAAACTCTCATCTATTTTTATAAAATATTCTTTATCATTTAGTTTATCTTCTTCATTAATAGTATAATCTTTAAGTATGTCTTTTACTTCTGTTATATCTATATTTTCAGAAGATTTTATAGTAATTGCACTTCCTCCTTTAAAGTCTACACCCAATTTTATTCCCTTAGTAAGTAACATTACTACACCTATAATTATAACTAGACTCACAACTATAATATTGTATTTTGCGTACTTAGTTATGTTTCTAACTTTACTTTTCTTACATTTTCCTAAGAATAAGTTAATATTATCATCAAACTTACCTGTATTTATAAAGAATGACAACACAAATCTATTAACTCCAACCATAGATATAGAAGTCACTATAATAGTTAACATAAGCATTGTTGCAAAACCTTTAACACTAGATTCACCAAATATAAATAATACTAAAGCTGCAATAAATGTTGTAAGGTTTGCATCTATTAAAGACACTAAACTTCTTTTATTTCCATCAACATATGCATTTTTTAAACTCTTACCATTTGCTATCTCTTCTTTAATTTTCTCTAAAGTTATGATACTAGAGTCAACAGCCATTCCTATACCAAGTATTAAAGCCGCGATTCCTGTTAAAGTTAATACTCCGTCTATTAAATTATAGAATAAGAACACTAATGAAATATATAAAGCTAAACTAATTACACTAATTAAACCTGATAATCTATAGAAGAACACCATAATTAAAGCAATTATAATAAATGTAATAATTCCAGCCTTAGCAATTAATGCTAAAGTGTTTGACCCGTATGACGCATCTACTGTTTTAGTGCTTATTTCAGTTAACTTAGTTGGTAAACTACCTGAATTTATTAAGTCTACTAATAAACTTGCTTCTTCTTCGGAAAAGTTTCCTTGTATAACTACATTACTAGAAAATGCTTCTTTTACAGTAGCAGCAGAAATACAGTTACTTCCACTTTCCCCACATTTAGTATTACTATACTCATCTCCTTCTTTATAGTCAAGCCAAATAGTTATCATTTGATCAGTACTTTCTGAAACACTTTTAGTAACTCTATAAAAAGTATCTTTGTCTTTTATAGATAATGCTACAACTGGTTTACCTGTTTTATTGTCATAATCTAAACTAGCTCCAGGAGTAGCAAGCACACTACTAGACATCAATTCCTCATTAGAAGTATTCCTAAATGTTAACACTGCAGGTGTAGTAAGTCTATCTCTTGCTTCACTTTCATCTTTTACTCCAGGAAGTTTTACTCTTATTTTATTCCCTTCAATAACTATTTCAGGCTCACTTACTCCAAGAGTATCTATTCTTTTACCAATTGACTTATAAGTAGCCTTAATATCAGAGTCAGTAACATCTTTTCCATCCAAACTTTCTACTAAGTATAATACTTCAAAACCCCCTTTTAAATCTAATCCATAATTAATTTTCTTACTAAATGTAAAAGTTAAAAATACACTTACTAAAAATATTACTAAAGTAATAAGTAAACATTCACCTATTTTATAAGTCTTTTTCTTCATAACAAATTTCCTTCCTCTTTAGATATCTCAATATCTCTCTTTCTTAATATATCAAACACATACCCCTTAATACTCTCTAACTTCAAATCCATAATATCACTAACCATTTCACTTAATGTTAAGTCACTCTTTTTTTTCCATACAGTACTACTTAAATAATTCCATATATCTTCTTCCTTAATATAAGATATATGATTTCTTTTTAGTTCTTCTACTTTAGAATATAAAGCTGGTTTAATTCTATTATATAATTCTTCTAAATTTCTAAACTCTGTCATAACTTCACCCATTTAAGTATACTACATTTTTAAGTATTTGAAAAGAAGACTTTAACAAAAAGTCTCCTTTAATCTATGTAAACACATGAAAGTGTATACTAATTATATGTAAAACTATTATTTTATATGTCTAACTAAACACATTTCTTTATTTAAAATACTCGCTTTATCTTGAAAGTAAACATAGCCCATTTCGTTAGCTAACTCACGATATAACTTAAAAATATGCTCTTTGTTTTCATCATTAGTATCTACACATGCACCAATAAAGAACGGTTTCATTGGAAGTTCAAATACTTCATTTGATAAACCACATCCAATTAAAACGTCAAATCCATCTATTAAAGGATGCTCATAATAATACTTGTTTTTTCTATTAAAATACTTATCATTTTCAACTGTACTAGGAATATATATTTCTTTATCTTTAATATATCCATTAGCGCCTTTTAAGTTAAAGCTTCTTAAATCTTTATAATTTACACCACTATTTAAAATGTATGTATCATACCCTCTTAAATATTTAGACATACTAAGTGTTACATTACTTAATATCTCTAATATTGAACTATAATCTTCTATATTAAACCCACACGCTTTCATATACTCTAAAAATAACATTGTATCTACTGAATCTTTCATATTTACCCCCATTAAAATTTATAACTAATTTATTTTTTTATTATTGGTGGAGCTGACGAAGAGCGACTTCGTGTCCAAAGCATCAAGTATACAGGCATTCTTACAAGTTTAGTTGGTTTATATTTTAGCTAATATTTAGGAGAGCCAACGATCCAATACTAGCCTAAGTTTAGTATTTTTCATTATGAAACCTAAACAATTCATAATATAGTTCACTTTTATGAGTCTAGACATTACTCTCGTGAACAAAGAGTAAGCTAAACGCACCTTCTACCTAATTAGGCAAAACTAGGTGCAAAATTAAAGTTATCGTTTCCGATTATTTTATTGTTGCGTTTTAAGTACGCCTACTACTTGTACCCATACCTACGAATACTCTGTCGAATCAAAACAGCCCCATAAGCATGATATAAGTATACCAAAAACTTTTAATTTTGTCAATCTTTTGTACTAAAATAAATACAAAAACATCGTAATTAAACGATGTCTATTCACTTTCAAACTGACTATAATATAACGAATTATATAGTCCATGCATACTAATTAGTTCTTCATGAGTTCCTTGTTCAATAATATCCCCATCTTTTAAGACTAATATAAGGTCTGCATTTTTAATTGTAGAAAGTCTATGCGCTATAATAAATGATGTTCTACCTTTCATTAAAGAGTCCATAGCTTTTTGAATTAACTCTTCAGTTCTTGTATCAACGCTACTGGTTGCTTCATCTAGTATTAGCACCTTAGGGTCTCTTAAAATAGCTCTTGCAATTGTCAAAAGTTGCTTTTGTCCTTCACTAATATTACTTGTTTCTTCATTTATTTGCATATTATAACTATTAGGTAACGTTTGAATAAAGTGATGCACCTGAGCTTCTTTTGAGGCCTCTATAACCTCGTCATCCGTAGCATCTAATTTTCCATACCTAATATTTTCCATAATAGTATCACTATAAAGCCAAGTATCCTGAAGAACCATTCCAATGTTCTTTCTTAGTTCATTTCTATCAACATCTTGTATATTAATATTATCTATCAAAATACTACCTGAATTAACATCATAAAATCTCATAAGTAACTTAACTAATGTAGTTTTCCCACTTCCAGTAGGCCCAACTATTGCAATTTTTTTACCTTTTTCTACATATGCACTAAAGTCTTTTATAATAGGTTTATTTTCATCATATCCAAACTTTACATGGTCAAACGTAATATTACCTTTAACATTTTCTAAAAGTACAGGGTTTTCTAACTTTTTCTCTTCTTCTTCTAAAAGATAATCTTCCACTCTTTCACTAGCAGCAATCATGCTTTCTAACTCAGTCATAATACTTGCTAAATTTCCTATTGGGTTAGTAAAGTTTTTAGCATATGTTATAAATGATTGAATATTTCCTACTGTAATCTTTCCTTGTATTACAAATAACCCACCTAAAAATGCAATAACAACGTAACTTAAATTTCCTATAAGCATCATAATTGGGTGCATTATTCCACCTATAAAGGTACTCTTCCATGTATTATCAGCGAGACTATCATTTTCTTTATTAAAATCTTTTAATATTTTGTCTTCAGAATTAAACACCTTAATAATATTATGATTTCTTAACATTTCTTCTACTTTTGTATCAACTTTAGCAAGTCCTTCTTGACGATAAGTAAAATACTTTTGCCCCTTACTTGCTATTTTTATAGTTAACATCATACATATTGGAAGTATTATAATTATAGCTAAAGTCATTGTAACATTTATACTAAACATCATTATAAGCATACCTAATAAAGCGACTATACAAGTAACTGTTTCTGTTAAAGCATTACTTAAATTTTGACTAATCTTATCAATATCATTAGTAATTAAAGACAACACTTCTCCGTGGCTTTTCTTATCAAAATATTTTAAAGGAAGCCTTTCCATCTTTCTATTTACTTTTCTTCTTAAGTCCATTGTGTATTTAGCACTGATTTTAGATACAACTACACCTTGAACATAGTTAAATATCGCACTTATTATATACAAAATTAATAAAGTTACTAATATTGTATGAAGCTTATTAAAGTTTATACTTCCAGTATTATTTAGTTTAGCAATCACACCATTATATAACTCAGTTGTAGCATTTCCTAAAACTTTAGGCCCAACTATTGTAAAAAGTGTAGACAAAATACTAAACATAAAGACTACCATAATTTTAGCATTATAAGGTTTAAGTGAAGATATAAGCCTCTTTAAAGAAGTAGTAAAATCTTTTGGTTTATCTTTCACTCTTCTTCACCTCCTAGCTGACTAATTTTAATTTCTTTATATATTGGACAAGTATTAATTAGCTCTACATGTTTACCCATTGCTACTATTTCTCCATTATTTAACACTATTATATTATCTGCATTAATTACACTACTAATTCTCTGTGCAACTACAAATATCATTTTATCTTTAGATATACTTTTTAAATTTTCTCTTACTTTTTTATCTGTATTAAAGTCAAGAGCGCTAAAAGAGTCATCAAATATAAGAATATCCGGATCTTTTGCTAAAGCTCTTGCAATAGATAATCTTTGCTTTTGACCACCACTTACATTAGACCCACCTTCACTTATCTCTCTATCAAATAACTTTTCATTTTCATTAACTATCTCCATAGCTTCACTTATTTTACAAGCCTTTTCTATTAATTTAACATCTTTCTTTTTCTGAGCAAATGTTAAGTTACTCATTATTGTACCTTTAAATAATTTCCCCTTCTGTGGAACATACCCAATATGACTTCTCAAATCACTTACTTTTACATCTTTAATATTAACACCATTTATTAAAATACTTCCACTAGTTACTTCAAATAATCTTGGTATTAAGTTAATTAATGTAGACTTGCCACTTCCTGTACTACCAATAAATGCAGTAGTTGTACCTTTTTTAGCAGTAAAATTAATATCTCTTAACACATCTTCCGTTGCATTATTATATCTAAAGTATACATCTTTAAATTCTAAAGTATCAACTCCAGTTATCTTTTTAGTCTTTTCTTTATCTACAATAGTACTATTAGTTTTAAATATCTCATTAATTCTTCTTACACTTACAAAGCTTCTTGGTATCATAATTAAAGACATAGACATCATTAAAAATGAACTAATTATTTGCATAGTATATGTAATAAATGCGATTAAATCTCCAACTTGCATTGAAAAACTTGAAACTTTATATGCTCCTACCCATATTATTAGAATAGCTACAGCGTTCATAATAAATGTTAGTGTAGGTAAAGATAAACTCCAAACTATATCTATGTATAAGCCATTGTTTGCAAGTTCTGTATTAGCTTTATCAAACTTATCTTCTTCAAACTTTTTATTTGCAAATGCTCTTATAACAAGAAGTCCAGTTAAACTTTCTCTACTTACTAAATTTACTTTATCAAGTAATTCCTGAAACTTTTTAAATTTAGGAGATACTAACATAAATGATATAAATATTAATAAAAGTACTAAACTTACTGATAAAACTATTATCCAAGATATTGGACTATTTATAACTTTAGTAATCGCTCCAATTCCTAATATAGGCGCAAATAAAACTATACTTAAAATCATTGTAACTACACTACTTATTTGAGTTATATCATTTGTACATCTAGTTATTAAAGATGCGCTACTAAAGTTGTTTAAGTCTGCAGTTTCTAAAGATATAATTTTTTCTACAACTTTCTTTCTTAAATCCCTACTAAATAAAGTACTTACTTTACTAGAAACATATACACTTAATATAGTTATTCCCATCGCAAGTATTGCAACTATAATCATTTTAATTCCAGTAGTTTTAATATACGACATAGACATACTATCAATATCTTCTCCCAAAAGTTTATATTCATTTTTTAAGTTATTAATTATTTCACTTCTAGTAGTTGTATTATAGATTTTTTCTAAAGAAGATATTACATCACTTTCACTTAAGTTATCATTAACTTTAGTACACACTCCACTAATGCATTCATAGCTAGATTTAATAACACTTGAATACCCTGAGTTTTCAAGTAAACTATTAAATGTACTTTCTTTTAATTTTATAGGTACAACACTTGTTATACCACTCTGTTCTATACCAACATTAACAATATTACTTGTGTATGTTGGAAGTGCTAAATTACAGTATGCTTGCGTTATTAACAGGCCAATTACTGCTAGTATAGCCCATTTATATTTTGACAAACACTTTACTATTTCTTTCATTATATCACCATAATTAAGTTTACATTCATGAATAATAAAAGTCAAGTGAATTTCTTTAACTTTCGTTAAATAAATAGTCGTATATTGCTGCAAGTTTAATATAAGGTACATAATCTAACATAAAAAAACACCGCACAAATACTGAAACGGTGTTCTCTACCAAATACGCCTAAAGCCATAAGCCAGGTATTACTCTCTATGGTTGTCCATTAACATTATATGCCGTTTAAGACAATTTAATAAGAACAATTTTTACTAAATCTAGTACTTTATTTTACACTATTATTTAAGTATCTCATTCAATATAGTATTCATTACATAAACTTTATCTTTTCTTATAAACATCATATTATCTTTTAATACCAGTAATCCATTTTTTAAAAGTGGTGTAATATTAAACTCGTCTTGAATATTAGTGTGATACTTATTAAAGAACTCTACTATATCTATCCCATCAAGTTTTCTAAAACCTAATATAATTTCATTTTCCATATCTTCTCTTTTAGATAAAACCAGTTCATTAAATCTAAAATTATCTTTTAAATATGTATTAAAACTTCTTGTATTTTCATACCTTAATTCACTTATAAACCCATGTGCCCCCAAACCAAAGCCATAATACTCGTTATTATCCCAATAGTTTAAATTATGAACACTTTCATATCCAGGAATACTATAATTACTCACTTCATAATGATGATAACCTTTTTTAGTAAGTTTCTTTTCAATATATTTATACATCTTATAGTCTAAGTCTTCACTTATTGGTCTAACTTTATTTACAAATAATGCTGTATTAGGTTCCAATATTAAACTATATGCTGATATATGTGGCACTCCAAGTTTAAGTATCTCTTTTACATCACTTTTAAGTACACTAAACTTTTCAATAGATAGAGCATACATCAAATCAACATTTATATTTTCAAAATACTTTTTTACTAACTTAATATTATTAATAATCTCTTGTTTTGTATGTTTTCTATTTAAATATTTTAAATTTATCTTATTAAAACTCTCTACCCCTACACTTATTCTATTAACACCATTTTCTTTTAAGAAAGATAATTTTTCTTCTGTAATATCGTTTACATTCATTTCAAAAGTAAACTCTTCTAACTTACTAACATCAAAGACTTTTATTATAGAAAATAGTTTTTTTAAATTCTCCATACTAAGCACACTTGGTGTTCCACCACCTATATAAATTGTCCTAACCTCGTCATTATCATAATACTTATTTATTTCTTTTTCTAAATGCGATAAGTACTCATCAGCCCATATTTCGTCATGCAAAAACTTGCAGAAATCACAGTAACTGCAAATACTTGAACAAAATGGTATATGTATGTAAACACTTCTCATATAAATCACTAACCTAATTTTACCAAAAATACTCAATAAAGTCTACAGGTATTTGTGTATTTTATACATTCCTAACCTTCAAATAAATAAGGTACTTAATATTTTGACAATATGTCTAAAATATGGTATAGTATATATACAATTTATTAAATTGTTATTTAGTCCTATACGGACACACCAGTTCATATGAACTGTCATTTAGCCTTTTACAGGCACATCAGATATCACATTGTGGTATCTGTTTTTTATTTTAAAAACATAAAAAAATACCACTTATATTAAAAATGGTACAATAAAACCCCACGGGTAATGGGGCTGACGTTTAAACTTGGTGACCAGTACGGGATTTGAACCCGTGAATGCACGCGTGAAAGGCGTGTGTGTTAACCATTTCACCAACTGGCCATCATCATGGTGGGCCTGAATGGACTTGAACCATCGACCTTGCGCTTATCAGACGCACGCTCTAACCAACTGAGCTACAAGCCCTTTTTTGCTGAACCTATTTAATTGTATAATATTTTATTCAATAAATCAAGTATAAATTTTAAAAATTATGCATTTTTTAAAAAAAACATAAAAAAAGCGTTACTTTTTCATAACAAGTACACTTTTATTATTAATATCTATTAACTTTATTACATCTTTTACTTCAGATAATTTATATTCTTTTACTACATCACCCATCTTATTTAAAAGTTTGTTATAACATAAAATATTTGTAGTAATCATGTCTTCTACGTTAACAATATCTTCAAAACTTAATATTAAATTACTAATATATCCTTTTTTCTTCCTATCCAAGCTTTCAGTTGTAAACTCTAAACTAGACAATTCTTCATTTACTATTTTCTCAAATTTATCAACACTATTAGTACTTGCTGTAAATACTAGTATTAAATAATCATCTACTTCTTCAGTAAAATAATCAAACCTATTTAATCCCTCATTCATAAGCCTTAAATAACTCTTACCCGTTTTACCAAAGTTTTCGCTAATTACCATTTCTAACATAATCCTTGTATTTAGTTTAGACCCTTTCCCTACTTTAATCTTATAACCAATAACTACTTTAGCTTCTAAAATATCTTTGGACACTTCAGCATAACTAACATTAACTTTATATTCTTCTTTTGGTCTTACAATTAAAGCACTCGTATTCTTTATTTTAACACCCTTCATATAATCTTTAATATAGTCTAACACACTTTCTTTATCAAAATTTCCAGTTACAACAATAAACATATTTTCAGGTGTATAGAAGTCCTTATATAATCTATTCAACTCTTCACAAGTAACACTTTTAATACCTTCTTCTGTACCAATTACTAAACTCTTAATGAAACTTTTATTAAAAGCATTATCAAATAATGTTGTCTGTGCTTTAAAATAAGGATCTGTTTGATACATATAATATTCTTCTAATATAATACCCCTTTCACTTTCCACATCTTCTTTTTTAATATCAGCCTTAAAAACACGGTCAAATAAAAGTCTTATATTTTCAAGTATATTCTCTTCTCCATAAATATTATAGTTAGTTCCATTATATGTAGTATACGCATTTGCAATACTTCCTAGCTTATTTATTTCATCCATCGCATCTTTATTTTTAGTAAAATCCATTACCCTATGTTCAAGAAAATGCGCACTTCCTTTAGTAACATCATATACTTTACTTCCACTTCTATATTTCATTACTTCAGCTCCAAAATGAGTACTTACTGTTATATAAAAATTCTTACTTTTAGTTGTAGGATACATATAAACAGTTATTCCATTCTCTAGTTTTTCACTATAAATAAACTCTCCATAATTAAAATCAATTTTCTTCATTCTTAACTCCCTCTAGTAAAAACACTTCTTTAATATCTATCTTTTTAGCTAAATCACTAACATTCTTACTTGTCATATTATCAATATATTTTTTTCTATCTTCTATACTAGGAATATTAGTAAACTCTCTTAAATAATAATAGTTCACTATCTTAAAAGGATTTTCATAGAAATCATTAAAAGCAATATTTAAAGTTTTCTTAGCATTATCTATAAGACTATCAATAACACTTTCATCTTTCATACTCTCTAAACTTTCTTTAATAAGTCTTAACGTTTCATCAAAATTTTCTTTATTTATTCCACTATCTATTATAATAGTTTTAGTAAATCTATTAATAGTACTTCCTATATGATAACATAAACTATTCTTCTCTCTTACATTAACAAACAATACTGAATTATTCATACTTCCTAAAATAGTACTATATAAAAGCATTTGATAATCTCTTTCTTCTATAGTCAAATCTTTTAAAGTTAAACCAACTAAAAGTATAGACTGATTAGCTGGGTACTCTTCTTTATCTATTTTATATTTACTCTTAATATCTATATATAACTCTTTACTAGTATTATCTTTCTCTTTAAAGCCCTTTAATAGCTTATCTACATTAGTAAGTACACTCTCCTCATCATAGTCTCCAATTACAAATACATCTATTTTAAAACTATCAAATAATTTTAAATACGTTTTATATAACTGTTTATTAGTAAGACTTTTAAATATATCTATATCTTTATAATTATTTTCTGCATATATTGTATCTTTATAAAATCTCTCATTAAAAAGTAAACTACCATAAGCCCCCATATTATCTTTAACATTGTTTATACTATTTATTAAATTTTCTTTATGTACATCAAACACATTAAAACAATTATCCTTAATAATAGGATTTACTATTATTTCCCTAAACATATCAAAAGTTTCATTATAAATAGACATTTCTGTATACTTAGGATTAATAAATCTTAAAGAAGCTTCAAAACTCATATTTTTACTAGTTATAAGTGATCTAAAAGTTATACCTGCATTATATAAGCTCTCTAGTTTTTTAGTTATCTCATTAACATTCTTATACTTTTTAGTACCATTCATAGGTAACACTCTTTCAAGTAGCTTTAAATAACAAAACTCATTTTTATCATATAATTTAGTAAATTTAAGACCTACATTAATAGTTTTAAATCTATCAGTTTTAATCAAATGAAGTGTATAATTATCTTTTTTAATTTTCTTATATTCCATATTATCTCACATCCTAGATATTATTATAACCTAAACAAGCATTAACATTCAACAAAAAAAGAAAGAATTCTCATCTTTCCTTTATATATTAATAGACACAGTTAAGTTAATGTGGCCCCTAGCATCCACTTGTTGTTTCTTGTATTGTGTATGGGTTAGTTGCCGTTCCGTCTCCACTAGAGTATTTAACACATGATTTTAGTGATGTGACTGGACGCACACCGCCCGTGTCGAGGACGAGGTTGCTGTTCAAGAGGCCAGGCCAGGACGAGCCATGCACGCCGAACACGTGAGCGTAGCTACCATCCCAAATGTAAGGAGACAACACCCACCACCAAGTTGAGCCTGTTGAGCTTTCGTTTGCACTATTATAATAATACCATGTTGGTGCATTCGAACCATACTTTCCACCTGCAAAACTTACTTCGTCTGCTGTCATAAGAGCTATTGGGTATGTTAGTTTTCCATTTCCGGTACTACTATCTACTGTGAATTTATCGTTGGTGTCTGCACAGTTGTATGTTGGTGTTTTATTTACATCTAATCTTGTTTTTGCTGAATACCCAAATGATGAACTTACACTATATGTTCCACTAGTTACACTTCTATCATTACAATATATTGCTGTCGCGCTTAGATACTTTCCATAATTTGAATTTAAATTATCTTTATACCATGTATCTATTACTCCTTTTATTGTACTTGAGTTTGTATTTGTTCTATTATTTACTTGTGAACCACTTGTTCCATACATATATCCTACGTACATTGGGTCGTTATACGTTGAATTAAATTTGATTGTTCCTATATATGCATCTTCTACTGTTGTGCTTGTTCCGTGATATAAAAGTCTTACTCCACCATCTGCATTTGTTCTTATTATTCTCCAGTATAATTCTTGGTTACTTGCATTCTTTCCAAACTTTACCCAGTTGTCTGTTGCATTTCCTGCAAAATAATATACTGTTTTACTGTCTTCAGTAGAAGTATATAATGTTTTTGTATTATTATCTGTTAAAAATGTACTAAAGTCCGTCCTTGTTAATCTTGTTGATTTGTCTGCATGTAATTGAGTTAAAAATGTTAGTTCTGTTCCCTCAGTTATAAATAACGTTCCACTTAGTTGTTTACCCATATCATCACTTTGGTCTATATTTTCATCGTTTGTATACTTAAATTCAATTGTGTAACTTTGTGTTACTCCATTAGGTATTACTACACTATAAGCTAGTATTGTATCCTTAGGTGCACTAGACTTTGGAATACCTTTAAACTCAGTCATATTGTATCCACCATTTGTACTAGTTATCTTGTATTGTAAGTATCCTTCTGTTACAAAAGTATTTAATAAGTCTTTTATTACTATATTATATTTGTATTCTGTCTTAGTATCATTTTTAATAGTAAATGTTTTAGTTGCACTCCAGCCTGGTTCTATATCAGTTTCTGTTAAAGCTCCATCACCATCTGTAAATACTATTTGTAAGTTAGCACTACTTACATCTACAGTTTTCCCCTCTCCTATTATTTGTGCTGTAAAGTAAGCTAGTGATACACTTAGTACTACTACAAGTAAGCTTACTATTACAAGTGTTAAATTTTTTCGTTGCATATTTAATGCTCTCCTTTCTTTTTTAAAGACACGAAAAAATG
>DOEC01000022.1:0-12326 GCA_003524085.1 Bacillota bacterium | reverse complement strand
CCCCCCCCATTTGTACTATATTTTGTACTAAAGAGTTAATTTTCATGTATTTCACTTCCTATCTTTATTACAAGATAATCTTATCAAAAAAAGTACTATTTTTCAAGTACTTTTCTATCTTTTATTAATTTCTTCATTAACAAGTTTATTAACTATACTTGGGTTAGCTTTTCCTGCACTTTTTTTAAGTGTTTGCCCTACAAAGAAACCTATTAAATTTGTTTTACCACTTTTATATTGTTCTAACTGAGTTTGATTATTATCTAATACTTCATTAACCATTTTTCTTAAAGTATCCTCATCACTTATCTGCTCCATACCATGTTCTTTTACTATTACAAGTGGTTCTTTTTCTTCTTCTAAAATCATATTAAATACTTGTTTAGCTTGTTCCGTACTTATAGTATTACTTTCTACTAACTTAATCATATCACTTAACATTTTAGGTTTCATATATATATCATCAATAGATTTATTTGTTTGATTTAAGTACCCAAGTAATCTTGTAATAATATAGTTACTTGCTTGTACTGGATTAGTGTCTAATCTAAGCATTTCTTCAAAAAAATCACTAATGTTCTTTTCTTTAACAAGAGTTTTAGCATCCTTTTTAGATATTCCTAAACTTATATATTTGTTAATTCTTTCTATTGGAAGTGTTGGTATACTCTTTTTTATCTCATTAATAAACTCACTTGTTAATTCTACAGTTGGTATATTAGGTTCAATATAATATCTATAATCAATTGCGTCTACTTTATCTCTCATAGAAACGGTTTTCTTTTCAGTATCTACCCATCTACGAGTTTCTTGTCTAATAGTCCCACCATTCAAAATAGTTTCTGTTTGGTCTTTTATTTCAAAATCTAATACTTCTCTTACAGTACTAAATGAGTTTATATTTTTTATTTCTCTTCTAGTTCCAAGAGTGCTGCTACCCTTTTCTTTCATTGAAATATTAACATCCACCCTAAGTTGACCTTTCTCGTTTGATGCTTCACTTATTCCTATGTATTTAATTATCATTCTTAAGTTTTCCAAAAATTCTATAGTTTCGTCAATATTAGTAAATACTGGCTCGGTTACAATTTCTATAAGTGGTACACCTGCACGATTATAATCTATCAAGCTGTAAGTGCTTTCATGTGTCATAGAAGCCGAATCTTCTTCTAAGTGTATTTGATGTATGTAACAGTGTTTTATTTCATTATTTATTTCTATATCTAATGAACCATTCTTACCAAAAGGCTTTGTCATTTGAGTAAGTTGGTATCCTTTAGGTAAATCTGGATAATAATAGTTTTTTCTATCAAATAACACTTCATTAGGAATTTCACAGTTTAAAGCTAAAGCAAGTTTAATAGCTTTTCTTATTCCTTCAACATTTGGTCTTGGTAAAGTTCCAGGCAAAGCTAAATCCATCTCACTTATATTTGTATTAGCAAAAGTTGTATACGAGTTAGTACTTCCTGAAAACATCTTACTTTTAGTGTTTAACTCACAATGTATTTCTAATCCTATTGTTGGTTCTAGCATATTTTCACCCCACTTTTCATATCTTTATAGTTCATAGTACTCTCTATTGCATAAGCAATACTTAAGCATTTTAAATCTTCTTTTTGTTTACAAGTTATTGATAAACCTATTGGCATATTATTTACGAAACCATTTGGAATACTTATACTAGGATATCCACCAAAGTTACCTATACACAAATGGTTTTCCAAGATTAAGTATTCACTACTTAACCTGTCAGGCTCTGTTTCGGGATTAATTTTAGGTGCAATACTTCCACTAGTTGGAAGTATTAATGCATCATAACTATTAAATAATTCATTTATTTTAGATACTATCATATTTCTTGCTCTTTTGGCATTAATAAATAATTTCTCTTGATTTTCTCTTTCTAGAATATAACTACCTATAACAAATCTTCTTTTAATCATTTCAGCAAATCCTTTAGTTCTAGTATTCATCATTATTTCTTCAGGAGTGTCTCCGTCCATTCTATTACCAAAAATGAAACCAGTTAAATTACTATTATTACTTGTACTTTCTGCACAGCTGATTATAAAGTATACTGGATATATACACTCAAGTAAAGTCTTATCAATTGAAACTTCAGTAACACTAGCACCCCTAGTTTTTAAGTCTTCTATTTGTTTATAGAACACATCTAATATGTCTAGAGTTTCTATATTATTTTGATATAAACTTTTATCTACTATTTCTTTTATATAGAAGAATTTTTTTCCTGTTAAGTCAGTACTTAAGTTTTCACTATAATTAACACTATCACTTTCTAGTGTAGTCATATCCATCTTATCTTTTCCTTTTAGTATATCTGTTACAATTGCTATGTCTTTTACATTTCTTGCAAATATTCCTACATGGTCTAAACTACTTGCAAAAGGAAATAAACCATATCTACTAACACGTCCATATGTTGGTTTAAACCCTACTACACCACAGTAACTAGCTGGCTTTCTTACTGAATCTCCCGTATCACTTCCTATACTAAATGGTACTATCCCGCGTGAAACTACAACCGCACTTCCTGCACTTGACCCACCACTTATTCTAGTTGTATCCCATGGGTTTCTTACTATTCCTGTATGTCCAGTAAGTCCACTTCCTCCCATAGCTAACTCATCTAACACAGTTTTTCCAACCAAAACAGCACCAGCGTTTTTAAGTTTTTTATAAACAGTACTATCATAAGGTGGAATATAATCCTTTAATATATTACTTGAACCAGTTGTAAGAATACCTTTTGTACTAAAGTTATCTTTAAGTGCATAAACTACACCATTAATTAAACTATCACTTTCTACGTGATCATAATCATTCATAATTGTAACATAAGGATTTAACTCATCCATTACTTTCTTAGATTCATAAACAGCATCTTTAAATAAATCTTCACTGCTTATATTATTCTTCATTTTTTCTAAACATTCTTCTATATTCATTATTCCACCACCTTAGGTACTTTTACTCTGTCACACATTTTATCTTTAGCATTAAATAGCGCATCACTTGTACTAATTTCGTCGTCTACCACGTCTTCTCTTAAATACGAACTTTCTAACTTAAAAGGAAAACTCATAGGTTCGTAGTCTTTAAGTCCTTCAATTTCACTTATTTTATCTACTTGTTTTAAAAGTATTTCAAATTCACTTTGTAAAGTAGTGTACTCACTCTCTTCCATAGTAAACTCTAACTTTTTAGCATAATCTTTTAATTTTTCTATAGGTATCATTTATCTTCCTTCTTTCTTATATTTAAATAATAGCATATTTTAAAGATTTTTTAAATACAAAATGATAGTTTATTCTTCATTTTGTAAACTATCATTATATTCTTTAATCTTTTCTTCTAGATAATTAAAGTAATTCATTTTAATTGCAGAAGTACTTATTGTTAATTTATCTGTTATTTTAGTATTTACTTCATTTACTTCATCTACAGTATATTCTTTATCAGTAAAGTATTTTATTGTACTAGTACTTGCATTATAGTAAGCAAGTTCGTTTTTCCATGAACCATCTGCAAATACTACTCTAGACTGATAAGTATCACTAAATAAGTCTGTTCCCATATATAGTCTTGGATCATATTCTATACCCATTAAGTTTGCAAGTGTTGGAACTATATTTATGTATGAAGTATATTCTGTATACTCTTCACTCTTTATAGATGGATTATATATTACAAAAGGTGTTCTCTCAGCTTCATAATCATCAAACTCTCCATCTAAAAATTCACTTAAATAGTCGTCTTTTAAGCCATATGGATAATGGTCTGCAGTTAATACAATTACAGTATCCTCTAATACTTGTTTTTCTTCTAAGTTATCTAAAAGTATTCCAAGAGCATTATCTAAGACTTTCATTTTACTAAAGTATCTACTTACTGGTGTACTGTATCCCATTTTTTCATATTCTTCTTTATATAAATCTCCATAATAACTACTCTTTATATATGGCTGATGTGTTGTAACCGTTGTAAAAAATGCCATAAAAGGGCTATTATAGTCAGTGTTAAGTAAATTATCTAATGCGTTTGTAAAAAATACTTCGTCACTAGGCCACTCGCCATATACTCCTTTAATAGTCATATTTAAATCATCTATATCTAAAAACTGTCCACTACCCATATTTGAATGAATTGTATTTCTATAGTAATACCACTCAGTATAATCATGATAACTTCTTGTAGTATATCCTGCATCGTTAAATAAACCAAAGATGCTTTCAAAATATGTGTTATTTTTATATGTATTTGATGTACAAGTATTGTATATTGAATATAAACCAGTCATTAAACTAAACTCATTATTTCCAGTAGCACATGAGTTTCTTGGACTATAGTTATTTGTCCAGTGCCAGCCTGAAGAGTACATCTTATAAAAGTTAGGGAACAACTCTTCATTAATTATTCCATTGTTAACACTTTCCATAAGTATTACTATTACATTTTTACCCTTAAACATTCCAGTATAATCATTATAGTCAGTTACTTCTTGATTCGCAAAGTAAGTATTAAGTTTACTATATTTACTACTATCTTCTTTACTAAGATTATCAAGTACAGGACTCACTTCTCTTTTTACTACTGGCTTTGTTTCATGAGTATTTTTACTAACATCTACTGATTCTGTTACAGGAAAAATCATTGTTTTTAAATCAACTAACCCAAATACAACAGGTCCAAATTCATGAACAGCTATTGTTGGTACACTTGGGTTTTTGATTAATGCTAAGTTACTCTTTGTTTGAAATTTATTTTGCATAAAGTCTAACTTTAAAGTTAAGTAATAACTTACAAAACTTAAAACAAATACACCTAATAATATAAAGTACTTTTTATTAAAATTTATTTTGCTATAAGTATCCTTCTTCTTTAAATAGATATAATATAGAATACTAAGTATAAATGGTATGTATATTAAGTGATAAGTCCACTTAAATGTAGTTAAATAGTCTTTAATGTAATCTACAACTGCACCAAATTGGTTACTTGTATGAAATGATATATAAACACCTAAAAAGTTAATGAAACCTAGTTGTAACCAGCAATATACAGTATACAAAAATATAAATATTAAAGTTACTATAGTTCTTACTTTTCTCTTTTTAAATAAGTTTGATATAAATGTAATGATTATTCCAAATATTAAAGAACTAAAGAATATCCTTAATGTACTATAACCAAGTATATTAAAATTATTTAATGCTTTAAAAAGCACTTCTATAATAAAAATTATTAATGTATTAAAAATTAAATTTGTTATAAAATTATCTTCTAAAAATCTCTTCATACTCCACTTCCTACAAGTAAATATAATATCACATTTCGTATACAACTTCCAGTGTTTTTTATGAATTTTCACAAACTTTTTTATTCAAAAAAATTCTTGCATAATTTATAAAAATGTAATACAATATAAATATAAGGAGCATTCAGTAACTGAATGTCTACCTATTGTTTAAGTTGACATTTACCCAAGTGGGTAAGTGTTTTTTTGTAATAACTAGTATAATTTTTAAAACATTAAAGTGTTAAACAACTTATCTAACAATTTTAATATATTTTTTCAAAAGATTTTTTATTTAAAAATTCTTGCATAATTTATAAAAATGTAATACAATATAAATGTAAGGAGCGTTCAGTTACTGAATGTCTACCTAGTTTTTTTCTAGTGACATTTACCCAAGTGGGTAAGTGTCTGTTTTAATAATAACTAACATAATTGCTAGTATTATTAAAACGATAATCAATCTGTTAAGTACTTTTATTATAAATTTCCTCTTCTTCATGATTACCACCTCCTTTTTTTCAACCAAGTTCCCCTGATTTACTTAAGTTAGTAGACACCCAGCACTTCCTGCTCCATGTTAACATTATAACGTAAGTAGTAAGTTATGTCAATATAAAAAACGAATATTTTTTTGTGCGTTTTGTACTGTATTATTTATAGTAAAAATGCATTTCTTTAGAAAAAATAGCACATAAAAAATCAAATACCATTTATAATATTTGATTTTTTTATTTTAATCACTAGTACTTAATTCAAACATAGCATCCCTTAGTTCCATAGCACGCTCGAAATCTAACTCACTTGCTGCTTTCTTCATTTCAATTTCTAAGTTTCTTATCAAACTTTCTTTATCTTTAGGACTAAGTTTCGTCTTTTTATTATCTTTAGAAGTTTCAAAATTACTAATGCTATCTCTTATTTCTTTAATTATAGTTTTAGGTACAATACCATGTTCTTTATTGTAAGCTTCTTGTACACTTCTTCTTCTTTTAGTTTCACTAATTGCTTCATTCATAGCGTCACTATTTTTATCAGCATACATTATAACAAGTCCATTTGCATTTCTTGCACACCTTCCAATAGTTTGTATAAGACTTCTTGTACTTCTTAAGAAACCTTGTTTATCAGCATCCATTATAGCAATTAAACTAACTTCCGGAATATCTATTCCTTCTCTTAACAAGTTAATTCCTACAACTACATCTATCACTCCTAACCGTAGATTTCTTATAATATTCATTCTTTCTAATGTTTTAATTTCATTATGTAAGTAAGTTACTTTAATACCAACTTCTTTTAAGTAGTTTGTTAATTCTTCAGCCATTCTAATTGTTAAAGTAGTAATAAGTACTCTTTCATTCTTTTTAATTCTTTCGTTAATTTCGCCAATTAAGTTATCTATTTGTCCTTCAGTTTTTCTAACTTCAATGATTGGGTCAAGTAGTCCAGTTGGTCTTATTATTTGTTCAACGCACTTATTATTAACTAGTTCTAACTCATAATCTCCCGGAGTTGCACTTACAAATATTGCTTGATTAATTTTACTTATGAACTCGTCAAACTTTAATGGTCTATTGTCTAACGCACTTGGAAGTCTAAAGCCATAGTCAACAAGTGTAGTTTTTCTCATTCTATCTCCATTATACATTCCTCTAACTTGTGGCAAAGTAACGTGACTTTCATCTACCACAAGTAAGTAATCGTCCGGAAAGAAATCCATCAAAGTTGTAGGGGTTTCGCCTTCTTCCCTAAGAGCCATATGTCTACTATAGTTTTCTATTCCATGGCAAAATCCAGTTTCCTTAAGCATTTCTATATCATACATAGTTCTTTGCTTAAGTCTTTCTTTTTCAACTAGTTTTCCTTCTTTATCTAATTCTTCTAGTCTAGTTTTTAACTCTCTTTCTATTCTTCTAATAGCCTCTTTTAGTTTTTCGTCTCCAACAACGAAATGGCTTGCTGGAAATAAACTAACGTTTTTCATATCTTTTAATATAACACCAGTTAATGTGTCAAACTCGCTTATTCTATCTACTTCGTCTCCAAATAATTCTATTCTAATACCATTTTTTCTTTCATATACTGGAATTATTTCTATAGTGTCTCCATGCGCTCTAAAGGTACCACGTTTAAAGTCAAGTGTACTCCTCTCATAAAGCATATCTACTAATTTAGTTAATAACTCGTCTCTATCAATAGTGTCTCCCACTGATAAAGAAAGCATTTTATTTTTGTATTCTTCTACTTCTCCTATACCATATATACATGAAACACTTGCTACTACTATTACGTCTCTTCTTTTAAGTAAACTACTAGTTGCAGCATGTCTAAGCTCGTCTATCTCGTCGTTAATTGAAGAATCTTTTTCAATATATAAGTCTTTACTTGGTACATAAGCTTCTGGTTGGTAGTAGTCGTAATAAGAAACAAAGTACTCAACTCGGTTATCAGGAAACAATTCTTTTAATTCAGAATACAACTGTCCAGCAAGTGTTTTATTATGAGCAAGCACTAAAGTTGGTTTATTAGTTTCTTTTATAACATTTGCTATTGTAAAAGTTTTACCTGTTCCAGTAGCGCCTAGTAATACTTGATATTTTTTATTTTCATTAACACCATTTACAAGCTCTTTTATAGCTTTTGGTTGGTCACCACTTGGACTAAATTTACTAACTAAATTAAACATAACATTCCTCCATACATTTTATAATTCTTCCTTTGAAAGTTCAAATAACTCTTTTTCGTCTTTAATTATTTTTATTAGTTCTTCTCTTGAAGGCATATATGTCAAATATTTAGAAGCATAAATATTTTTTACATTATCTCCAAGTGTCATCTCTACAACCGCATCATCCTTATCTGCACACAAAAGTATTCCAATAGGTTCATTTTCTCCATCAATCATTTGAGTTTTTTTGTAATAGTTAACATACATTTGCATTTGTCCAATATCTTGATGTGACAACTTTCCAATCTTTAAGTCTATTATTACAAAACATCTTGCCAAACGGTTATAAAACACTAAATCAGGGTAGTAATATTCTGAACCAATTTTTAATCTTTGTTGACTAGCAACAAACGAGAACCCACGTCCTAATTCCAGCAAAAACTCTGTTAAATGGTTTAGTAATGATTCTTCTAAATCACTTTCTAAATAATTTTTGTTTTCCTTTAAGCCAGCAAATTCAAAAATATATGGACTTTTTAGTAACTCCTCGGGTTGTTTTTCAATTTTGCCCTTTTTTGATTCAAGCATAATTATTTCTTTATTTGGCGAAATTAAATATCTGTCATATAATTTAGTATTAATTTGACGACCCAATTCTCTATATCCCCAATTTGATTTAATTGACTCAGTTTCATAAAAATCTCTTTCTTCTTTTCTGTCTATTCTAATTAATTCTTGAAAATGTGACCAAGACAATTCGGTCGGCACTGCCGACCAAATTGGATAACACTCATAAAATCTGCGCATTCTCCTTATTGAAACCTCTGAAAAACCATTACCGAAATCTTTTATTAGCTTTTTAGATAAAGCATTAATTATTCGTTTTCCATATATCCCATCACTTGACTTAATATATAATTCTGATGTTATCTTACCTACATACCAATAAACTTCTACCATTGTTGTATCTATTTGTTTTAACATCTTAGTTCTTGAATTAACAATTTTCTCTTTTATGTCTTTATAGAGATTGTCAATTTCAAGTATTTCATTATCATTTAAAATTATATTACCATCTTTTTTCATGATATTCTCCTTTCTCCTTTATAATTAAACAAAATATTAATTTTATTCTTTCACTTAAAGATTAATACACATAGTATTCTACCATTAAGTAAAAAAAAATACAAGCAAACACGCTTATATTGTTCTATTTATTTCCATATCTGAATCTGTTGGAACCATATTAATAAAGTTAAATAAGTCATTTACAAATTCTTCCTTGGTAGTCACAAACATACCATTAGCCCCACTGAAAATATCAGCATCTTCTCTAATTTTATTTATTCCTTTTAACTTATTAATCATACATATATTACATAACTTTGGTATATGATACCTTACAGTAATATCACTTCTATTAACATCTATTTCAATACTAAGTGCATGACCTAAATCTCTTATCAACATAAGTATTTTATTACTTTTATCAAAACTTACAATATCAGTATACCCAACATTACTATCTGTTGGAAACATATTAAATATAATCTCACTCATTTGTGTCTTAGTTCCATATAAAGTAATTGGATAATCATACTTTGTCATTTTAGAAGCAACTTTAGGTACACTTTCTAAAAGATTCTCATTATTAAGTATATAAGAATGAATAGCGTGAAGTATTTCGTTTAAACTTGTACATTTATCAAGCAAATTAACTAAAGACATATTACTATACCCTACACTATTTGCTTTTATATAATCAACTGTCTCACTTCTCATGTTAGAAAAACATATTTTATATAAATGCTCTAATCTATTAATACTTATATTTCCAATAGTTATATTTTCTTTTAAAAGATTAAATATAGTATTTACTTTATCTAATGCATACTCTAAATTTAAATCTTTTAATATAGATGTGACTTCAACTTCAATATCTTTAATTCCATCATATAAAAGATCATAATATTTAATTAGACTTTCTTCATTATAAGAATACTCTTCTTTAGGAGCTAAATCTAATAATTGTTTTTTTATTCTAGCATCAAATGCAAAAAAATGCTCTAATTTTATTTCTATATCATTCATTTTTATCATCCTCCAGTTTACTTAATATCTTCTTTTGATTTTTAAGTATAGTATCCATTTTATCATGTAAGTCTTCTAATATTAATTCACTTTTTAAGTCAGTCTTATAATCATTCTTACTTCTCATGCTATCTTTTTTAGCACTTCTATTTTGACTCATCATAATTACAGGAGCTTGTAAAGCTGCGATACAACTAAGTAGTAAGTTTAAAAATACGAATGGGTATGGGTCTAAATTAACAAACACATATACATTTAAAAGTACCCATATAACTAAGAACAAACTAAAACCAATAATAAAGCTCCAAGAGCCTGCAATTTCAGTTAGTTTATCTGCTACTTTATCACCAAACTTTTCATTATCTTTATCTGCCTTATCCACATCCATTGCAATAGATTTATCAACCAAAAGGTCAATTAATTCGTCTTCATCTTCTGTATTTATATTCTGATTTAAAAGCATTTTTACTATTTCTTTTTTTCTATTTTTATCCATAAATATCACCTATTTTAATATTATTATATTTATTATATTTTGTAAACAAAAAAAGAAAGTTATTACACTTCCTTTACATATTCTTTAATTTTAAAGTTTTATAAACGTTCTCATATAACTCATATACTGTCATCTGTCCAACACCACCAGGTACTGGTGTGATGTAAGAACATTTTTCTTTTAACTCCTCAAAAGCTGCATCTCCAACGAGTTTACCATTAACTCTGTTAATTCCAACATCAATTACAACTGCACCCTCTTTAACCATATCACTTGTCAAAAAGTTAGGTACACCTATTGCAATTACAATTATATCAGCCTTCCTAGTTATCTCACTAAGATTTTCTGTTTTAGAATGACACATTGTAACAGTAGCATTTCTATTATTAAGTAACATACTAACAGGTTTCCCCACTAATAAACTTCTTCCAATTACCACAGCATTCTTTCCACTTACTTTAATATTATAATAGTCAAGCATATCAATTATCCCTCTAGATGTACAACTAACCAGTGTATCCATATTTTGAAATAGTTTACCAGTATTCAATATAGTTAGTCCGTCCACATCTTTATTGACATCAATAGAATTAATTATTCTAGTTTCATTAATATGTTTTGGTAAAGGTAACTGGACAATTATTCCGTTTACTAGTTTGTCCATATTATATTCATTTATCACACTAATTAACTCACTCTCAGTCACATCACTTGGTAGCACCCTACTGATAAAGTTTACACCAAGTTCTTTAGCAAGACGCTCTTTTTGTTTAACGTACGCCCCGCTTGCCTCATCATTTCCCACTTTAACAACAACCAAAGTCAGTTTTTTATCTAACGCATCAATTCTCGCTTTCAAATCCCTTAATTTATCTTCTCTTACTTTCTTTCCATCAATTATCATTTCATACCCTCCTAAACTATAATATCACATTCCCAAGAAAAAAGAAAGCATATCCTTTCGTTAGTTTATTTTAATTTTTCAGTTTCTCACTGGTAAATTTGGCTGAAATAAAAAAGGCAAATTTACATTTACTATTCACTTAAATACTTGTCTCTAACACTAGTATTACACATAATAAAATACCCTTTATAACTAGCATAACTCTTATTATACATTTCACTATCATACACTCTCAAACACTTAAGTTTCTTTTTCACTCTTTTAATAGTATCACTTCTATACCTAATAACCATACCTTTACTTACTTTAAAATTATAACCTAAAAAGTTTATCCCTTCTTTTAATTTATAAATACCACTTTTCTTATTAACTACCAAATCAAAAGAACTAATATACTCACTTACTTTACTAAAAAAACTCTTTAACTTTTCTTTATCCGTATCCATTATAACTAAATCATCCATATACCTAATATAATACTTACACCCAAGAACTTCTTTAATAAAATGATCTACCTTATTTAAATAAAAAACAGCAAGTATTTGACTACTGTAGTTACCTATGGGTAAGCCATACCCACTTTTATATGTAGGAATACTATCAAGTTCACTATATAACTTTTTCTTTTCAAACTCACTAATATTTTTCTTACTCACTCTAAACTTTTCACTACTAACCACTCTTCTAATATCATTATTAACATATTCTAAATTAGTACTATCTAAAATATAAGAAAGAAAACTAATTACTTCCTTGTCCTTAATTTTTTCTTTAACCATATCTAAAAGTATTTCATGATTAATATTATAAAAATATTTACTAATATCTATCTTCAAAACATAAA
>DOEC01000028.1:9614-9913 GCA_003524085.1 Bacillota bacterium | reverse complement strand
GGTATTAGAAGATTTTCTATTGGGCTTGCTAAAAAAGTATTAATAGCAAATGCATTGGGAGAACTTTGTACTAAAGCTTTCGCTCTAAATGAAACAACAGTAATATTTTATTGGATATTTGGTATAAGTTATATGCTACAGTTGTATTTTGATTTTTCTGCTTATAGTGATATGGCTATTGGTCTTGGAAGAATATTTGGATTTAATTTCCCTGAAAACTTTAATTACCCATACATATCAAAAAGCATAACTGAGTTTTGGCGTAGGTGGCACATATCTCTTAGTACATGGTTTAAAGA
>DOEC01000028.1:8436-9307 GCA_003524085.1 Bacillota bacterium | reverse complement strand
ATTCTTATAATAGAAAAAATATTTCTTAATAAATTTATGGAAAAATTACCTTCTTTTGTAAGAAGAATATATGTATTATTTATTGTTATGATATTATTTATTATATTTAATTCTGACAATATGCAAGTGGCTTTTACTAATATTAAAGGGTTATTTGGTATGAATAAAGAAGCTTTTATTAATGATTATACACTTCATTACTTAAAGAGTTATTCACTAGTATTAATTATCTCTTTATTTGGGGCTACTCCATTAATTAAAACATTAATAGATAAATTAAGAAAAAATAAATATGTAAATAACATAATTAATATTTTAGAACCAATTTTAATAGTTATGATATTATTTATTGTTACTTCTTATTTGATAGATAATTCATATAATCCATTTTTATATTTTAGATTTTAAGGAGGTTATACATGAGTGATAAAATTAAAGATATAGTTGTAACTATAGTATTTCTTATTACTATAATTTCATTATTTTTGATTAATGTTATAAAAAAAGATACTGATATTTCTATAGCAGAAAGAAGAAAACTTGCTACCATGCCAGAATTGACTACTAAAAAATTGTTTGATGGTACTTATTTTAAGAGCTTTGATTCCTATGTTACGGATCAATTTGTGGGAAGAGATACTTTTAGAAAAATTAAAATAGATATAGAATTATCTACTAAAGGTGAATATAATAATTTATATATGTATGATGATTATATTGTTGAAGAAATATTTCCTTTAAATACTAATTCTATTAATAATTTAACAAATAAGATTAATTATATAAAAAATACATATTTGAATAATAATAGCAATATATATTATACTATTATTCCTGATAAAAATTATTTTGTTAATAAAGGTAATTTAAA
>DOEC01000028.1:0-8114 GCA_003524085.1 Bacillota bacterium | reverse complement strand
ATTGGAAACAAGAAGATTTATTTAATGTTGCAAATACTATTGCTAATCAAATGAATTTTGATATAACTAATAACAATGTTATAAATACAGTTACTACTTTTAAGGGTACTTATGCTGGTAGACTATCAGTAACTAAAGATATTGATACTATAAAAACAATATCTAATCCATCTACTCTTAATAGTAGTGTGTATAATTATGAAACTAAAAAATATACAAAAATATATGATTATGATAAAATAAAATCATTAGATAAATATGACATATATTTATCAGGAGCATCTTCTATTATAGATATTGTTAATCCTACTTCAAATAGTAATAAAGAATTAATTGTTTTTCGTGATTCTTATGGCAGTAGTTTAATTCCTTTATTAATAGAGGGTTATAAAAAGATTACTGTCGTTGATATTAGATATGTTTCTTCAAGAATTTTGAATAATTATATAAAATTTAATAATCAAGATGTTCTTTTTATGTATAGTATATTAACTATAAATAATAGTTTTTCTATGAGATAAGAAATCTATTTAATTAGATTTCTTTTTTTCTTGTTTGTTAACTAATAGTTGTTATATAAGCCCAGTCATAACAATAAACTAAAATTTTGAAATGACAGGAAATGGAACAATTAACAATCCTTATACATATCAGTGATTATAAACTAAACAATATAAAAAAAACAATCAAAGAGATTGTCACAAAGCTTTATTTGTCTATAAAGTCCATTTTATTGAATATTTCGGTGTCATAAAACTCTTTCATTGTTATTCCAAAAACTTTACAAAATTTATAAATGTTTTTAGAACTTGGGTTTTCTACTTTATCATAAAGCAACGCATAAAGTGTTGTTGCTGGAACAGTGGAAAGCTCAGACAATTTATTTGTAGTTATATGATTAAGCTTACAAAGTTCATTAATTCTTTCTATTACAGCCTCAGTAAAAGTCATTTCTAAACTCATCTCCCGTTACTAAACATATTATAACAAAAAATAAGTAAAAATGTTTACCGAATTCAGTGTTTTTTCTTTTTTCGGTAAAAAATGAAAAGTTTATATAATATGTATTCTTAGCTATAAATTTAATTAAAACAACTGCCTATACTACAAAATAAAAACAATTAATTTTATTCTTTTTAACTTTAACAATTTTTCTTTTAAATAATTTATCTTAGGTTACTCTAATATAAAACAATCTTTCATTATGTATCATAAATACCTACTATACTATTGAAAATTTAGTAAATTATGATTAAAGAACCGAAAAAAGGTTTTTATGATAATTCTATTAAAGTTAAACTACAACTTACTCTGATATGAGAGTTTTTATTTAAAAATAAACCTAATTAAACCACAAAATCAAAAAAACGTTGAAAATTAAGTACAAATGTAGTATAATTATTAACAGATGGGAGGTTTTGAATATGAATTATTCAAATAAGAAAATTATTTCATTATTATTATCTGGGGCAATTACATTAGGTGTTTCCGCTCCAACAGTGTCTGCCACTGAAAATAGTCGTAGACGTTACAATCCAAGCTATCTAAGTGATGTAGCTTATGACCAAAACGTATACAGTATGACTGGTATGTATACAGAAATGCTTGACAAATTACCAGTATATGTTTACTTAGGAAACGGTGTAGATAATGAATACTTAGAAAAATATGAAGCTCTATATGTTGCTGAAATGAACTACGACAATACTTACATCTTCAAGAAAACTGCAGTTACTTATTACTATGACAGTCGTAATAGAAGACAAGAAGAAAAAGTTACAGTTTATGCAATAAGCGACAAGAAAACAGTATCAAATTATTCAGGATGGACTAGAGTAGACAAGAGTGATGTAAGAAGAACTGAACTAGTAGCAACTTCAATTGAACTAGGAGAATTCTTACTAAAAGACATAGACTTATCAAGTTACTACTATAATGCTGACGGATTTGCATTAGTAGACTTAAACAAAGATGGAAAAAATACTGAATTAATGTATTTAGGTAATGATAAAGAAAACAAAGTTTACAAAAAAGCTGAAGCAATTAAATATGCAGTAGAAAACTATGATACTTACTATATTTTAAGAAAAAGAATTCCTATAAAAGGTTCATATAGAAGTAATTATGTTTATGCAATAAGTGAAAAATCATACGTTGAAGGTTGGTCAAAAGTAAGTAAAAGAGACATAAAAGAAGACGAAGTAATCGCAACTAACATTGAATATATGGAAGCATTAGTTAATATCTATGATGGAGATATCACTGTAATAAAAGATAATTCAAATAAAATCACAGACGATAACAATAGTAATAATGAAAATAACAACAATGGTAACAATAATAATACACATGAAAACTACTCATATATGCTAAAAAATGAAGCATTAGCATTTGCTTACCAAAACTATGCTGACTTCTGCATCTTAAGTAGAGAATTCAAAGGTTCTACAATATATGCATTCAGTTCTAGTTTAGATGTACAAGACTGGGATATAGTTGGAAATGATGAAATCAACGAAAACTCTAACATTTTCCTAACAATAAACGATGCTAATAAATACATATATGCAGTAACTTACAGTAATGCAAAAAAATTAACTAGATAAATATGAAAAGTAAATCTTTTGGGGTTTACTTTTTTCTTTATTTAATTTATAATTTTAATAGTGATGTTAAATGAAAATAAGTTATATATTTAAAAAAATTAAAAACATGAGATACAAAGAATACGTTAACCATGCAAAAATCGTGGCAGACAAAATGAACAAAAGCACACTAAGCATTCTTTTTGACATGGCAAAATGTGCACTTCTATATGGAAGTGGATACATGGACTACTTTGAGTTTGAGTTCTACTTACTAAATGGAAAAGAAAGAAAAACATACCTAACAGGAAAATACAACAATGACATAGTAAAAAGATACAATAGAAAAGAAGACTGGCACTTACTAGAAGACAAAGGTGAGTTCAATAAACTATTTAAAGAATACTTAGGTAGAGAATTCTTAGACCTTAGAGATGCTTCATTTAAAGAATTCAAAGAGTTTATATATAATAAAGAAAAAATAGTATGTAAGCCCCTAGACAACTGCGGTGGAAAAGGTATAGAAATAATACCAATAGACAAATCAATATTTAAAAATGAGTATAACGTACTTAAACTTTATAATAGCATTATGAAAAAAGAACAATTTCTTTTAGAAGAAGTAATAATTCAAAACAAAGAATTATCTAAACTTTATAGTGGAAGTGTTAACACATTAAGAGTAATCACATTTTTAGATAACACTGGCACTACTAGAATACTAAACACTATTCTAAGAATTGGTAATAATGGTAATGTTGATAACTTCAGTAGTGGAGGAATGTACACGTTTGTTAACGAAAGTGGTATAGTTTATGTCCCAGCAATAGACGAAGTTGGTCGTATATACTATGAACACCCAAAAACGCACGAAAAGATCGTTGGATTTAAAGTCCCAGATTTTGATAAAGTATTCTCTTTTGTTGATAAACTAAGTAAAAGAGTACCTACAATAAGGTACGTTGGATGGGATATAGTAATAACAGAAAACAATATCTGTGTAATTGAAGGAAATGAATATCCTGGAGTATTCCAAGTAAAACCTAGTATAAGTGGAATAAAAACAGGAGATCTTCCAAAATTTAAAAAATATATGGATTTATAGGAGAGTTATATGGAATTATTTATAGTATTAGTATTAAGTTTATTTGAAATATTCTCACTACTTTTTGGCTCATTAATAGTATTCAGTACAAAAAACAGCGAAAAAGTAATGAATATAAGTGTATCACTTGGATTCATTGTTCTATTATTACTTGGTGTATTCCACCTTATACCAGACGCATATGAGTTTTATATGGAAGGCTTAACTAACTTCAAAAGTATAATATTTATAGTTTTCTTCACAATTATGGGATTTGGTTTAATTATAGCACTAGATATACTAGGTGGACACCACCATCAAGAAGGTAAAGAAAGTAACCACATTAAACACATTTCTTTGATCACTTGCATATTCCTAGTTATTCACAATTTTATAGAAGGTATGACACTTTATGGAACAGTCTTATCTAGTAGTGAAGCAGCAGTAATACTAACTTTAGGAATTGCTATGCACAACGTCCCACTTGGATTTACCTTATCTAGCACATTTAGTAAACTCTATGGAAAAAGTAAAACCTTATTATATATGGTATTAATAGGCTCTTCCTACTTACTAGGTGCTGTGGTATTAAGACAAGTTTCATTAAATAGTTTCTTAATTGGAAGTTTACTTTCATTAACATTTGGTATGATTTTATATATCGGTTTATTTGAATTCCTACCACTAATAAAAGAAACAAAAGATAAAAAAATTACATACATTTCTATGCTTTGTGGTCTAGCCTTAATGTTAATAACTTTATTTATATAAGAGGCACAATATGAAAGAGTTTATAAAAGTGAATAAGTACTACTTAATAACAATCATTTTAATGTTATTAACATTTATTCTAGTAAAAAAACATTTTAGTTATGAGTTATTAACACTAGATACATCTATTCATGATAAGTTGTTAACAATATTTCATACAGATTTCTTAAACTACATCATGAGAACTATATCATTTGTTGGTAGTGTATACTTTTATATTCCATTACTAATACTAGTTTTAATAAAATCAAAAAAATACTTTAAATTAATTAGTATACCGCTTATTATAACGTATTTAACTAATATGATATTCAAACTAACCATAAATAGAAATAGACCACTTACATGGATAGTTACTCCACCACATGACCCAAGCTTTCCAAGTGGACACACCGTCTGTAGCGTAGTCTTCTATGGCATTATAGTTTACTTACTAAAAAATATAAAAAACAAAAACTTAAGACTATTCTTAAGAATACTACTAATTATATTAATAATACTAATAGGATTATCAAGACTATATCTAGGTGTACACTTTCTAAGTGATGTACTAGCTGCATATTTACTAGGACTACTTGTCCTTATAATGTTTATAAAATATTACAAAACAAAAAACATCTAACAAAATACACATAACAAAACTTGTGTATTTTTTAGTTCTCATTTAGTGACAAAGAAAATCAAATATGATAAAATTATATAGAAAGGAAAATTAAATATGAAAGAAAAATTAATATTATTTATAAAAGGTATAGTACTAGGTGTAGCATTTGTTATTCCTGGAGTAAGTGGTGGAACTTTAGCAGTCCTAATGGGAATATATGAAGAACTAATTGAAGCAGCAAGTAATTTCTATAAAAGCATAGCTGACTTTAAAAAATACATCATGTATTTACTACCAATAGGCTTAGGCGTAGTTTTCTCAGTTGCAGTATTTGCAAAACTAATTAAATTTGGTTTAGACAAAGCTCCAATAATAACAATACTTATATTCCTAGGAATGATTATTGGTGGTATACCTGCTTTAGTAAGAAACGTAAAAGGAACAAAAATAAACTTAAAAGATATGACTCTTATGCTAGTAGGTTTAATCATAGTAATAAGTATGCTTATTTTCCATAAATCAAACTCAAATGTAGTACTAACAAACATGAGTATAACAGGTTACATCACATTATTTTTAGTAGGCGCTATTGCAGCAGTAACTATGGTCGTACCAGGTATAAGTGGCTCGTTCACTCTTATGTTAATAGGATATTATGAACCAATTCTAAACTTAGTTAATGACATAACTTCATTCAAGAATCTTGGACCTAACTTAATACTTATTTTCATATTTATGTTAGGAGTATTTATTGGAATAATATTCATATCAAAAATAATAGAATGGTGTCTAAAACACTACAAAAGAGAAACATACTATGCAATAATAGGATTTGTATTATCTAGTATAATAAGTGTAATCTATGAAGTAAGTAAGTTTCCATTTAACCTAACACACTTAATAATAGGTATAGTTTTACTGGTTATAAATACAGTGCTAGTATACAAGGTATTTGACGAATAAGAGGTGTGATTATGAATACAGAAAAAATTGCTTCATTAATAAAAACACTAAGACAAAAGGATAATCTAACGCAAAACGAATTTGCTAAAAAATATGGTGTAACATACCAAGCAGTAAGTAAATGGGAAAACGGAAAAAACCTTCCAGATGTTGCTTTACTAAAAGAAATATGTTCTGAGCATAACATAAGCTTAGACGAAGTATTAGATACTCAAGTATCAAAAAAGAAAAACAAAAATTTAATTATCCTAATATCAACTTTAGTAGTACTAACCCTAGTGATAGTATTGACAATATTATTTCATTCTAATAACTCAGAAATAAACTTTAAAACAGTAACGTCTAACTGTAAAGACTTTAATATATTTGGCTCACTTGCATACAATAAAAACAATAGCCATTTACACTTATCAAACGTAACATATTGTGGTGGAGATGACACATCAAAATACACAAAAATAGAATGTAACCTATATGAACAAAAAGATAACGTACTAAAAGTATTAGATACTTGTAAATATAAGTATGATGGTGTTATCTCACTAGAAAGTTACCTAGAAAAAATAGACTTTGACTTAGAAGACTTTTCAAAAAATTGTAACGACTATGATAACTCAAGCTTATATATTGAAATAAATGCAACCGATGAAAAAAATAAAACAACAACCTATAAAATTCCACTAAACTTAAGCAAAACGTGTAATAAAAAATAAATTCAACCTAAAGTTTAGTTACAAATAAAAATAAATATGCTATCATTTTAATAGAAGGAGGATAAACATGAAAGAAAAAAAAATATTTATAATAGGAGGTATACTTATAGTATTGGGTTTAATACTATCATATTTCTTCCTAATTAAGAAGGACGACAATAAAATTGATGATGCAAAGAAATTTAAGAGTGAATACACTAATGTAAGTGATGATAATCCATTCGTTTATAGAAGTGTTGACCAAATAATAAACATTCTAGAAAAAGGAAATGGTGTAGTATATCTAGGTTTTCCAGAATGCCCATGGTGTCAAGCTTACGTTCCATATGTTGAAGAAGTAGCTAAAAAAGTTGGTATAGACAAAGTATATTACTTTAACATCAAAGAAGACAGAAAAAACAACACAGAAGAATATCAAAAAATAGTGAAAATATTAGATGTATATTTACCAAATGATGATGAAGGAAACAAAAGAATATACGTACCTGCAATAATTATTGTACAAAATGGAAAAATAGTTGAATTTGATGACGAAACATCAAAAGATACAAAAGGTTACAAAACTCCAGAAGAGTACTGGAAAAATGAGAATTTAGATGCTTTAAAAACAAAATTAGAAAAATCATTTAACGAAATAAAAAGCACAGTTTGTAAAAGTGGCTGTAACGATTAGTTACAGTTTTTTCTTTACTTAATTTTAACTTTATTGTATACTTATACTAGGAGGAATAAAAGTGGGAGATTTATATAAAAAGATTATCAAAATTACAATGCTTATACTAAGTGCATCTCTAATATTTATTTTTAGCTTAGAAAAAATAACTATTTATGTAGCTTCAATATTTGCAGGTATTATTAGCAAAAGTCCTGAAGTAGAAAGTATAGTAACAACTTCATACAAAGATGCTTGGAATTGGTTCATACCAACATACATAATAGATTACATATTTTTAATTATTACACTGATTGCTATTCCATTATGTTTGAAATACAAAAGTAGTATTGTAAGCAAAATAACTATAGTAGTAATACCTGTAATATGTTTAATAGACATAGCTAGTTACTTTATAACAGGATCATTCTGTGTATATGGTTTCATATCAATATTCATTTTAGTATATGCAGTAATAATAAGCGTGTTTGTATTTAAGGACATAAAAACAACAGATATTTAAAATGTTATTAAAAATAATTAAAAAGTACTTGAAAAACAGTATTTTTTTTGATATTATTAGTACGTAATAGAAGAGTAATTTGTACATAAAAATTTGCAAATATAAAGTACATTTTAATTCGTAACTATTAAATATAAAGGAGAATAAGCATGGAAACAAAATACACTTTAAAACCTAGTATGGGGGGGGGGTATATTAAGACTAATAATTAATCTTAAT